>NZ_JBICJR010000030.1:0-71818 GCF_043103245.1 Pseudomonas sp. YQ_6
CCCGCGAAGAGGCCGGCCCTGCTGGCCAATCTCCACCCGCCGTTCACCGTTGCCGCCGCGAACAGGCCCGTTCAGGCCACCACAATCAGTAAGCCATGCTCCAGCTCAGCGTGTAGGTCCGCCCACGCCCCTGGTAGTCATACAGATACGCCGGCCCGTAGGTCGGCGAATAGAACAACGTCGCACGCTGCCCCCATACCGTGCTGTACTGCTTGTCCAGCAGGTTCTGGATACCGGCACTGAAGGTGCCGAAACCGGTATCCTGGCTACCCAGCAGGTCGAAGGTGGTGTAGCCGTCAATCTCGTGATCGGCATCATCTTTCAGGCTGAAGGCATGGTTGGCCTGCAAGCGTGCACTGCGGCCATCGCCCTTCCAGCCGACAAATGCGGTGGCCTTGGACAACGAGGCATAACGGGCATCGCGCTTGATCCAGCCGCCATCCTCGGCCTCTTCCTCGGAGCGTGTCATGTGCAATGTGCCGCCAGCTTCCCAGCCGGTCTGGAAGTGCCGGGTCAGTGCACCTTCAAAGCCGAAGTCGCGGCTTTTCTGCTCTTTCACGTCGATGGTCAGCGTTTGCGAATCGACGTTGATGATCTTGTCCGACCAGATGTAATACAGCGCGGCCTGCGCATCCCAATCCAGGTCGGCATAGCGCCAGCCCAATTCCACCTGGCGGCTCTTGATACCGGCCAACGGGTTATCGGCCACGCTCAGGCCTGGCTTGCCGTAGTACTTGGCCGGGTCAGGCAGGTCGAAGCCTTCGCCATAGTTGCTCCACACCTGGTGGCCGTTCTTGAAGTCGTAGATGGCACCGATGTTGAACAGGTTGACCTGATAGTCGTTACTGCCACCTGGCACGCCCTTGAAATCGCTGACATCCACGTCCATCTGCTGCCGCCGGGCACCACCGGACAATGTCAGGTTGTCAGTGGCATGCCAGTCCAGCTGGGCATACACCGACACACCATCCACCCGGTAGCTGGGGTAGCGTGCGGCCTTGCTGTCTTTTTCCAGCTCCAGGCCACCCGACTCGGACGAGGTCTGGGCGTTGAAGGTGGTCTGCTCGGCGTTGAAGCGCTCGCGATCCAGGTCAACGCCGTAGGTCAGCTTCAGCGTATCCCACTGTTTGGCAAACAGGCCCTTGAGGCTGGTGACCTCGAAATTCTGCTGCGAGGCGGCAAAGTACACCCCGCGCGAGCCGGTGGGCGTGGCACGGTTGTAGTACGGGAACGGGTAGAAGTTGTCATCTTCCTTGCGGTACGAGGCCTGCAGGTAGAAGTCCTGCCCCAGCACGTCGGTGTGGTGGTAATTGGCGTTGAGCAGCAAGCGCCGCGTACGCGGCTCCAGGTCCGATGAATAACCGCTGCGCAGTTCGGCGTCTTCCAGGTCGGATGGCGCGTTGTAGTTCAGGTTGGGGAAGTAGATACCCGTGCTGCCATGGTTGCCCGAGTCGTAGTACTGGGCCAACAGGTCGAGGCTCTGCTGGTCGTTCAGCTGCAGGCCCAAGGTGCCGAGTACGTCGATGGTGCGGTTGTACTGCAGGTCGGTCTGGGTGTTGTCGATGAAGATCTGGTCGCCAGCACCATCGTAGAAGGCTTCGTTCTGCTCACCGGAAACGCCCAACCGGGCATTGACCCGCTCGTTGCCGCCGCTGACCGACTGGGCGAAGCGGGTGGCCAGGTCGTCGCTGTTGTTGAAACCGCTGCTGGCCCCCAACTGGGTCTCGAAGCGCGCCGGGCCAGGCTCGCCCTTCTTGGTCACGATGTTGATGATGCCGCCGGTGGCGCCACCGCCGTAGATGGCGCTGGCGCCAGACAGCACTTCGACGCGCTCGACGTTGAAAGGCGAAATGCTGTCGAACTGGCGCGACAGGCCGCGGGAGCTGTTCTGGCTGACCCCGTCGATCATCACCAGCACGTTGCGCCCACGCATGTTCTGGCCGTAATTGGTGCGCCCTTCCGGCGCCAGGTCAAGGCCCGGCACCAGCTTGCCGATGGCTTCCTTCAGGCTGACGCCGCTGTCGATCTGCTCGCGCAATTGCTGCTGGTCGACCACCCAGACGGTCCCGGGGATTTCGCTGATGGCGGTGCTGGTGCGCGAGGCTACGCTGACTTCGATCGGCTTGAGGTTGACCGCCTGCGGCACGGCCTCGGCCTTGCGCAAGGTGACGGTGCGAGCCTCGCTGAACTGCCAGCTCATGCCGCTGCCAGCCAGCAACTGCTGCAGGGCCTGCTCGACACTGAAGTTGCCCTGCAACGCCGGGCTGACCTGGCCGGCGACATCGCCTGTGGTGTACAGCAGGTGCAGGCCGGCCTGGTCGGCGAAAGTGGTCAGCGCCTGGTCCAGCGGTTGGGCTGGCAGGTCGAGCTGGACCTGGCGAGCTTGCATCTGGGTCTGTTCGGCAGTCGTCGCGGCCCCTGCGTGCAGGGGGCCGAGCAACAGGGCCAAGGCACTGCAAGACATCAAGGCATGGTGAAAAGAACCGCGACGGCGGTGCAAGGGCTTGAGCATCAGAGGCACGAATGAGCTTCCTGACAAGTCGTAAATGAGAATGGGTTGCTGATCAGTCTCACTACGACGATCTGGCTTGCAGGAACTTGCAGTGCCAAATGAAAAATATTTTTGTTTCTGCCCGGCCTCTTCGCGGGCAAGCCCGCTCCTACAACGACTGCGCCCGCCTGAAGATTGTGCGATCTGTGCAGGAACGGGCTTGCCCGCTAAGAGGCCGACACAGGCTGATCAATGCACCACGGCCAACCACGGCAGGTAGGTCACCTTCAGGCCATACCGTTGCTCCAACGTCCGCAACAGGGCCTCAGGTTCATCCAGGTCAAACACCCCGCTCACTTCCATCGCAGCCAGCTTGCTGTCGGACAACACAATGCGCCCATGCCGGTATCGCTCAAGCTCGGTCAGCACCTGCCCCAGCGGCTTGCCGTTGAAGATCAGCTTGCCACGCTGCCAGGCCATCTGCGTGCCGGCATCGGCCGCCACTGCCAGTTCATGTTCACCCACCTTGGCTTCACCGCGAGCCAACACGACGTGGCCATCGCGCTGCACGCTGAAGGTGGCGGCATTGCCCTGCACCCGCGCACCGGCCGTTTCGACCACAAACGGACGTGAATCATCGGCGGTCTCGAACAACGCCTCACCCGCATCGAGTACCACACGCCGCTCATGCTCGCTGAACGCCACGCTCAAGGCACTGGCGCTGTTCAGCGTCACCCGTGTGCCATCTGCCAGGGTAATGACCTGCCGCTCGCCCACGGCGGTGTGGTAATCGGCCAGCAGCATCGGGGCTTGCTGCCAACCCGCCACGGCGGCGACCAACAACACCACCGATGCCGCCACACCCGCCTGCTTCAGCCGGCCGCGGCAATGGCGCAAGGCCTGGCCGATATACTTTGCCACCATGCTCTCGGAAACCCCCAGGCGTTGAGCGACCTGCTTCTGGGTCAGGCCCTCGACACGGTTGAGCAACAGCGCCTGGCGGGCATTGTCGGGCAACTGCAACAGCGCCTGGTCAAGAATCTGCAAGCGCTCGCGGGCCAGCAACGCCGCCTCGGGTGCCGGCGCCGGGCAGGCCACCTCACAGGCTCCGTCGCTGTCGTCGTGGCAGGCGGCGATGCGTTGCTCACGGCGCAAGGCGTCAATCGCCAGGTTGCCGGCCACGCGAAAGATGAAACTGCGCGCGTGCAACACCGGCACCGCCTGCTCGTCGATGTTCACCAGCTTCAGGTAGGTTTCCTGCGCCACATCGGCCGCCCGCTGGCGGTCGCTCATGCGCCGTGTCAGAAACTGCAGCAGGTCGTCGTAGTGCTCCTGGAAACTTGCCAGCAGGCCCGACATGGGTGAAGTCAGCATGATTGGGAACAGCCACTAAGAGAGGTTATCGGGCGTTAATGAGAAACAGTATCTTTCATATGAACCGATACTTTCAACGCCGACGCGCATTTGCCACACTGCCAGCTCCACTCCGGCAAGGTCACAGCCCATGACTGCCCGTCTGTACCGCTACACCCGCCTGCTCCTGGTCCTGCTGCTGGCCTGTGGCCTGGGGGCCTGTGCGCTGTTCCAGCCACGCGACCCGGTGAACATCAGCGTGATCGGCATCGAACCGCTGCCCGGTCAGGAGCTGGAACTGCGCATGGCGGTGAAAATGCGAGTGCAAAACCCCAATGAGGCGCCGATCGATTACAACGGCATCGCCTTGAACCTGGAAGTAAACGGCCAGCCGCTGGCCGCTGGGGTCAGTGATCAGCAGGGGCACATTGGCCGCTACGACGAAGCGGTGATCGTGGTGCCGGTAAGCATCACGGCGTTTTCCTTCCTGCGCCAGGCCTATGGGCTGGGCAAGCTGGACTCGCTGCAGGGTCTACCCTACAAGCTGCGCGGCAAACTGGCCGGCGGGCCGCTGGGGACCGTGCGCTTTACCGATGAAGGCAAGCTGGACTTGCCCAAGGGCACCTACTGATAAGCGCCGGGCGGGTGTGCTCAGCGGTTGGCGCTGGCTGCGGCCATCAGCTTGTTGACTTCGCTGCGCACCATGCTGGCGTATTCAGGCGGCGTCATGCCGTCCAGTTCGGCGCGCACCCACTCGGCCCATTTGCCCTTGCGCCTTGGCTTTTCGGCAATCAGCCGGGCGGCTTCGCCCTTGGCTTTGCCCAGGTTGTTCTGCCACATCTCGAACAGCCGGGCCTTCTCTGCCTCGATCTGCGCCCGTTCCTCGAAGCTCATGTTGGCCAGATTGAAACTCATGAAGTTACCTGCAGGTTTGAAAATGGCCGCTATCTTACACCCAGGCAACCCATCATCGGAAAGCCGCCGCAACTTTCCCGACGTGGCGGCATCCATTGTTCACAACCCCATTGACGAGGACGAGTTCATGGCCCGGAAAAACGCCACGCTGGCTGACAGCGATCAGATCAAGGACCAGGTATTCAGCGAACTGCAATCGCTGATAGAAGAATCGGAAAAACTGCTGAACGACAGTGCCGCACTGGTCGGCGAAGAAGCAGAGACGTTGCGCGCCCAGGTGAGCCTGAAGCTGCGCCAGGCACGCCAGGCTGCGAGCAACGTGCGCAGCAAGGCGCAACCGGTGGTGGACGCCACTCAGGATTACATCGGCGGCCACCCCTGGCAGACCGTGGCCATTTCCGCCGGCCTCGGGCTGGTGGTAGGCCTGCTACTGGGTCGGCGCAGTTAAGGCCTGCGCCGCCTGGTGCCCATCAGGCGGCCAAAGCCTGCGGGATGCCGCTGTGGAAGCGCAGCTCCTGGTCGGGCGACTGGATCAGCTCCATTTCCGCAGCGCGTACCAGCTCGACACGGCGGGCGATGTCCGCCTCCTCACCGTAGTTGTGCGCCAGTTTCAGGTAGCCCTGGTAGTGGCGCGCTTCGCTTTTCAGCAACCCGTGGTAGAAGCGGCCCAGCTCTTCATCCAGATGTGGCACCAGTGCGGCAAAACGTTCGCAACTGCGCGCCTCGATGAACGCCCCCACCACCAGCGTATCCACCAGCTTGACCGGCTCATGGGCGCGCACCAGCCGGCGCAACCCCGACGCGTAACGCCCTGCCGACACCGGGCGCAACGGCACACCGCGGCGTTTCATGAGGCGTAACACCTGTTCGTGGTGCACCAGCTCCTCGCGGGCCAGGCGCGACATCATGTTGATCAGATCAAGGTGAGTGTTGTACTTGGCGATCAGGCTCAAGGCCGTGCTGGCGGCCTTGAACTCGCAGTTCTTGTGGTCGATCAGCAGGGTTTCCTGGTCGGCGAGCGCCGCTTCGATCCAGGCGTCTGGCGTCGGGCAGCCAAGAAAGGCTTCGATTTCGGGGATCAGGGACATAAGCGTGCAACCACACAGAACAGGCAGGGTCGGCGATTATACCGGCGGCGGCTGGCGACGCCAGTGACTATGCTTGATGTACATCAAGCGCTGGAGGGCGAAGCGCCGACTATAGTCAGGCACTGGTCGCCATCATCGAAGGGAGTTAACGCCCATGCAAGCCGTCCGCAGCATCCTCGTCGTCCTCGACCCCGCGCACGCCCACAGCCGGGCGCTTACACGGGCCAAGCTGATTGCCGGCATCACCGGCGCGCGCCTGCACTTGCTGATGTGCGACAAACGGCATGATCACAGTGCGCTGCTGAGCCTGCTGAGCAGCCAGTTGCATGATGACGGCTTCGACAATGTCACCCATGAAGAGGGCTGGCGCGACAACCTGCACGACACCATCATCCATGTACAGCAGGCCGAAGGCTGCGAACTGGTGATCAAGGACCATCGCCCGGACAACCCGCTGAAAAAGGCCCTGCTCACCCCCAGCGACTGGAAACTGCTGCGCCAATGCCCGTGTGCCGTGTTGATGGTCAAGAGCGAGCGGCCATGGACCGGCGGCAAGATCCTGGCGGCGGTGGACGTGGGCAACCAGGACGAAGACCACCGCCGCCTGCATGCCAGCATCATCGACCACGGCTTCGAGATTGCCAAACTGGCCAAGGGAGAACTGCATGTCATCAGTGCCCACCCGTCGCCGATGCTGTCAGCGTCGGACCCGGCGTACCAGCTGAGCGATACGATCGAAAAGCGCTACCGTGAAGCGTGCAGCGCGTTCCAGGCTGAATACGGCATCAGGGAAGAATGCCTGCATGTGGCTGAAGGGCCGGCGGATGTGTTGATTCCCCATACCGAACAGAAGCTCGATGCCGTGGTGACGGTGATGGGCACGGTGTGCCGCACGGGCATTTCCGGGGCGTTGATTGGTAATACCTCGGAAGTGGTGCTGGATGCGCTGCAGGGTGATGTGCTGGTGCTCAAGAGCGAAGAAGCAATCGCCCACCTGACGGAGCTGGCCCGCGGCTGAGTAGGCAATATGCAGGCCCCTTGGAGGAGCGGGTTCACCCGCGAATGCGTCATTGATTTCAACGCCACATTCGCAAGCAAACCCGCCCCCAAGGTTCCGTTGCCGCCCGGGGATCTAGACCAACGCCTCCCGCACCTTCGGGTCAAGCCCCTCCCCCACATGGGCCTCGCTCCATTCCGCCAGCTGCCGGCGCATGGCCGGCGTCCAGAAGCTCTGCAAATGCTGCCGCACCCCTTGCACCGCCAGCGCCCGGTCGGGCTCGCTGTCGAAGTAATGGGCAATCTGGTTGGCCATCTTGACCAGGTTTTCGCTGCTCATCGGCGAACCTCGGCTTTCTCCGCAGTGCGGCGCTCTTTCAGCAGCCGCTGCTGTTCATCACTGAAATCCTGATAGCGCTTTTGCCATTGCGATGGCTGGAACACTTTCACCACTTCCACTGCCGTCACCTTGTACTCGGGGCAGTTGGTGGCCCAGTCGGAGTTGTCGGTGGTGATCACGTTGGCCCCCGACTCGGGGAAGTGGAAGGTGGTGTACACCACTCCCGGCGCCACTCGCGTACTGACCTTGGCACGCAGCACAGTCTGCCCGGCGCGGCTGCCGATGCCGACCCAGTCACCGTCGTGGATGCCACGGCTTTCCGCGTCGGTCGGGTGGATCTCCAGGCGGTCGGCGTCATGCCAGGCGACGTTGCCGGTACGCCGGGTCTGGGCGCCGACGTTGTACTGGCTGAGAATGCGCCCGGTGGTCAGCAGCAACGGGTAGCGGTTGTTGACCTTTTCGTCGGTGGGCACGTAGCCGGTGAGCATGAAGCGGCCCTTGCCACGCACGAACTGGTCGATGTGCATGGTCGGCGTGCCGTCTGGGGCAGCGTCGTTGCACGGCCACTGCAGGCTGCCATGGCGGTCGAGTTCAGCGTAGCTGACACGACGGAAGGTCGGCGTCAGGCGGGCGATCTCATCCATGATCTCGGAAGGATGGCGGTAGTTCATCGGGTAGCCCAGGGCGTTGGCCAGGGCCACGGTAGCTTCCCAGTCGGCCTTGCCAGCCAGCGGTTCCATGACCTTGCGCACCCGCGAAATACGCCGCTCGGCGTTGGTGAAGGTGCCGTCCTTTTCCAGGAACGAACTGCCCGGCAGGAACACATGGGCGAACTTGGCAGTTTCGTTAAGGAAGATGTCCTGCACCACCACGCACTCCATGGCCAGCAAGGCCGCGGTGACGTGCTGGGTGTTGGGGTCGCTCTGGGCGATGTCCTCACCCTGGCAGTACAGCGCCTTGAAGCTGCCATCCAGCGCCGCCTCGAACATGTTGGGAATGCGCAGACCCGGGTCGGGCTGCAAGGTCACGCCCCACGCCTGTTCGAACTCGGCGCGCACGCCCTCGTTGGAGACATGCCGGTAGCCGGGCAACTCGTGGGGGAACGAGCCCATGTCGCACGAGCCCTGCACGTTGTTCTGCCCGCGCAGCGGGTTCACCCCTACCCCTTCACGGCCGATGTTGCCAGTGGCCATGGCCAGGTTGGCGATGCCCATCACTGCGGTACTGCCTTGGCTGTGCTCGGTCACACCCAGGCCGTAGTAGATGGCCGCGTTGCCGCCGGTGGCATACAGCCGGGCCGCAGCGCGGATCTGCTCAGCAGGCACGCCACAAACCGGGCCGAGCACCTCGGGGGCGTTGTCTGGCAGGCTGACGAAGTCGCGCCAACGGGCGAAGTCTTCGGTTTCGCAGCGGGCATCGATGAAGCTTTGGGCCAGCAGGCCCTCGGTAACGATCACGTGGGCCAGGGCGTTGAGCATGGCCACGTTGGTGCCCGGGCGCAGTTGCAGGTGCAGGTCGGCGCGGGCGTGCGGCGAGTCGACCAGGTCGATGCGCCGTGGGTCGATCACGATCAGCCGCGCCCCTTGGCGCAGGCGGCGCTTTAGTTGCGAGCCGAACACCGGGTGCGCATCGGTGGGGTTGGCGCCAATCACCAGCACAACGTCGGCCTGCATCACCGAGTCGAAGCTTTGCGTGCCGGCCGACTCACCCAGGGTCTGCTTCAGGCCATAACCGGTGGGCGAATGGCACACCCGTGCACAGGTATCGACGTTGTTGTTACCAAACGCCGTGCGCACCAGTTTTTGCACCAGATAGGCTTCTTCGTTGGTACAACGGCTGGAGGTGATACCGCCGATGGAGTCGCGCCCGTACTTGAGCTGGATGCGGCGGAACTCGCTGGCGGCATAGGTCACGGCCTCGTCCCAGCTGACTTCCTGCCATGGGTCTTCCAGGCGCTTGCGGATCATCGGTTTGGTGATGCGGTCCGGGTGGGTGGCGTAGCCCCAGGCAAAGCGGCCCTTGACGCAGGCGTGGCCGTGGTTGGCGCCACCGTTCTTGTCCGGGACCATGCGCACCAGCTGGTCACCCTTGATTTCGGCGCGGAACGAGCAGCCAACGCCGCAGTAGGCGCAGGTGGTAATGACCGAACGCTCAGGCTGGCCAAGCTGCACCAGGCTCTTTTCCGTCAGGGTCGCGGTCGGACAGGCCTGCACGCAGGCGCCGCACGAAACGCATTCGGAAGCAAGGAAGTTTTCGCCACCCGCTGCCGCCACCCGCGATTCGAAACCACGCCCGGTAATGGTCAGAGCGAACGTACCCTGGATGTCCTCGCAGGCGCGCACACAGCGGCTGCAGACGATGCACTTGCTCGGCTCATAGTCGAAATACGGGTTGGAAACGTCTTTTTTCTCGTCCAGGTGGTTGGCGCCGTCATAGCCGTAGCGCACCTCACGCAGGCCCACCTGGCCCGCCACGGTCTGCAGCTCGCAGTTGCCGTTGGCCGAACAGGTCAGGCAGTCCAGGGGGTGGTCGGAAATGTACAGCTCCATCACGTTGCGACGCAGCCCGGCCAGGCGCGGGGTTTCGGTGCGCACCACCATGCCTTCACTGACTGGCGTGGTGCAGGATGCCGGGTAACCGCGCATGCCTTCGATTTCCACCATGCACATGCGGCAGGAGCCGAAGGCTTCGAGGCTGTCGGTGGCGCACAGTTTGGGGATGCTGGTGCCCAGCATGGCGGCGGCGCGCATGACCGAGGTGCCAGCAGGCACGCTGATGGCGCGGCCGTCGATGCTCAGGCTGACCTGCACGTCGCTTTCGCGGGCCGGTGTGCCGAGGTCGCTGCTTTTATCAGAAGCGGGGTCGAAGAAATTGATCACTGTGCGGCCTCCGTGGTGGTCAGCCCAAAATCGGCGGGGAAGTACTTGAGCGCGCTGGCCACCGGATAGGCAGTCATACCGCCCATGGCGCACAGCGAACCGTACTGCAGGGTGTCGCACAGGTCGCGCAGCAACAGCGCCTGGTCATGGCGTTCGGTGATGTCGCTGCTGGCGATCAACCGGTCGACCACTTCCATGCCCCGGGTGGAACCGATACGGCACGGGGTGCACTTGCCGCAGGACTCCTCGGCACAGAACTGCAGGGCGAAACGCGCCATGCTGGCCATGTTCAACGTATCGTCGGCCACCACCACACCGCCGTGGCCGAGCATCGCGCCCACGGCAGCAAACGCTTCATAGTCCAGTGGGGTGTCGAAATGGCTGGGGGGTACCCAGGCACCAAGCGGGCCACCGACCTGCGCGGCCTTCAGCGGCCGGCCACTGGCCGTGCCACCGCCATAGCCTTCCACCAGCTCGCGCAGGGTCAGGCCGAACGCGCGCTCGACCAGGCCACCCTGGCGAATGTTGCCGGCCAGCTGGAACGGCATGGTGCCCAGCGAGCGGCCCATGCCGAAATCGCGATAGAACGCTGCACCCTTGGCCAGAATGATGGGCACCGAAGCCAGGGTAAGTACGTTGTGCACCAGCGTCGGCAGGCCGAACAGCCCTTGCAGCGCAGGCAGCGGTGGCTTGGCGCGGACGATGCCACGCTTGCCTTCGATGGATTCGAGCAGCGCGGTTTCTTCGCCGCAAATATAGGCGCCGGCGCCCACCCGCACCTCCAGGTCGAACGCCTGGCCGCTGCCGGCTACGTCAGCACCCAGGTAGCCAGCGTCACGCGCGATGGCGAAGGCCTGGTCGAGTACCCGGATGGCATCGGGATACTCCGAGCGCACATAGATATAGCCCTTGTCGGCACCCACGGCGAGGCCGGCAATGATCATGCCCTCGATCAGCAGGAAGGGGTCGCCTTCCATCAGCATGCGATCAGCGAACGTGCCCGAGTCACCCTCGTCGGCGTTGCACACCACGTACTTCTGTCCGGCGCCAGCATCACGCACGGTGCGCCACTTGATGCCGGCCGGGAACGCCGCACCACCACGGCCACGCAGGCCGGAGTCGAGTACTGCGGCAACCACTTCGGCACCGTCCAGCGCCACGGCGGCCTCCAGGCCTGCGAAACCGCCGTTGGCACGATAGTCGTCCAGCGACAATGGGCGGGTGATGCCAGCGCGAGCGAACAGCAAGCGTTGCTGAGTCTTGAGATAGGGTATTTCTTCGACCAGCCCCAGTGCCAGCGAGTGGCCACCGGGCTCCCCCGCCAGGGCATCAAGCAATGACGGCACATCCTGTGGCGTAATCGGGCCGAAACCCAGGCGCCCTTGCGCACTGTCGCACTCGATCAGCGGCTCCAGCCAGTAAAGCCCGCGCGAGCTGGTGCGCTGGATGTCCAGCGGCAACTGGCGGCGCTCGGCCTCGCGCAGCAGGGCCTCGGCGACCTGGTCGGCACCCACGGCACGGGCTACGGAATCACAGGGAATGTACAGCTTCAGCATGCTGAGTCCTCCCGGCAACCATTGACCAAGTCTCGCAGGCGCTCAGGGGTGAGTCGCGCGTGCACCTGGCCGTCCAGCTCCAGCGCTGGCGAGCAGGCACAGGCACCCAGGCAGTAAACAGGGCGCAGGCTGATGGACCCGTCGGCGCTGGTGCCGTGGTCGTCCAGTGCCAACTGTTCACGCAATTGCGCGGCCAGGGCTTCGGCGCCACGGCTCTGGCACGACTCGGCACGGCACAGGCGCAGGGTGTGGCGAGCGGGCGGCGCGGTGCGGAAGTCGTGATAAAAGCTGATTACCCCACGCACTTCAGCCAGGCTGAGGTTCAGGGCATGGGCGATTTCGGGGACCGAGGCATCGGGGATGTAACCCATCTCGTGCTGGACAGCATGCAGGATCGGCAACAGGGCACCGGGGGTGTCCTTGTCGCGGGCCAGAATACGCTGGATTACAGGCAGGTGGAGCAATTCATCAGGCATACAGCGGACCTCGGCATCACGGACCCTGCCTGATTGTTTTAGGGGGCAGGTTTCCGGCGTGTTCTGCTGCGGCGCACCGTCCACGTCACAGTTGCGTGGTACGGGTGGCCTCCTCGCCCACGGCCGCACGTCTGCGCGCACTGACCCTTGGGCATCCTGCTAGCATGGCACTTGTAGCGCCGAGGGGTTGTATACGAGCGACCAGGCGCATTCTGAAACCGACGCACGTGATTACGCCCCGGCATCAGCTGCCACGGCTTGCATATCAGGTGGGTCTTGAAACCATCGTTACATGCACCAGGCCTCGAAACCGAACCTGGTCCATTACCGGGCCTGCCAGACGGCAGCCCCGCAATGGGCTGCCATCCAGCATGGCTACACGGCAGAACGCGACTGAGTTCAGTCGGTGGACTGCACCGTTACGGTGTCGGCGGCGGGGGCCGGAGCCTGGGCCTTTGACTTCGCACGATTGCGTCGGTCCTGGCTGCGTTGCCGCGCAGCTTGCTGCTTGGCATGCAGCGCCTGAGCGGCGGTCACAGAACCTGCGGCCTGACCATTCAGGTCAAGGCGAGGAGCATTCTCCACCATGCTTGCCCAGTATCGAGCGCCCCGGCACCACGTGGAAATGCCCAGCTTGAGCTGTTCGCGGGTCAACCCAAGCAGCTCCAGGTGTTGCTCGGCATCCTTGAAAATGCCCTCCTTGAGCGGCACCTTGGGGGCCGGGTTGACCGGGAAAGCCAAGGGAAAATGCTTCTGCAGTGGCCAGATCGCTGCCACCGCCGGGTCCATCTCACGCGGCTTCGCCTGCGGGGGCGACTTGCGCTTGGGCGGTTTCGCGCTATCGGCCTTTACCTGCCCTTTTTCCGCCCGCAGGCGGTCTCGTAGCTCAGCTAGTTGTTCAAAACCCATTGTTCATTCACTGCTTCGAAGTTGATTGCGTGGTGCAAGGATACCCCATGCAGCCTGCACATTGCTTGCAGGCCAACTTTCCCGGCTAGCCGAAGCACAATGCGCATGCCAGTGCGACGGCCCTCAGCTGAACACCCAAAGCACGCGTGTGGGCTTGTCGGTCAGGTTGGCGTAACGAAAACGGGCGTGGGGTTGCAATTGAAAACTGTCATTGGCGTGTAGCGTGACCGGCTCAGCATCGCCCAACCACACCGTCAGTTCGCCTTCGAGCACGAAGCAACCCTGCTCCGAGCTGTCGTCCAGGTACTCCTCGCCACTGCTGGCCCCCGGCTGCAAATGGCTATCGAGCATGGAAAACGCGCCCGTTATCGAGGGCGATGCCAGCACATCGGTAATGCCACCCGCCAGGTGCAGCGTGCGACGCTCGTGCGGGCGGGTCACCCAGTCGAGCTCGCGGGGTTTGTCCAGCTTGTAGAAGTAGGCTGTGGATACACCGAGCTCTTCGCTGATGGCAGTGAGATCGGCCACGGTCGGGCGTGATACGCCGCGTTCGACCTGGGACAGAAAGCCCACCGAACGGCCGATGCGCTGTGCCAGTTCGCCCAGTGTCAGGCCCTTGAACTTGCGCAGGTCGCGAATCAGTACTGCCAGGCCTTCGATTTCTTCGTGCACTTTCATGGTTGAATCGCGACTTTCAGACGGGAAATGGATGCCCAGAAAAGTACAGGATTCATTTCACAAAGCAAAATGCTTTGCGGGTGGTGCCTGACGTGAAATGTACGATTGCGGCTCCGATCGAGCACCGCGCGGGCGGCGCTCGATCTCACAGGTGCTGAGAACAGCTAACCAGGCCCTCTGCCGTTACCGAACAGCCTCATAGGTCAGGTCCAGGCACTTGCGGGCTTTCTCTACCAATTCGTCGATCTCTTCGATACTGATCACCAGCGGTGGCGCGATGATCATGGTGTCGCCTACAGCGCGCATGATCAGGCCGTTGTCGAAGCAGTGCTGGCGACAGATCATGCCGACACCTTTGCCTTCATGACGGGCACGGGTGGCCTTGTCTTTCACCAACTCGATCGCACCGAGCATGCCCAGGCCGCGCACTTCGCCTACCAGCGGGTGGTCGGCCAGTTCGCGCAGGCGTTGTTGCAGATACGGCGCGGTTTTATCGTGCACCTGCTGGATGATCTGCTCGTCACGCAGGATCCGCAGGTTCTCCAGGCCCACCGCTGCCGCCACAGGGTGGCCGGAATAGGTGAAGCCGTGGTTGAAGTCGCCGCCTTCACTGATGACCTTGGCCACCTCGTCACGCACAATCACCCCGCCCATGGGGATGTAACCGGAGGTCAGGCCCTTGGCGATGGTCATCAGGTCAGGCTTGAGGTCGTAGTAATCGGTGCCGAACCACTCACCGGTACGGCCGAACCCGCAGATCACTTCGTCGGCGACGAAGAGGATGTCGTACCTGGCCAGGATTTCCTTGATCTTCGGCCAATAGGTCTGCGGTGGAATGATCACGCCACCGGCGCCCTGGATCGGCTCGGCGATGAAGGCAGCAACGTTGTCCACGCCAACTTCGAGGATCTTCTTCTCCAATTGCTCGGCCGCCCACACGCCGAAGTCGGCCTCGGTCATGTCGCCGCCTTCGCCGAACCAGTATGGCTGCGGGATGTGCACGACATCCGGGATCACCCCGCCCTGCTGGTGCATGCCACTCATGCCGCCCAAGGCCGCGCCCGCCACGGTAGAGCCGTGGTAGCCGTTGATGCGGCCAATGATGACCTTCTTGTTCTTCTGGCCCTTCAGTGCCCAGTAATGGCGGACCATGCGCAGCACGGTGTCGTTGCCTTCGGAGCCGGAGCCGGTGAAGAACACGTGGTTCATGCCTTGCGGGGCCACCTCGGCGATCGCCTTGGCCAGCTCCAGCGCGGGCGGGTGCGCGGTCTGGAAGAACAGGTTGTAGTAAGGCAACTGCTTCATCTGCTGGCTGGCGACCTCGGCCAGCTCATCGCGACCATAGCCGACCGCCACGCACCACAAGCCGGCCATGCCATCGAGAATCTTGTTGCCCTCGCTGTCCCACAGGTACACGCCCTTGGCCGAGGTGATGATGCGTGGGCCTTTCTCAGCCAGTTGCCTGACATCGCTGAACGGGGCCAGGTGATGGTCGCGGCTCATGGTTTGCCAGGCAAGGGTCTGCGAATTCTGTTCACTCATTGACTTCACTCCATCAAGTTGCGCAGCCGCGCTGCGAGGGTATTTTTTTCAGGTGGGAAAGTTGGCTGCTCAGGCAGACAGCAACAGCCTCTGGCGCAGCACCGAGCGGTGCCGGCAGGCCTTGCCAAAGGACTGGAAGATGGCCAGGTAATGGGGGTTATCCATGACCTGGAACTCGGGGTGCCATTGCACGCCCAGGGCAAAGCCCTTGCTGCTCTCGACCGAAATCGCTTCCACCAGGCCATCGGGTGCCAGCGCCTCCACCCTCAGCCCGGGGGCCAGTACGTCGATGCCTTGGCCGTGGATGGAATTGACGTCGAATATCGCCGGCAAGCCCATGCGGTCGAGCATGCCGCCAGGCTCTACATGCAGGGTGTGGCGCGGCCCGTATTGCTTGTCGAGGGGCTCATCCTTGCCTTCGCGGTGGTCCATGAACATGCCGGTCTCGTGGACCTTCTGGTGCAGGGTGCCACCCAACGCCACGTTCATTTCCTGGAAGCCGCGGCAAATGCCGAGTACCGGTACGCCGGCGGCAATGGCGGCGCGCATCAGCGGCAACGTGGTGGCATCGCGCAGAGGGTCGTGATGGGTGCCCGCGGCACTGGCCGGGCCGTTGTAGTGGTACGGCTCGATGTTGGACGGCGAACCGGTGAAGATCAGCCCATCCACCACGTCGAGAATATCGGCGCTGTCTATCAACCCACCGAGGCTGGGAATGACGATGGGCAGCCCACACGCCGCCTTGGCTGCCGCGCGCGCGTACTTCTCGCTGATGGTCTGGGTTGCATGCAGCTCAATCATGCTGGTGCATGCGGTAATGCCGATCACGGGCACACGTGGCATATCTTCCTCCGGCAAATCCATATTGCGCGTTGTATTGAAACGGTAGAAAGGGAGGGTGCAGCGTCGCTGTTCCAACCTCGGCACCTACAGGAACCAGCGGTATTCGCGGGCATCGATGTGGTGCATGAAGTCCAGTTGCTCCTGGTATTTGTTTTCGCAATAGACCATCACGAACTCGCTGCCCAGGCCTTCGTTGACCACCGGGTGGTGACGCATGGCGGCCAAGGCGCTGAGGGCATCCTTGGGGAAGTCGATGCCGCTCTGGCGGTTGTCGTTCAGCGGGGCGATGGGCTCCACGCCGCGATCCAGACCATGCTCCATCCCGGTCAAAATGGCCGCCAGCACCAGATACGGGTTGGCGTCGGCGCCAGCGAGGCGGTGCTCGATGCGCAGGTTGCGCGGGTCGGACTCAGGGATGCGGATGCACGCGTCACGGTCTTCGAACCCCCAGCTGGCCTTGCTCGCCGCGTTGACCATGGCGCCATAACGTCGGTAGGCATTGTGGTTGGGGGCAAAGATCGGCATGCAGTGCGGCAGCAGTTCCAGGCAGCCTGCCACCGCATGGCGCAGCTTGCGCTGTTCGCTTCCCGCCAGGATGTTATTGCCGGCAGCGTCGTACAGGCTGACGTGCACATGCATGCCGCTGCCTGGCGCGTCCAGGTAGGGTTTGCTCATGAAGCTGGCACGGTAGCCATGCTTCATCGCGATACCGCGGGTACTGCGGCAGAACAGTGCCGACCAGTCCGCCGCACTGAGGGCATCGTCGCTGTGCGAGAAGTTGATCTCGAACTGGCCTGGGCCCAGCTCTGCGGTGATGACGTTCGCCGGCACGCCCTGCTCGTTGGCGCCATCGACCATCTCGTGCAGGACCGACGAAAAGCGCGACAACCGCTCGATGTGCATATTCGGCTGATCGTCTTCATCCTCGGTCGCCGTGTCACGTGGATACTGGGGCAGGCCGTTATCAAGCTTGCGGTCGAACAGGTAGAACTCCAGTTCAAACGCCACCACCGGGCGGATGCCACGCTTGGCCAGACGCTGAAGCACACGCGCCAGCACTTCACGAGGCTCGAATTCGATCGGCTTTGCAGTGCCGTCGGACGTGATCAGCATCTGGGCGATCACTTCCTTTTCCCAACGCACCGGCTTCAGCGTACCCGGCACCAGGCGCCGGGCGGCATCCGGGTCGCCGTCGGCGAAGCAATAGTCACCAATCGGGTAAAGGCCGCCCTGGGTACCCAGCAGCACGCAGTTCTGCGGCAGCTTCAGTGGCGCACCGGCTGCGACTTTTTCCAGCATGTCCATGGGGTAGCGCTTGCCGTAGAAGTGCCCGGGGATGTCCAGCGCAATCAGGTCGACATAGCGAATTGCCGGGTGTTCTGCTCGGAACGAGCGCACTTCAGCCAGCAGATCCGGAAAGATGACACTCATCTTCTTATCCTTGTGAGGTGAACGAATTCAATTGAAGACCCAGAGCACACGGGTGGTTTTATCCGTCAAGTTGGCGTAACGGAACGGCGCATGGGGTTGCAGCTGGAAGCAGTCGTTGGCTTGCAGGGTCACGGCATCGCCCTGGTCCAGCCACACCGTGAGTTCGCCCTCGAGCACGAAACAGCCCTGCTCGGAACGGTCGCTCAAGTACGCCTCCCCACTGGTGGCGCCCGGCTCGAGAAGGCTGTCGAGCATGGAGAAGGCGCCTGCGATGGTCGGCGAGGCCAGCACGTCGGTGATGCCCGACTCCAGGTACAGCGTGCGCCGCTCGTGGGGGCGCGTGACCCAGCCAATGCTGCGGGGCTTGCTCAGGTTGTAGAAATACGCTGTTGATACGCCGAGCGCTTCGCTGATAGCGGTGAGGTCTGCCACGGTCGGGCGCGAAACGCCCCGCTCGACCTGGGAGAGGAAACCCACCGAACGGTTGATGCGCTCGGCCAGTTCACCCAAGGTCAGGTTCTTGAATTTGCGCAGGTCGTGAATAAGGATCGCGAGGGCTTCAACCTCTTCGTGCATCTTCATCGTTTCGGACTGCCGTGAAATTTTTAGACTTATTTTTCATGAAAATTTACACGAAAAATTTCACGCGTCAAGCCGAACGATGGAATTGGCCAGCCGCCAACAGAGGGCTTGCTGCGCAGCGAGGTGGATTGGCTGCGGTGGCGCGGGTTTCTTTACAGGCGCTCGACGAGTAGCCTCGTGGCTGAATCCTCCAGCCCGACCCTGTCCATCCCCATGCCAAACGGTTTCCCTGATTTGCCCTCACTCAATGCGCTACGTGTGTTCGAAGTGGTTGCCCGCCACCTGAACTTCCGCCTGGCCGCCGAAGAGCTGGGGGTGACCCAGGCGGCAGTGGCACAACAGATACGCGGGCTGGAAGCGAGCCTGAACCTTCGTTTGTTCGAGCGCCTGCCCCGGGGCCTGGCACTGACCGATGCGGGGCTGGGCTACAGCGGCAGCATTCGCAACGCTTTGGCGATGATCGATGAGGCAACCCGCCTGCTGCGGCCACAGGCGTCTCACCTGACGGTCAGCGTGACACCGACCTTTGCCTCCAAATGGCTCATTCCCCGGCTGGGCAGCTTTGCGCACAGCCATCCGGACATCGATTTACGTGTACTGGCCACAGATCGGCTGTCCCACTTCAATACCGACGGCGTGGATATCGCAGTCCGCTATGGCAAGCCCGACATCGGCGCGGGCTTGAACAGCGAACTGTTGATGGAACAGCGTATCGTCGCCGTGGCCAGCCCAACGTTGTTCGAAGCCTGCAAGGCCCCCACCAGCTTCGAGCAGCTTCAAGCGTTCACCCTGCTCCACGATGCCCATGATTTCTGGCCTCGGTTCCTTGCACAACTGTTCCCCCAACACGGGCAAGCGACTGCCAGAAACCTGCGGTTCAACCAGACTTCATTGGCCATCGATGCGGCCATCAGTGGTCAGGGTATTGCGTTGGCAAGCCTGGCGTTCGTCAGTGACGACATCGTCGCGGGCAGGCTGACCCAGGTCTTCGCTCAGCAACTCAGGCTCGATAAGTCGTTTTATCTGGTGTGGCCACGAAAGTTGCAGCAGCCGGAGTCTCTAGGCATCGTCCAGCGCTGGCTCAAGCAACAAGCAGGCAATAGTTAATCTACTGCCTTGCTGAAGTTTAGCTGTCTCCCTCGCTGCTAGGACTGCTGCTAATTTTAGTGCGCCTAAGCATTCAGCCATTAACGTTCCGGAGGCAGCATGTCAGTAGAAAAAGTTGCGATTATCACAGCAGGTGGCAGTGGTATGGGCGCGGCAGCGGCACGGCGCCTGGCCGCTGACGGGTTCAAGGTCGGCATCCTGTCCTCCTCGGGCAAGGGCGAATCACTGGCTGCCGAGCTCGGCGGTATTGGCGTAACAGGTAGCAACCAGTCGGTTGAGGACCTGAAACGCCTGGTCGATGCCGTGGTGGAAAAGTGGGGGCGCATCGACGTGCTGGTCAATAGCGCCGGCCATGGTCCGCGCGCGCCAATCCTGGAAATCAGCGACGAAGACTGGCACAAGGGCATGGACACCTATCTGCTCAATGTCATTCGCCCGACTCGCCTGGTGACGCCCTACATGCAGCGCCAGAAAGGGGGCGTAATCATCAACATTTCCACCGCCTGGGCGTTCGAGCCGAGTGAGCTGTTCCCGACGTCTGCAGTGTTCCGCTCGGGCCTGGCCGCATTCACCAAAATCTTCGCCGACCAATTTGCCGGGGACAACGTGAGGATCAACAACGTCCTCCCCGGCTGGATCGACAGCCTGCCAGCCACCGAACAGCGCCGCGACAGCGTGCCGCTCAGACGCTATGGCACCTGCGAGGAAATCGCCGCCACCATTGCGTTTCTTGCCAGCGAAGGCGCAGCCTACATCACCGGGCAGAACATCAAGGTCGATGGCGGCTTGACACGTAGCGTTTGATTGCCTATCGGCCCGCAGGCGCTGCTGTTGCCGTCGCTTCCTGCGAGGATGACGGAGCAGGCCTGGAAGACGGGAACAACCAGCCCTTCACCAACGCTGCCTTCAGCCAAGGTGCTTGTCGATCAGTCGCGCGACAGCCTTGGCATGCGTATGGCCGAGATCATGGCCGGCCTCGGGGAACACCTCCAGCGTGGCATCGGGTATCAATTGCACTAGCCGCTGACCAACCGTGATCGGACTGATCGCATCCTCTGCGCCCCAAAGCAGCAGTACCGGGAGTTGCAGTTCGTGCAATTGGCTGGACAGGTCGGTGCGATCATCCAGGAACCAGCGTGGCAGGGTTGGGTAATCTGCTTCGAACGCCTCGCGCCAGTCCGTAGCACCCAAAGCAGGGAGGTTCAAGCCGCCCGAGGTGGCGGCTAGAACCAAGTGAGTGACCAAGTCGGGGCGCTCAAGTGCGATAAGCACTGCGACAACCCCGCCCATTGATTGCGCCACCAAGGCCGTGGGCCTGTCGATTTCTGCGATCGCCATCTCGGCGAGATGCTTCAAACCGGTGATGTTCGGCTTGGCTGGTGTACTGCCAAATCCAGGCCAGCCCATGTGTTGCACGGCAATTGACGTTTCGAGGGCTTCGGCGACCGGGCACCAGAATTGTGTGTTGCCGGAGGCGCCGGGAAGAAACAGTATCTTTTCGGGGGTATTAGTCATGGCTCGGTCCTTGAGTCAGGGATAAAGAAACTTACGGCCATTCAGCACTATTCGCAAATGATGTCCGCTCAGGGCCGTTAGCGCCTCTGGATCGGGCTGAACAGCTTTGCTCGCCCGTGATCGCAGGCCAGTCGACTGATCGAACCAAGGCGTTTACGCTGGCGCTTTCCCACCTGCACGGAAGCGCCAATGACAGAGGCATACCAAGGAAGCTGCTTGTGTGCAGCAGTCTCTTACCTGCTACTCACCCCACCCAAGGCAGTGACCCACTGCCACTGCAGCCAGTGCCGCAAAAGTCACGGCGCCGCATTCGCTTCGTACGGCAGTATTCCGCGCAGCATGCTGCGAATATTGCGCGGCGCTACCAGCATCAAGGCCTTTTCTTCATCACCGACGGTTACGCGCGAGTTCTGCACGGAGTGCGGCTCGACCTTGTTCTGGTCACGCGCCCAAGGTGAGTTTGCCGACTGGATTTCGATAGCGCTGGGAACGCTTGATACTCCGTTCCTGCCCAGGAAGCAGAAACATGTTCACGTCGACGCTGCTGCCCCTTGGTACTCACCCTGTAACCCTGACTCATAACTCTTGGCAGCACATCAAGCCACCCGATAGAGCAATCACGGCTAGGCACCCCGGTGCCTGAACAACGGATGCTAGCGCTTACCGCACCTTCCAGAGATTCCGTTCGTTGACTGACTCACAGCACAACCCTAGCTACATGAAACGGTTCGAAACCGTGCTTGCCTACATCGACAGCCACCTCGAAGGTGACCTGTCGGTGAATGCCTTGAGCCGCATCGCTAACTTCTCGGTGTTTCACTTCCATCGGCAGTTCACGGCCTACATGGGCGTTCCGGTTTCACGGTATGTGCAACTGATGAGGCTTCGACGCGCAGCGCATCAACTGGTCGCCTCGCCCGCGACGCCCATACTGGAGGCCGCATTCGGCGCCGGTTTCGAAAGCCCCGAAGCCTTTGCCAGAGCGTTCAAGCGCGCCTTCGGCATGGCGCCGAGCACGTTCGCCAAGGCGCCGAACTGGCAGGCCTGGAGTGCGGTATTCAATGTTCCTCACCGATCCAGGAGTATCACCATGCAGATCCGTATCGTGAATTTCGCCGAAACCCGCGTGGCCGCGCTCGAACACCAAGGGCCGCCCGGCCTGGTCAGCGAAAGCGTCGCGCGTTTTCGCCAATGGCGCATGCAAAGCGGCCAGTCGCCTGTGGCCAGCAGCCGTACCTTCGGTATCCCCTACGACAACCCCGACACCACCCCGGCCCACGCCTTTCGCTTTGCCGTGTGCGGCGAGATAGACGAGGCAGTGCACCCCAACGATTTCGGCGTGCATGAACGGGTTATACCGGTAGGGCGTTGTGCCGTGATTCGACATACCGGCTCGCCTGACTATATTGGCGAAACCATCTACCCGCTTTATCGTGACTGGCTGCCATCGAGCAACGAAGAACTGCGTGATCATCCGTTGTTCTTTCATTACCTGAGCGTCTATCCGGAAACGCCACTGGAGCAATGGCAGACGGACATCTACGTGCCGCTGAAATAGGCTGAGCCATGCACAGCGGGCGTAGCCAACTTGGCCGGCCCAGAGGCATGGCCGGGCAACCGAGCCGGGGCTCAGATACGTACCCTGGATGCCTCGCCATGCGTCTGGAGGCGTGTTTGCTTGCGATAAAAGGCGTGAATGGCCCACACCACCCCTACGAACAACAAGGCTGTTCCAAGCGCTTCCATAGGAGACGGCCAGCGTTGGTTGATGAGCAGGCCCATCGTAGTTGCATAAATGGTCCCGCTGGCGATCAATTGCCCGCTCAGCGCCAGCGGAAGACGCCGCGTTGCGATTGACCATGCCCAGGCACCTGCAAGGGTGGCCCCTAACCCCTGAATCAGCCCACAGACGATCAGCGCCTGAGTACCTGCCAATCCGCTCGGATGGCTAGCGAAATGAGACAGTTTCAAGTACAGCCCAACCGGGATGAACGCCAGCATTTCGACGCTGCACATGAAGATCAACATGGCTGACCACAACATGGGAGACATGCTTGGGCGTCGAGCCAAAGCACTTTCATTCAACAGACCAAAACCGGTCCAGAATGCGATTGCCAACAACGATGCAAGCAACCCAAGCAGTAACGACGCGGTCGGGAGCACTACCGCCGCACGGCTAGCATCAAACACGCTCAGATTGACCAGGCTGATGCCCAGGGCCGCCACCAGCAGTGGCCCGACAATGGCGCGCCAGGGCACGCTGGCACTGCGCAGGTTGCCGGAGGGATCACCGGCCCGGCTGCCAAGACCGCAGTGGTGATCAGGAAGAAGTAGCCAATGTATCCCAAGAAGCCCAGCAGTGCGGCACAGGCCCAGTCAATCAGTCGCAATTGCCGCACTTGGCTACGGTAAACGAATAGCACCAGCAGGCTACCTAACCCGGCAAAGGCATAGCTCACCACCGCCAGGTCAAAAAGGCTGTAGTCACCGACCAGCCCCGGAAAGATGTAGAGCAGTGACCAGGAAAAGGTGGCGGCAATGGCCGCTAACAAGCCCAGGGTCATACGCCCTGCTCCTGCCTCTGGATCCAGCAATGAGCTATCTGTCGGGCAGTGTCGAATACCCGCATGTCCTGGCCCATCGCGCCGCTGACAAAACTGCCTTCCAACAAGATAAACAACCCTTGGGCAACTGCGTCGGGGTCGTTTATACCGGCGCTTATGGCCAAGGCAGCAAGGTTTTCGCGTATCCCTTGCTTATGCCTGCTCACTGCCAAATGCACGGGGTGGCTAAACTGGGGGAATTCAGCCGCACTGTTAACGAACAGGCACCCGCGCTCGCTATCTTTTAAAAGAAAGCGTTCATACAAATCGAAAAAAGCAAGCATGCCACTGACCGGCTCAGGATGCCTGGCCAGGGTGCGCGCTACCTCTTCACGCCAGCGTCGGTCACGCTCCTCAAGGCAAGCCACTATCAGCGCATCCTTGGAGGGGAAATGGCTGTAGAGCGTCATCTTGGTAACACCCGCCATCGCGGCAATGGCCGTTACCCCCGTCACATATAAACCTTGCGACAGAAACAGCTTCAGCGCGGCATCAATCAAACGCTCACGGGTATTGTCCAATTCAAGGCACTCCGGCAAAGGGACGGAGCTGACTATACTGACCGGTAAGATTAAGGCTGCATCCAGATGCGACCTGAAGCATGGCCGCTACGACACAGAGCGCAGCAGCAAAATGCAGGCCTGGCCAATCAGAAGCTTGCTACGCCAGCTAAGCGCCCCTGCACTTGGGATGCGAATCTGGGCTGTGTGGCTGATCGTGCTGTCTACCTTCTTGCGATACACCGCTTGGCCCAACGTGTCTTGGCCATGCAGGTGGCAACTGTGGTTACCGAGATCGATCCCGCCCCGTGCTGACTCGCTCGTGATGATGGCCTCCAAAACAAAACACCCTGCGAAAGCTCAGCCCTCGCAGGGTGTGGGGGTGACCCGTTCATTTAGCCGGGCCTACGCTGAGCTTTCGTGCACGCTAAAGCCGGTACTGCATGGATGCGGTCAAATCATCGATCATTTTTTGAAGAAGACCCGACAGCGTTGCTGAGGCCTTTCGAATTATGATCGCCTGGCGTCGTTCGAGAGATGGCCGTGGACTTGGCCAAACCGCGAGTGTCCTTGGAGTGAGCGACACCCGAGGTGGTGGTGCCATGACCGTTGTCGCTGTTGCGCGAGCTTCCGTAATGATTGCCGCTTACCCCATGATCGCGTGTCGCCTTTCCAGCGTGATCACTTCCAAGGCCCTTCCCGCTTCCACTATGCCCTCCCATGCCACCGCCATGTCCGGCGCCGTTTCCACCGCCATGTCCGCCGCCACCGCCATGACCACCGCCACCACCGCCGCCGCCACCACCGCCGCCCTTGGCATAGGCGGAACTGATAGGGGAGATATCGGCAGGCAAGAATGCCGTCATCCCAAGTGCCAATGCACAAGCAAAGACAGCAACCAAAGGTTTTTTCATTTTTTGTTCGGCTCCGGAGGCGCGAGTGGGTGGCTAAGTGCGGGTTGGACCTGACACAGACACCAAAGTTCTCGCATGCCGACAGACTGCCAGGTAAACGCCGATCACGTTTTCCCGAGCGCGTAATGAGCAACATCTCGACCGCGCCAGGCCCATTTTTTCGACCGATAGCGCAGAGTTCAATAACTACCGGCGCCCCATCCACAGGTTCGACGGCGCAAATAACGTGGTCCGCTGTGCAGTGTTCTTGGCCAAGCCACGAAAGCGAGGCTTCACATAACCGAACTGGCGCTTGAGCGGACGACTGTGTCAGCACAGGTAGCCTGCCCCGTCCTGACGTGTTCGGAGAATCCTCAGCCAACCAAGCAGGGCCGAGCCCGCCAGTGCTAACAGCCCTTGAGGTTCCGCCTTGCTATTGGCGTCTCCCACCGTCAGGATGGATGCTTCATCAGGCTTAAGGAGAGAGCCGTGTTTCCCATGAACGTGTGGTTCGCCTATACCGCCGCCTGCGTACTGTTGGTGCTGGCACCGGGCCCTGACAACTTGTTGGCCATTGGCCGCGGTCTCAGCCAGGGTAAAGTCGCAGCGGCTGTATCCGGCATGGCGTCAGGCGCAGGCATTCTGTTTCACGTTGCAGCTGCTTCGTTAGGCTTGACCCTACTGATGCAAACCTCGGTGCTCGCATTTTGGGTGATCAAGCTCATTGGTGCCGGCTATCTGCTCTGGCTAGGGATCAAGGTTCTGCGCGCTCGTAGCCTGATAAGCTTTCAGCCGGCGTCCAGGCAATCTCTGCCCAGCATTTTTCTGACCGGTCTGCTTTCGGCTGCGCTCAACCCCAAGCCAGGTTTGTTCGTGCTGGCGTTCATTCCCCAGTTCGTCGACCCCGCACGCGGGTCGGTCAGTGTGCAGATGATGGTTTACGGCGTGTGGTTCGCTGCACTCACGGCATTGGGGTTTGCCTTGATGGGCATTTTCGCCACGGGACTGTCTCGCTACCTGTACCGGCGGCCCCGGCTGGTGAATGGGCTGAACGTGGGCGCAGGCCTCACCTTCGTTGCCTCCGGCGTCTCGATTGCGGCGTTGAGCCAGAGATAGCAAGCAGGATAAAGCGGCGGGGCTGCGTATGAGCCCCGCGTTTCATCACGATGCTGAAGCCTCGTCGGCCAACTTCGCATGGGTGTTCAGCTCCTCAGCGATAAAGGCCGATATCATCGCCCGATAGACCTGCTCCACCACCTCAGCTGAGGCACCGGTTTCGTCAGCCATCTCACGAACCTTCCTGATCACTTGCTCGACCCGGGCAGGCGCACGCACATCATCGGTGGTTTTCTTGAAGCCCGCTGCTTGCGTCACGAGTTTTCCACGTTTGGCGAGAAGCGAAACGAGGCTGCGGTCGATTTCATCGATCCGTTGACGGACTTCGTCCAGAGAGGTGCAAGGTACATCCATTTGCTTGACTTCCTTTTCATGAGCCTGCGATGGATTGGAGCAGGCTGTCGTGGGTGATCGGGGCGTGCAGTGTAGCTTCTATGCTAGGTTCGCTTCACGCTCCTCAGAGGGGGTGTAACGCCGCAGGGAAATCCCAATCCATTTCGAATAACCAGCTCACGCTGCGTGGCGCAGATCGTGATAATGCAGATCTTCCACGCCAACCATCTTTCGCCCCGGCTTGAGCAGCCTGCTTGCGGGCGAATGTCTGGGACTCTTGGTAGACTAGGACACCCTTTTTCTTGAGGCGGACCTGGACGGTATAGCTAACCGTCGAATCGGCCTTTTTCCTTGCTCTGATCGTTGCCATGATTTCCGGTGGTACGAGTGTGATTGGCGGCGGCAGCCCGCACCACTGTCAAACCCAACACGCCCCCAGAAAATGGTACATAACTGCGTAGCCCAGAATGCTCCTAGAAAACGCTTCAAAGCCACAAACCACGCGCCCTGAGCCGTCACGCCGCTTCAGCGTTGCACCCATGATGGACTGGACCGACAGGCATTGCAGGTTCTTCCTGCGCCTGCTCTCCAGGCAAACCCTGCTCTACACCGAAATGGTCACCACCGGCGCCCTGCTGCACAACGACGCTCACCGTTTCCTGCGCCACGATGCTTCTGAGCACCCGCTGGCCCTGCAACTGGGTGGCAGTGTGCCGGCCGACCTGGCCGCTTGTGCGCGGCTGGCTGAAGAAGCGGGCTACGATGAGGTCAACCTCAACGTTGGCTGCCCGAGCGACCGGGTGCAGAACAACATGATCGGCGCGTGCCTGATGGCTCACCCGGCGCTGGTGGCCGACTGCGTGAAGGCCATGCGTGATGCCGTATCGACGCCTGTCACGGTGAAGCACCGCATTGGTATCAACGGCCGTGACAGCTACGCCGAACTGAGCGACTTCGTCGGCCAGGTGCGTGAGGCCGGCTGCCGGAGTTTTACCGTGCATGCACGCATCGCGATTCTGGAAGGGCTGTCGCCGAAAGAGAACCGCGAGATTCCGCCGCTGCGCTATGACATCGCAGCGCAGTTGAAAAGAGACTTCCCGGACCTGGAGATCGTGCTCAACGGCGGGATCAAGACCCTGGACGAATGCCAGGCACACCTTGAAACCTTCGATGGCGTGATGCTGGGGCGCGAGGCGTATCACAACCCTTATCTGCTGGCCGAGGTGGACCAGCAGCTGTTTGGCAGCGATGCGCCGGTGGTCAGCCGTAGCGAGGCATTGGCGCAACTGCGGCCTTACATCGTGGCGCATATGGAAAGTGGCGGCGCGATGCACCACGTTACCCGGCATATTCTGGGGCTGGCCCAAGGATTCAAAGGGGCGCGGCGCTTCCGTCAGCTGCTGTCGGCAGACATTCACAAGGCGGCCGAACCCTTGGCAGTGTTTGACCAGGCCGTGGAGTTGTTGCAGGGGCGGTAACCTCAGAGGGAGGGAACCTCGGGCTTGCTTGCGACTCGAATCTTCACCTTTCGTACAGCCCTGTGCGGGCCAGCGGGTCCGCAGGGTTTCGGCGGCCCTTGAGCGGCTGCCGGGGCTCGGGTAATGTCGAGTAAATGCACAGGACAGAGCACGCCCATGACCTCCAAGCTGGAACAACTCAAGCAGTTCACCACCGTGGTCGCCGACACCGGGGACCTGGACGCCATCACCCGCCTGAAGCCGGTCGATGCCACCACCAACCCGTCGCTGCTGCTCAAGGCTGCTGCCATCCCGGGCTACGCCGACCTGCTGAAACAGGTGAAGGCCGACGCCAAGGGTGATGTCGACCTGGCCTGCGACAAGTTTGCGGTGGCGGTAGGCTCGGGCATTCTCAAGGTCATCCCGGGGCGCATCTCCACCGAGGTGGATGCACGCCTGTCGTTCGATGAGCCAGCCCTGCTGAACAAGGCCCGTCAGCTGATCACCCTGTACGAGGCGGCCGGAGTGGCAAAAGAGCGTGTGCTGATCAAGCTGGCCTCCACCTGGGAAGGCATTCGCGCCGCCGAAAAGCTGGAGAAGGAAGGCATCCAGACCAACCTGACCCTGCTGTTCTCCTTCGCCCAGGCCCAGGCTTGCGCCGATGCCGGGGTGTTTTTGATTTCGCCGTTCGTGGGCCGCATCTACGACTGGTACAAGAAGAGCACCGGTCAGGAATACGTGGGCGCCGAGGACCCAGGCGTGCAGTCGGTCACGCGCATCTACAACTACTACAAGGCCAATGGTTACAACACCGTGGTCATGGGCGCCAGCTTCCGCAATATCGGCCAGATCGAACAACTGGCCGGCTGTGACCGCCTGACCATCAGCCCCGAGCTGCTGCAGCAGCTGAGTGATGATCAGGGTGAGTTGCCGCAGGTGCTGAAACCGGGCAACGCCGGTGAAGCCAAGCAGCACCTGAACGAAAGCCAGTTCCGTTGGGCGATGAACGAAGACGCCATGGGCACCGAGAAACTGGCCGAAGGTATTCGCCAATTTGCGCGGGACCAGGAAAAGCTGGAGAAGTTGATGGCTGAAAAGGCCTGATACAGTTCGGGTTTGCCTGACGGGCGGGAAGTGTTCAGTATTTTCCGCCCGTTTTGTTTGCCACGCCTTAGTTGTGTATTGAATTCTCGGGCCTGTTCGCGGGCAAGCCCGCTCCTACACCGATCGATGTAAGGGCGGGCTTGCCCGCGAACAGGCCGCCATAGCCACCCGAGCTGTCGATGACCTCCCCTAACCCGTTGCCCCTCGTTCTCGCCGGCCCGGTACTGCGCCGCCTGGAACCCCAGCGTCTGGCCGTCTGGCTGGTCACTACCCAACCACTGCAGCCCGAGTTCGTCTGCCTGGCAAGCGAGGCCCAAGTCGATTGCCAAGTGGTGCCTATTGGCCGGCATGCCTACGTTCACCTGCTGGACATCCAATTCGCCAGCCCCCTGCCCTGCAACCAGCTGCTCGACTACGACCTGCTGATCAACGGCCAGGGTATCGCCGACTGGGCCCCACACCTGCTCTACCCCGGCAACCCACGCCCGAGCCTGGTGCTGCGTGAGCGCCTCGACCATTTGCTGCACGGCTCCTGCCGCAAGCCGCACCACCCTGCTGCCGACGGCCTGCTGTGCGCCGACCGGCTGCTGCAGGGGTGCAAGAAGCCCGAAGACCGCCCCGCCGTGCTAGTGATGACGGGCGACCAGGTTTACGCCGACGATGTCGCTGGCCCCATGCTGCGCGCCATCCATAGCCTGATCTCGCGCCTGGGCTTGTTCGACGAGCAACTGGAGGGTGCGGTGGTAGCCGACAGCCAGGCGCTGTACCAGCACCCGGCCAGCTACTACCACCGTGCCGACCTGCTGCCGGCGCTGGAGCGCAACGACACCCTGCGCGAGCGTTTCTTCGGCGGCAAGCGCAAGCCGATCTTCTCGTCCAGCAACGCCGACAACCACCTGGTGACGTTCGCCGAAGTCATGGCCATGTACCTGTTGGTGTGGTCGCCGCTGCCCTGGCAACTGGTGGACCTGGGCATCCCCAGCGGGCTCAGCGACGAGCATCAAGCCCGATACCGGCAAGAGCTGCCGCTGATCCAGGGGTTTGCCGACAATCTCGGTCAGGTGGCGCGAGTGATGGCCCACCTACCCTGCCTGATGATCTTCGACGACCACGACATCACCGACGACTGGAACCTCTCGGCGCAGTGGGAGGAAACTGCCTACGGCCACCCATTCTCGCGAAGGATCATTGGCAACGCCTTGCTCGGCTACCTGCTCTGCCAGGCCTGGGGCAACAACCCGGACGATTGCAATCCGCTGATCAAGCAGTGCCAGGTGCTGACCCGCCAGAACCAGGATGAGCTGATCGGCGAGCTGCTGCGCTTCCAGGGTTGGCAGTTCAGCCTGCCTACAGAACCACCGCTGCTGGTACTGGACACCCGTACGCGGCGCTGGCGCAGCGAAAGTAACCTGGCCAAGCCGTCCGGCCTGCTGGACTGGGAAGCGCTGAGTGAATTGCAGCAAGCACTGCTCGATCACCCCTCGGCGGTCATCGTGTCGCCTGCGCCGATTTTCGGGGTGAAGCTGATCGAGACGGTGCAGAAGGTGTTCAGCTGGCTGGGCTACCCGCTGCTGGTGGATGCCGAGAACTGGATGGCCCACCGCGGTGCAGCGCAGGTCATCCTCAATATCTTCCGCCACTCGCGCACGCCGGGGCACTACGTGGTGCTGTCGGGGGATGTGCATTACTCGTTCGTGTATGAGGTGCTGATTCGCCACCGCCAGCGCAGCCCGCACTTGTGGCAGGTGACCAGCAGCGGAATCAAGAACGAGTTCCCCCGCCGTTTGCTGGATGTGCTCGACCGGCTCAACCGCTGGCTGTATGCGCCGCGTTCACCACTGAACTGGTTTACCAAGCGGCGGGAGATGGAAGTGGTGCCGCGCACGCCGAACCATAGCAAGGCGGGGGAACGGTTGTGGAATGGTGCCGGGCTGGGACAGGTGTTTTTTGATGAACAGGGGCGGCCAGCGCGGGTGTATCAGCTGGATGCGGGCGGGGGTGAGGCTACAGAGTTTAAAAACCGGGAGCAGTGAGATTCAGAATTTTTACAGCCTGTGCCGGCCTCTTCGTGGGTAAACCCGCGCCTACGGAGGGTTAAGATCCCTGTGTAGGAGCGGGTTTACCCGCGAAGAGGCCCGCACAGGCTATAAATCAGCTCCGCTCCAGCGCATTGACCAGATCATGGAAGGCTTCGCGGTTGGAGTCATTCAGGCCCATGAGGATCTTGTGCGCCTCCAGCACCTTGGAGCGCACCACATCTTCATTCTGGTCCTGCGACGGCAAGTCGGTCAGGCAATCGGTGCAGGGTATCGGCCGATCGACGATGTTGAACACCTGATCGAAGCCCATCGACTGCAATAACCGTGAAATGTCCGGATTGGTAGTCACCACCGTCGGCAGCAGGCCCACCTTCTGCCGTGACAGGATCGACAGCTTCGCCAGCAGGCCCAGCGTGGTGCTGTCGATACTCTCGGTTTCAGTCAGGTCGATGACAATCGCCGAGAAGTTCAGCGCAGTGAAAATCTTCTCGATCGTCGCATCCAGCGCCGAACACAGGGTCAGGCGCACTTCACCAACGAATTTCAGTACGAAGGTACCGCTCTGCTCGGCGAACTGAATTCTACCGGTACTCATTGAAGGTTCCTGCTCAACACCAATAGGGCGATATCATCCGGCATCTCCCCAAGCGTAGCCAATCCAAATCGTTGACGCAGCCCATCCAGACTGCCACCTGCTGCCTTGACGATCTCCGGCAAGGCGGCTTCTTTATCTTTGAGCGTATCACCCGGCAAAAGGTCCAGAATGCCATCGGACATCAGGCTGAGGCTGAACTGCGGGGGCAGTTCCACCACCAGGTCCTGGTAGGTGGCCTCATCGAACAACCCCACCGGCAGGCCGCGGCCTTCCAGGTAGCGGCAATGCTCGGGGGTGTACAGTACCGGCAACGGCAAATGGCCGCCGACAGCGTAGGTCAGCAGGCCGGACTCTTCGTCGATTACCCCGCCGACCATGGTGACGTGCTTGCCCAGCTTGCTGTTGATCAGGCCGCGGTTGATGTGGCTGAGCACTTCAGACGGCTTGAACTCACGCATTCTGCTGCGCTTGAGCTCGAACATGAGGCGCGTGGTCATGAATTTCAACAGCACGGTGACAAAGGCCGACGACGCCCCATGCCCGGATACATCGGCGAGGTAGAAAGCAATGCGCCGCTCGTCCACGCGGAAATAATCGACAAAATCACCCGAAAGGTACAACGACGGGATGATCTGGTGCTCGAAGGCGAACTCGCCGGCCACCCAGGGGCTTTCCGGCAACATGTTCATCTGCACCTGGCGACCGGCGGTCTGGTCCTCCTGCAACAGGTGCAGGCTGGCCTCCAGTTCGCGGTTGGCGGCTTCGAGCTTGTCGCGGTAGCGCTGGTTTTCCAGCACAAGGCGCGAGCGGTCGAGGGCGCGGCGCACCGAATGCTCGAGTACGGCCAGGTCTTCCAGCGGCTTGATGAGGTAGTCGGCGGCGCCCAGGCGCAACGCTTCCACCGCATCACTCATGACGCCGGCACCGGACACCACGATCACCGGCAACTGCGGCGCGCGCTCGCTGACTTGACGGATCAGTTCGAGGCCGCCCATCTGCGGCATGCGCAGATCGCAGATCACGAGGTCGGGCTGGTGTTCTTCGAAGACCTGAAGCCCCTGCTGGCCATTACCGGCCTGGAGGACGCTGAAACCACTGTCTTCAAGATAGGCGGCGAGGCTGGCACGGACCACGTCGTCGTCATCGATGATCAGCAGCGTTGCACTGGTTTTCTGCATGTGGGCGAACGGCGCCGATTTAGGTTGGTGCAGCGGTGTCGGCAAGGCAGACGGCCAGCTACGGGAATTCTTTATGGTCACACTCTACTTGAGTTGTAGGACAAGAACACCTGCCCGGCAACTGTCAGAGGTACCTTGTAAGGCGCAGACGGTACTCCCATCCGGCAGGGGTTTCAAGCATGCTGGGGTCGACCTCGCCGCTCTTTACAGGGCAAATCACCGGGAGTTATAAGAAAGTTGACCAGCGCAACCCGACGGGAAGGATGCAGCATGCCCCACACGCCCTCCAGCCATAGCGAGAAACGCGACTTCATTCGCATGCGCATCGACACCGAGGTCAGCCTTTTGCACGAAGGCCAGGTGATTGCGGCGGTGTGCCTGGACCTGTCCAGCGGTGGCATGCAGGTGCAGGCGCCGCAGCGCTTTCTGGTGGGTGATCTGATCGAGGTACGGATCGATTCCGACCATCCGGCGCTGAAGGGGCTGCATGCCAGCACCGAAGTGGTATGGATTGCCGACCAGCCGGGCGGGCAGCAGAAGTTCGGGCTGCGGATCCTGGCCATGCATTGATCCTGAGGCCGCTTTGCGGCCCCAGGTTCACAGATCAGAAGTCGTCTTCGACCTCGCCATCCTTCACCTTGAACTCGCGGTTTTGCAGGTAGGCGTTGCGAATGAAGATGTACTTGTCACCCTGAATCAGCTTTTCGGCCGAGAGCAGGCTGGCACGGGTGTCGATCAGGTCCAGCGCGAAGATCGAATTGCGCGTAGGCACGTGGTCGATGTAGCGATAAGGTTTGGTGTAGGTGTCCGGGTACCTGGCCACACCATCACGCACAGTGCTTGGGCCCAGCAGCGGGATGACCACATACGGCCCGCTCGGCACACCCCAGTAGCCCAGGGTCTGGCCAAAGTCCTCGTCGTTGCGCTGCAGGCCCATCTTGGTACCCACATCGAAGAAGCCACCCAGGCCGAAGGTGGTGTTGACGATCAACCGCGCCGTATCAACGCCCGCCGCATGCGGCTTGAGCTGCAACACGTTGTTGGCCAGGTTGGTCACGTCCCCCAGGTTGCGAAAGATGTTGTGGATGCCATCTTCGAGGAACTGTGGAGTGACCGCTTGGTAGCCCTTGGCCAAGGGTTTGAGGGCATAGGTGTCGAGGGTATCGTTGAAGCGGAAGATCGGGCGGTTGACCGCTTCCCAGGGATCTTCCTCGGTGGCCGCCTGGGTGGCTGCCACGGGCGCCAGCAGCATGCTGGCACAGACACAGGCCTGGGTGACTCGTTCGATCACACTGGCACCGATCCTACGCATAGATGTTTCTCCATCGAATTTCTCGGCCGCAAGCGCAACAGGTCGCGCTGCTGTTAAGGCGGCAGTATAGAGACTTGCGGGCTGATAAACAGCCTTACACATTTTTGCTCCATATTTTGTGAACAACTGTTGCTCGGCGACCGATGTCACAGGACGGTAACAATCAACGCATAGCCTTCGAACCATTTGAGGGAAGTTGCCATGGACACTGCGCCCGCCTTCACCGCTGTACTGTTCGGCTTGCGCGGCTGCCTGGTGCAGGCCACCCATGGCGCGCCATCACCCGCCCCCGGCGCCCTCGCCACCCTTGCCAGCCTGCGTCAGCGCCAAGTGCCGTGCATCTGGCTGGATGACCTCAATACCGCACAAAGCGAGCGCCTGGCCCATGTGCTGCCCGACTGGCTTCCAGGGCATGCGGTCAATGGCGTGCACTGGCCAGCGCCGAACGCTTGCTGGCAGGCACTGATGGCGCTGGACAGCGAGCGCCTGGATGGCTGCGTATTGGTCAGCGGCGACCCGCGCCTACTGCAGTCTGGCCTTAACGCCGGCTTGTGGACGGTAGGCCTGGCCGCCTGCAGCCCGTTATGCGACCGCACTTCTGCGCAATGGCAAGCCATGAGCCCGCAAGAGCAGGATCTGGCGCGTAGCAAGGCGACGCTGGCGCTATTCAGCCTGGGCGTGCACTCGGTGATCGACCATCTGGAAGCGCTGGACACCTGCCTGGTGGACATCGCCCAGCGCCGGCGCAAGGGTGAAAAACCCTGATACAGCAGCCTTGACGCGGATCATGCAAATCGCCAGCAGGTAGATTACCCTGAAGACAGGCCAGAACCTTTGCCACGTCGCCGAGGTCCATGGCTTGCCAAGCCATTGATGGAGAATAGCCAATGCCTGCCCGCGAATTGCAAGAGCGCCTGAACAGCTTGCGCGAGCAACTGGACCGCAACGTACCGCTTTCGGAAGAAGAGCTGGCCGCCCTGCACGAAGAGGCGCGCCAGATCGAGGCGCAACTGAAACTTGAGGAAGCCACGCCAGACAACAACCTGGTGGACGGCGTAAACCTGGCGATCGAACGCTTCGAGGCCGACCACCCCGACCTCACAGCCACCCTGCGCAGCATTGCCAACTCGCTGCACAGCATGGGGATCTGAAATAGCGGGGGCCGCTAAGCGGCCCCCCCTGTAATTACTGCCGAACCAGGCGCTTGTTGTCCGGGCTGATCGCCCCGGTGCTGCGATACGGGTTGATGTCCAGCCCACCCCGGCGCACATAGCGCGCATAGACCGTCAGGTGCTCCGGCTGCAGCAGTTTCTTCAGGTCCAGGTAAATCCGTTCCACACACTGCTCATGGAAGTCTGCATGCTGGCGGAAGCTGATCAGATAGGTCAGCAGGCTGGCGTGGTCCAGCGCCCTGCCCTTGTACTCGACCACTACGCTGCCCCAATCCGGCTGGCCAGTGACCGGGCAGTTGGACTTCAGCAGATGGCTATGCAGGGTTTCTTCCACCACCCGCGCCGGGTCGCAGCGCAACAGCTCTGGCTGCGGCTGCTCGTAATTGCTGATGGCCACATCCAGTGCATCGATGCACTGCCCCGGCAACGCCACCACACCCTGGGCTTCAACCTCGGCCAAAGTGCGCACCTTCACCCCCACTGGCTTGCCGGCAGCGGCGGTAAGGTCTTTTTCCAGGCATGCCTGCAACGCGCCCAGCGAGGTGAACACCGTCTGGTTCAGCGAGTTGAGGTACAGCTTGAATGACTTGGACTCGATGATGTTTGGCGAATCAGCCGGGATGGCGAATTCGCCGATCGCAACCACCGGCTTGCCCGAAGGCAGCAGCCAGCTCAGCTCGAAGCAGTTCCAGTAATCCACCCCCTGCCAGGGCAAGGTCTGTGCAGTGACGCCCAGCTCGGCCCACTTGGCAGTACGCGGGATCGGGAACAATTGCTCCGGGGAGTAGGTGGCGATGTATTCGCTGGACTTGCCCAGCGGGGAATGTTCGGCAGCGGGATGCATGGAAACTGACCTAGAGGTTCGAAAATGCCCCTAGTCTACCGGTTTTGCACCCCGCCTTGCAGGGCCAGTCACTCAATGGTCAATGTCCCGACCATACCCGCCTGGTAATGACCCGGCACGTTGCAGGCAAACTCGATGGGTGCCGATTGGCGGAAGGTCCAGGTCAGCTCGGCGCGCTGGCCGGGCATAACCATCACAGTGTTGCCACCCCCGTGACCATGGCCGTCACCGTGGTCCATCATTTGGCCGTGGCTCATGATCTTGCCGTGATCCATACCTTCGTGGTTCATGGCCTCGGTGAACATCTTGCCTTGCATGGCAACCATTTCCTTCTGGTGTTCGGCATGCATGGCCTTGTCGCCCAGGTTGAATTCGTGCGGCAGCTTGCCCTCGTTGACCAGTACGAAGCGCACCGTCTCACCGGCTTTTACCTGCAGGCTTTTGGGCTCGAAGGCGATGTCCTTGAGCACCACGTTGACCGTACGGGTGGCCTTGGCCGCCGGGGCAGGCTCACCAAAGGTCTGGGCCTGGCCAGCGAAAGCCGGCAGGCTGCCCAGGGCAAGTGTGGCGGCAATGAACAGGTGTTTCATGATGACTCCGGAAATACACAGCAGGATGAAGCCACATTAGCCGCGGGCGACTGGCAGCTACCTGACAGGCACATTACAACTTCGTCAGCTTGGGCGAGCGGGCACATCGTCACGTATCATTTCACCCACCCCATTACCTCTGTGCTAGCGGTAAAGCGACGCCATAGGCTACGCACAATCTTTCAGAATATGGACAGTGCATGAAACTGCTGATCGTCGAAGACCAGGCCCGCACCGGCCAGTACCTGAGCCAAGGCCTGAGCGAGGCCGGCTTTGCCACCGAGTTGGCTACCGATGGCGAGACCGGCCAGTTCCTGGCCCTGACCGGCGACCACGACCTGCTGATCCTCGACGTGATGCTGCCTGGCCGCGACGGCTGGCAGATTCTTCAGGCCGTGCGCCAGGCTGGCCTGGATACGCCAGTGCTGTTCCTGACCGCCCGCGACGCCGTCGAGGATCGCGTGCATGGCCTGGAACTGGGCGCCGACGACTACCTGGTCAAGCCGTTCGCCTTTTCCGAACTGCTGGCCCGGGTACGCAGCCTGCTGCGCCGTGGCACCAGCCCGAGCCAGGACACGATCCTGAGCCTGGCCGACCTGCGCCTGGACCTGATCCGCCGCCGCGCCGAGCGCGCCGGGCTGCGCATCGACCTGACCGCCAAGGAATTCTCACTCCTTGAGCTGCTGCTGCGCCGCCAGGGTGAGGTGCTGCCAAAATCGCTGATCGCCTCGCAGGTGTGGGACATGAACTTCGATAGCGACACCAATGTGATCGAAGTGGCCATCCGCCGCCTGCGCCTGAAGATCGACGACCCGCACCCCAACAAGCTGATCCACACCGTACGCGGCATGGGTTACGTACTCGAAGAGCGCAACGAGTGATGCGCCGGGTTTCCCTCGGCAGCCGCCTGGCCCTGCTGTTCGCCGCCTGCACCGCCACCGTCTCGCTGGGCGCCGGCCTGCTGTTCAGCCGGGCCAGCGAGCAGCACTTCGTCGAACTTGACCAACAACTGCTGGACTCGCGCCTGTCATTGTTTCGCACGCAACTGGCTGGTGTCAGCACGGCTGATGAGCTCCAGGCCCGCCTGCCTGCCCTGCGCGATGAACTGAGTCACCAGGCCGACCTGGCCCTGCGCATCAGTGCCAGCAATGGCGCCACCTGGTTCGAAAGCCGCAGCGGGCTGCCGCAAGCAGCGCTGGCCACCGGGCTGGCCACCCTGCATGCGCCAGGCATCGACTACCGTAGTCTGTCCGTCCCCCTGAAACAGGGCACCATGCAGTCGCCGCGACTGACCCTGTACCTCGACATCACCCACCACCAGCACTTCCTGCAGGGCATGCAACGGCTGATCTGGCTGACTGTCGGCCTGTCGGCGCTAACCACCGCACTACTGGGTGCCTGGGCCGCCCGCAGCGGCCTGCGCCCATTGCGGCAGATGGGCCAGGTAGCCGCCAGCGTGTCAGCGCGTTCGCTCACCACCCGTTTGCCGGTGGCGCAGATGCCCGAAGAGCTGGCCGAGCTGGCCAGCAGCATGAACGCGATGCTGCAGCGCCTGGACGATGCCTTCCAGCGCCTCTCAGCGTTCTCTGCCGATATCGCCCACGAGTTGCGTACGCCGCTGTCCAACCTGCTGACGCACACCCAGGTCACCCTCACCCGCCCACGCAGCCTCGAAGAATACCGAGAGGCGCTGCATGGCAACCTGGAAGAACTGCAATGGATGGCGCAGATGATCAACGACATGCTGTTTCTGGCCAAGGCCGACCACGGCCTGCTGGTACCGGGGGACGCGCCTTTGGCGCTGCATGACGAGGTGGATGCGCTGCTGGAGTACTACGCGCCCCTGGCAGAAGACAGCGACGTGCAGATGCTGCGCGAGGGTGAAGCCGTAGTGCACGGTGACCGACATATGCTGCGCCGGGCACTGTCCAACCTGCTGGACAACGCCATGCGCTTTACCCCGGCAGGCGGACAGATCAAGGTAACCCTGGGGCCGGGGCCGACGATCAACGTGGCCAATACCGGGCTGGCTATCGACCCGGCCGCGTTACCGCGACTTTTCGACCGCTTCTACCGGGTGGACCCGGCTCGACGGGAAGGCAGCAGCGAGCATGCGGGGCTGGGCCTGGCGATTACCCGGTCGATCGTGCAGGCCCATGGCGGACGTATACGGGCAGAATGCGAGGATGGGTGGACCCGATTCTTGATCGAGTTCACTCAAGATCGGTAACCCAGGGGCGCTTTACGCCCCCAGGATCTCAGGCAAACATCAAACCGCCAGGCCAATCGCCGGCTGCACCTGCGATGCCCGGTAGGCCGGGTAAATGGTCGCCAGGAAACTCATCACCAGGCCGGCGGTGCAGATGATCGCCACATCCCCCCACTGCAACTGCGACGGCAAGCTGCTGACGAAGTACACATCCGACGTAAAGATGTGCTGCCCGCTCACCCGCTCCAGCCAGCCGACGATCTGGCTGACATTGAACGCCGCAATCACGCCCAGTACGCCACCAATCAGTGTGCCGACAATGCCGATCAGGCTGCCCTGGACCATGAAAGTGCCCATGATCTGCGCCGGTGTGGCGCCCAAGGTACGCAGGATGGCAATGTCCGGGCCCTTGTCGTTCACCACCATTACCAGGGTGGCGATGATATTGAACGCCGCGACCGCGATGATCATCATCAGCAACAGGCCGATCATGGTCTTTTCCATCTTCATGGCGCTGAACAGGCTGCCCTGGGTATGCGACCAGTCATCGGCCCGGTAGGCGTCACCAAGCCCGGCAGCAATCGCCTTGGACACCTGCGGAGCGGCATACAGGTCGTGCAGCTTAAGCCGCACACCTTGCACCTGGCCTGGCGCCCAGCGTTGCATCTCGGCTGCATCAGCAACATGGATATAGGCCTGCGACCCATCCAGTTCGGCGCCGACCTTGAAGATGCCAACCACGGTGAGGCGCTGCATGCGCGGGGTGATGCCACCCGGTTCCTTGCTGATTTCCGGCACGATCAAGGTCAGCTTGTCGCCGGTGTTCAGGCGAAAGCGGCGTGCGGTCAGTTCACCGATGACCACGCCAAACTCACCTGGCTGCAAGCCCTGCAGGCGGCCCTGGACGATGTGTTGGCCAACGATGGAAACCTTGCCCTCCTCGGCCGGGTCGATACCACCCACCTGGATCGGCTGCATGGCGCCCTTGTACGACAGCATGCCTTCCATCTCGGTAATCGGCGCCGCAGCCATCACCGCCGGATTTTTCATGGCTGCGTCGGCCACCTTGTGCCAATCGTCCAGCGGCTGCACGCCGAGGATGGCGGCATGCGGCACCAGGCCGAGAATGCGCGAGCTCATTTCGCGCTGGAAGCCATTCATCACCGACAGCACCACGATCATTGCCAGCACGCCCAGCGACAGGCCGATCATCGAAGTCATCGAAATGAACGAGATGAAGTGGTTGCGACGCTTGGCTCGGGTGTAGCGCGCGCCGATAAAGATGGGCAAGGGTCTGAACATGTACGAAATCACCCAATGGAAACAGGAAAACGGGGCAGCACCTGCCACCCCGGCAGTCGATCAGATGGCCACCAGGTGGCCATCGTCGAGCTTCAGCACACGGTCCATCTGCCGCGCCAGGTTGAGGTCGTGGGTGACCACCAGGAATGCCGTGCGCGAAGCGCTGGACAGCTCCTGCATCAGCTCCTGGATGCCTTGGGCGGTATGGTGGTCGAGGTTACCGGTCGGCTCGTCGAGCATCACCAGGCCGGGGCGGTTGACCAGCGCCCGGGCAATCGCCACACGCTGGCGCTCGCCGCCGGAAAGCTCGGCCGGCTTGTGGTTCAAGCGGTGGCCCAGGCCTACCCGCTTGAGCAGCGCCTCGGCACGCTCCCGGGCCTCGGGGATGGGCGTCCGGCCGATCAGCAGCGGCATGCACACGTTCTCGATAGCGGTGAATTCCGGCAGCAGGTGGTGGAACTGGTAGACGAAGCCCAACTCGCGGTTGCGTAGCAGGCCACGGGCACGCTCGCCCAGTGCCGACAGCTCTTCGCCTGCCAGCCACACGCTGCCCTGGGTCGGCCGGTCGAGGCCGCCCAGCAGGTTGAGCAAGGTACTCTTGCCCGAGCCGGAACTGCCAACGATGGCCACCCGCTCACCGGCCCGCAGTTCCAGGTTGAGCCCGGACAGCACCTGCACCGACTCCGGGCCCTCGTCGTAGGACTTGCCCAGGTTGCGGCAACTCAGAACGGCTTTATCACTCATGCGCGACTCACTCATAACGTAGCGCCTCTGCAGGCTGGGTGCGGGCCGCACGCCAGGCCGGATACAGGGTGGCGAAGAAACTCAGGACCAGTGCCGCTCCACAGACCATGTACACGTCCTGGGCCAGGATCTGCGACGGCAGGTAATCGATGAAGTACACGTCGGCGTTGAGGAACTTGTGGCCGATCAGTGTCTCGATGCCGGCGATCGCCGCGCTCACGTTCAGTGCCGCGAAGATCCCGACCACGGCGCCGATCAGGGTACCGATCACCCCGATCACCGTGCCCTGGACCATGAAGATGAGCATGATCTGCCCGGGCGTGGCGCCCAGAGTGCGCAGGATGGCGATGTCACCGCGCTTGTCGTTGACCACCATCACCAGGGTGGAAATGATGTTGAACGCCGCTACCGCCACGATCAGCAGCAACAGCAGGCCGATCATGGCCTTTTCCATACGGATCGCCTGGTACAGGTTGCCGTGGGTACGGGTCCAGTCACGGCTATAGAATTCCTGGTCGCCCAGCTGCTGGGCGATGCTCCAGGCTACGCGCGGCGCCTGGAACAGGTCGTCGAACTTCAGGCGCAGGCCCTGGACCTGGTCGGGCTTCCAGCGGTGCAGGCGGGACAGGTCACTGATGTTGGTCAGGCCCAGGTAGCCGTCGATCTCGCCCGCGCCAACGTGGAAGGTGCCAACCACAGTGAAGCGCTTCATGCGCGGGAACATGCCGGCGGGGGTCACGCTGACCTCGGGGGCGACAAAGGTGAGCTTGTCGCCGATGGCAACGCCCAGCTTGGCCGCCGCCTTGTCGCCGATCATGATGCCCCACTCGCCCGGCGCCAACTGGTCCAGGCGGCCTTGCAAGACGAAGTTGTCGATGATCGACACCTCGCGCTCGCGAGCGGGGTCAATGCCATTGAGCAGCACCTTCTGCACCTTGCCATCATGGGTCAGCAGGCCCTGCATCTGGGTGAACGGCGCAACCGCTACCACCTGCGGATTCTGCTTTACTTGTTGGGCAAGGGCCTGCCAGTCGGCAATGGGCTGGCCGCTCTCCAGCGTGGCATGGGGAATCATCCCCAACACGCGGGTGCGCATCTCGTGGTCGAAACCGTTCATCACCGACAGCACCACGATCATTACCACCACGCCCAGGGCGAGGCCGATCATCGAGGTCAGGGAAATGAACGAGACGAAGTGATTGCGACGTTTGGCACGGGTATAACGCGTGCCGATGAATGCGAAAAGAGGTCTGAACATGTCGGGGCTTGTTCGGATGAAAGGGAACGTCCTTGTGGCGAGGCGCCTACGGCGGCTTTACACTCGGACCACCGCCGCTACCTTGGGTTCGCCATGACGACATTAGACGAAGAAGATCGCCGCGAATACTACCGCATCGAAGATCGGATCGCACTTCAAATAAGCCCCCTTAGCGCGGCCGAAGCCCTTGACCCAGATGTGTTGCAAGATGATTCGCCGCTATTCAACCTGCTCAGCGAGCTGCACCTGGCCGACTTCGAGTCGCAACACCTGTTGCGCCAGCTAAGCGACAAGGACCGTACGCTCGCCGCGTTCCTGCGGGCACAGAACAAGCGCCTCGACTTGCTCAGCGCGGTGGTTGGGCAAACCCTGCTTGGCGAGGTCGGCGAGCCGCTGCCGGTGGTCATCTCCGAAGGCGGCATCGAATTCGCCCAAGCCACACAGATTGCCCCCGGTACCCGAGTGAAAGTAAAAATGGTGCTGATGCCGCGCGCCCATGGCCTGCTGCTGCGCGGCAAGGTCACCCATTGCGACCCTCGCCCTGAGGGCGGCTTCGAGGTCGGCACCGAGTTCATCGACATGACCGACGCCCAACGGCAACTGCTGGCCCGTTACATCCTGCAGCGCCAGCAACAGCAACGGCGCCAGCAGCTGGAACTGAACGACTCCGCCTCCTGAGCCAATTTCTCCCTGATTTGAAGGAACGAACGTGACCCTGATCTACGGCCATCGCGGCGCCAAGGGCGAAGCACCCGAGAACACCCTGAAGAGCTTTCAGCAATGCCTGTCCCATGGCGTGACCCGCTGCGAGCTGGACCTGCACTTGTCATCCGACAACGAACTGATGGTCATCCACGACCCCACCCTCAAGCGCACCACGGGCCGGCGCGGCAAAGTGGTCGAGCACCCGGCCGCCGAACTGGTCAAGATCGATGCCCGCAAAGGCGGCCCGGGCCATGTGCAGCCCTGCCCGATCCCGAAACTGGAAGAGCTGTTCGAAAAATGCCCGTTCGAGCACTGGCAACTGGAGGTGAAAAGCGCCTCGCGCACCCGCGCGGCCACCACCGTCCTGGCGATCCGTGAACTGGCCCAGCAATATGGCCTGCTGGACAAGGTGACCATCACCTCAAGTTCACGCGAAGTACTGGGCGCCGCCCTGGAACTGGTGCCAGACGTGAAGCGTGGGCTTGTGGCCGAATACGCCTGGCTCGACCCGCTGAAGGTGGCACAGAACTACGGCTGCGAACTGCTGGCATTGAACTGGACGCTGTGCACCCCCGAGCGCCTGCTCAAAGCACAGGGCCAGGGTTTGCATGTGTCGGTATGGACGGTCAACGAGCCGGCACTGATGCGCCGGCTTGCTGACTTTGGTGTGGACAGCCTGATTACAGACTTTCCCGGTTTGGCCAAGACCACCCTCGGGTAGGGTTGAAATCGGTCTCTCCGACCGGCTCAGGCCACCGGTCGGAGCCGCTCAAAAAAGCCGGTTCAGGCCGTCATAGGCAGCTACCCGATAGGCTTCGGCCATGGTCGGGTAGTTGAATGTGGTGTTGACGAAGTACTTCAGGTTGTTCTGCTCACCCGGCTGGTTCATGATCGCCTGGCCAATGTGGACGATTTCCGAAGCCTGGTAGCCGAAGCAATGCACGCCGAGGATTTCCAGGGTTTCGCGGTGGAACAGGATCTTCAGCATGCCCTGCGGCTCGCCGGCGATCTGCGCACGCGCCATGCTCTTGAAGAAGGCCTTGCCCACTTCGTACGGCACCTTGGCCTGGGTCAGCTCCTGCTCGTTCTTGCCGATCGAGCTGATCTCGGGAATGGTGTAGATACCCGTCGGCACGTCGTTGACGAAGCGCCAGCTGCCGTTATCGACAATGCTGCCAGCGGCCGACCGGCCCTGGTCATGAGCGGCACTGGCCAGGCTTGGCCAGCCGATCACGTCGCCGGCACCGTAGATGTTCGGCACGGTGGTACGGTAGGCCTCGTCGACCTCGATCTGGCCGCGGCTGTTCACCTTGATGCCGATGTTTTCCAAGCCCAGCTTGTCAGTATTGCCGGTACGGCCGTTGCACCACAGCAAGGCGTCAGCCTTGATCTTCTTGCCCGACTTGAGGTGCAGGATCACCCCGTTGTCCAGGCCTTCGACGCGCTCATACTCTTCGTTGTGGCGCACGGTGATGTTGTTGTTGCTGAAGTGGTAGCTCAGCGCTTGGGAAATTTCCGAGTCGAGGAAGCTCAGCAGCTGGCCACGGTTGTCGACCAGCTCGACCAATACGCCCAGGCCACTGAAGATCGAAGCGTACTCGCAACCGATCACGCCGGCACCGTACACGATCAGCTTGCGCGGGGTATGGCTGAGGCTGAGGATGGTGTCGCTGTCGTACACGCGCGGGTGGTGGAAGTCGATGTCGGCCGGGCGGTAGGGGCGCGAGCCGGTCGCGATGATGATGTGCTTGGCGTTGAGCTTCTCGACCACGCCGTTCGGGCACACCACTTCCACGGTTTGCTCGTCGGCAAAGCTGCCAGTGCCGAAGAACACGTCGACGCGATTACGGGCATAGTAGCCGGTGCGCGATGCCACCTGCTTGGCGATGACCTTCTCGGCGCTTTTCAGCACGTCCGGGAACGAGAACCAGCGCGGCTCGCCGATGGCACGAAACATCGGGTTGGTGTTGAACTGCATGATCTGCCGCACCGAGTGACGCAGTGCCTTGGACGGAATGGTACCCAAGTGGGTGCAGTTGCCACCGACCTGGCGACGGTCATCGACCATCGCTACCTTGCGCCCTGCTTTGGCGGCGTTCATTGCCGCGCCTTCACCGGCCGGGCCGGAACCCAGCACCACTACGTCGTAGTTGTAGACAGCCATGCGTACTCCTTCAGAACTGGCCCGCAAGCCACGGTCGCTCGCGGGGCACGATCATGCCGCCGGGGCGCCATGAGAAAATTCGGGTGCAGTCTAATCAACCCTGAACGCCGCGCACATTAACCCTTGGTCGCGTCGTAGGCCAATTTTGCCCGCACTACATATGCTTCACCCATTCCCTGGCGGCAATCATCCCTGCTTGTGCTTTCACTGGCCTTTCACTGCCCGTTCGAACGCGGGCGTAGCTCGGGAGACGAAGCCTCCCTCTGCTCGAGTCACCAAAACCGCAGCCAGATCATGCGCCACGGCAAAATCCCAGCCTCGCTGTGGGCCCAGGATGAGCAGCAGCGTCGAATAGCCATCGGCCAGCAGTGCTGAGGCGTCCAGCACCGTAACGGCAGCCAGGTCATGTTCGACCGGGCGCCCGAGGCGGGCATCGAAGGTGTGCGAATAGCGCCGGCCATTCTGCTCGAAATAGTGCCGATAGTCACCCGAGGTTGATACTGAAAGGCTATTGACCGGGATGATCTGGCGGGCGATCTGACGGTCTTCGCGGGGCAGTTCCAGGGCAATACGCCAAGGGCTGCCGTCAGGCTTGCGGCCAACCGCCTTCAGCTCGCCAGTGGCCTCGGCGACAAAACTGCTGATACCCATGGCCTGCAGGCGCGCAGCGATCAAGTCGACAGCATGGCCGGCGACGATGCTGTTGAAGTCGAGCTGCACCGGGGCATCCTTGCACAGGGCTCGACCTTTGACGCGCAAGTGCTGGTAACCCACGCGCTGGCGCACCTGGGCCAGTGCCTGTGGTTCGGGCACTTGCTCGTGACGGGCCTGAGGGCCGAAGCCCCACAAGTCGAGCAATGGCTCTACCGTGAGATCGAAAGCGCCATCGCTCTGCTCGGCAAGGTGCTGGCCCAGGCTGACCAACTCGAGCATATCAGGCGGCAAGGCCAGGCACTGGCCCGCAGGTAAGCGGTTGAACTGGCTTACGATGGAGTCGCCGCGGTAGGTCGAGTAGTGGTGATCGATGTCGTGCAGGATGGTTTCCACCGCCATCTGCACCTGGGCCGGCAGCGGGCCACCAGGCTCGCGGACGTACTGGATGCTGTAGCTGCTGCCCATGGTCGGGCCACCCAGGCGCTCCAGGGTGGGGCCTTGGTTGCAGGCGGTGAGTAGCAGCAGAATGAACAGTAGGGCTGTGCGCAAGGTTTGGTTTCTCGGTTGCCGGGGCTGGCCTCTTCGCGGGTAAACCCGCTCCTACAGGGGCAGCGATAGTCCTGTAGGAGCGGGTTTACCCGCGAAAGGGCCGGCTCTGACAACACACATTCAGAATAAAAAAAACGGGAACCCGAAGGTTCCCGTTTTTTCATTTCCTTACAAGCGAATCAGCGTGGAAACGCTGGCGGGTTCACACCGGCCATGTCTTCCATCACACGAACCACCTGGCAGCTATAACCGAATTCGTTGTCGTACCAGACGTACAGAACAACGCGGTTGTCGTTGGCGATGGTCGCCTCTGCGTCAACCACACCGGCGTGGCGCGAGCCGACGAAGTCGGTCGAAACCACTTCCTGGGAAGCCACGTAGTCGATCTGCTTGTGCAGCTCCGAGTGCATGGCGGTCTGGCGCAGGTACTCGTTGATCTCGTCGCGGGTGGTGGCCTTTTCCAGGTTCAGGTTCAGGATGGCCATCGAAACGTTCGGCGTCGGGACACGAATGGCGTTGCCGGTCAGCTTGCCCTTCAGCACTGGCAGTGCCTTGGCAGCAGCGGTGGCGGCGCCGGTTTCGGTGATTACCATGTTCAGCGGCGCGGCACGGCCACGGCGGCTGCCCTTGTGGAAGTTGTCGATCAGGTTCTGGTCGTTGGTGAACGAGTGAACGGTTTCGACGTGGCCGTTGACGATGCCGTACTGGTCGTTGATGGCCTTGAGCACCGGCACGATGGCGTTGGTGGTGCAGGAGGCCGCCGAGATGATCTTGTCATCGGCAGTGATATCACCGTGGTTGATACCGTGCACGATGTTCTTCAGCGCGCCCTTGCCAGGTGCGGTGAGGATCACGCGGGCAGCACCCGGGCAGGCCAGGTGCTGGCCCAGGCCGTCGGCGTCACGCCATACGCCGGTGTTGTCGACGATGAGCGCATTGTCGATGCCGTACTGGGTGTAGTCGACTTCGCTCGGGCTCTTGGCGTAGATAACCTGGATCAGGTTGCCGTTGGCAGTGATGGTGTTGTTGGCTTCGTCGATGGTGATGGTGCCATCGAACGGGCCGTGCACCGAGTCACGGCGCAGCAGGCTGGCACGCTTGACCAGGTCGTTTTCGGCGCCTTTGCGCACGACGATGGCACGCAGACGCAGGCCGTCACCACCACCGGTCTTCTCGATCAGGATGCGCGCCAGCAGGCGGCCGATGCGACCGAAGCCGTACAGGACAACGTCGGTGCCTTTGCGCGCCGAAGCGTTCTGCTGACCGACCACGTCGGCCAACTCTTCACGGACGAACTGCTCGGCAGTGCGGCCATTGCCTTCCTGCTTGAACTTGTTGGCCAGCTTGCCCAGGTCGACCGATGCGGCGCCCAGTTTCAGCTCGCTCATGGCCTTGAGCAGGGGGAATGTCTCGTGGACGGACAGTTCGGTTTCGTCGGTTTGGCGGTGGCGCGCAAAGCGGTGCGCCTTGAGAATCGAGATAACCGAACGGTTGATCAGGCTGCGGCCATAAATCGAGCTCACCACATTGTTATTGCGGTAGAGCTGACCGATAAGCGGGATCATCGCTTCAGCCAGGGCTTCACGATCAATCCACTCACCAAGACACTGGTCGGGCTTCTGAGTCACGGGAACCTTCCACATGTAGGGACAGAAAAAAGGGGCTACATTATGACGCCCCAACGCGGAACCGGCAATGAGTGCCTGACGCAGTGACGCAAGCCAGCGTTCATGCCCTTTCGAGCCTGACAGCCGGCACCGTCACCGGTACAATCGGTCTCTTTGCCGCAACGCTTGGAGTGCAATCTCCCGTGTCAGTTCTGCGCCTACCGCAAATGTCGGCCACGGCCGGCAAACAAACCTGGGGCAACCTGCCCGGTGCCGCCCTCAGCCTTGCCATCGCCGAAGCCGCCAGCAGCGCTGGCCGCTTCACCCTGCTGCTGACGGCCGACAGCCAGGCCGCCGACCGTCTGGAGCAGGAGCTGCGCTTCTTTGCCCCGGACCTGCCCGTGCTGCCGTTCCCCGATTGGGAAACCCTGCCCTACGACCTGTTCTCGCCACACCAGGACATCATCTCCCAGCGCATCGCCAGCCTGTACCGCCTGCCGGAGCTGAGCCACGGCATCCTCGTGGTACCGATCACCACCGCCCTGCACCGCCTGGCGCCCACGCGTTTTCTGCTGGGCAGCAGCCTGGTGCTGGATGTGGGCCAGACCATCGACGTGGAACAGATGCGCCTGCGCCTGGAGGCCAGCGGTTATCGTTGTGTCGACACCGTCTACGAGCATGGCGAGTTCGCCGTGCGCGGCGCGCTGATCGACCTGTTCCCGATGGGCAGCAAACTGCCCTACCGCATCGACCTGTTCGATAACGAGATCGAGACGCTGCGCACCTTCGACCCCGAGACCCAGCGCTCGATCGACAAGGTGGATTCGGTGCGCCTGCTGCCAGCACGCGAATTCCCGATGCAGAAGGAAGAAGTGACCCGCTTCAAGGCACGCTTTCGCGAGCGCTTCGACGTCGACTTCCGCCGCAGTGCAATCTTCCAGGACCTGGCCAGCGGCATCATCCCCGCCGGTATCGAGTACTACCTGCCACTGTTCTTCGAAGAAACCTCGACCCTGTTCGACTACCTGCCGACCGACACCCAGGTGTTCTCGCTACCCGGTGTGGAACAGGCCGCCGAGCACTTCTGGAACGACGTGCGCGGGCGTTATGAAGACCGCCGCGGCGACCTCAGCCGGCCGCTGTTGCCGCCGGCCGAGCTGTTCCTGCCGGTGGAAGATTGCTTCGCCCGGCTCAAGCAATGGCCCCGGGTGGTGGTCAGCAGCGAAGAGCTGGAGCTTGGCGTGGGCCGCGAGCGCTTCCCGGCGCGCGCCCTGCCCAACCTGGCCATCGAGGCCAAGGCCAACCAGCCGCTGGCCGAGCTGGCCAACTTCCTCGACCAGTTCCCCGGCCGCGTACTCTTCACCGCCGAATCAGCAGGCCGCCGGGAAGTGCTGCTGGAGCTGCTCGAACGTCTGAAGCTGCGCCCGCATACCGTCGAAGGCTGGGACGACTTCATTACCGGTGCCGAGCGCCTGGCGATCACCATCGCCCCGCTGGACGACGGCCTGCTGCTGGACGATCCAGGGCTGGCCCTGATTGCCGAAAGCCCACTGTTCGGCCAGCGGGTGATGCAGCGCCGGCGCCGTGACAAGCGCGGCGAAACCGCCAACGACGCGGTCATCAAGAACCTCACCGAGCTGCGCGAAGGTGCGCCGGTGGTGCACATCGACCATGGCGTCGGCCGCTACCTGGGCCTGGCCACCCTGGAAATCGATGGCCAGGCCGCCGAATTCCTGACGCTGGAATACGCCGAGAACGCCAAGCTGTATGTGCCGGTGGCCAACCTGCACCTGATCGCCCGCTACACCGGCAGCGACGACGCCCTGGCACCGTTGCACCGGCTGGGTTCGGAGGCCTGGCAGAAGGCCAAGCGCAAGGCCGCTGAACAGGTCCGCGACGTGGCCGCCGAACTGCTCGATATCTATGCTCGCCGCGCCGCGCGCAAGGGCTACGCGTTTGCCGACCCGTCGGCCGACTACGCCACCTTCAGCGCCGGCTTCCCGTTCGAGGAAACCCCGGACCAGCAGGCCGCCATCGAGGCCGTGCGCGCCGACATGCTGGCCCCCAAGCCAATGGACCGCCTGGTCTGCGGCGACGTGGGCTTCGGCAAGACCGAAGTGGCCATGCGCGCGGCGTTCATCGCCGTGCACAGTGGCCGCCAGGTGGCCGTACTGGTGCCCACCACCCTGCTCGCCCAGCAGCATTACAACAGCTTCCGCGACCGCTTTGCCGACTGGCCCGTGACCGTGGAAGTGATGAGCCGCTTCAAGTCGGCCAAGGAAGTGGCCGCCGCCGCTGCGGACCTTGCCGAAGGCAAGATCGACATCCTCATCGGCACCCACAAGCTGCTGCAGGACGACGTGCGCTTCAAAGACCTGGGCCTGGCCATCATCGATGAAGAGCACCGCTTTGGCGTGCGCCAGAAAGAACAGCTGAAGGCGCTGCGCAGCGAGGTCGATATCCTCACCCTGACCGCCACGCCGATTCCGCGCACGCTGAACATGGCGGTGGCGGGCATGCGCGACCTGTCGATCATCGCCACGCCGCCAGCACGCCGCCTGTCGGTGCGCACCTTCGTCATGGAACAGAACAAGAGCACGGTCAAGGAGGCGCTGCTGCGCGAACTGTTGCGCGGTGGCCAGGTGTACTACCTGCACAACGATGTGAAAACCATCGAAAAATGCGCCGCCGACCTTGCCGAGCTGGTGCCCGAGGCACGCATCGGCATCGGCCACGGGCAAATGCGCGAACGCGAGCTGGAACAGGTGATGAGCGATTTCTACCACAAGCGTTTCAACGTGCTGGTGGCCTCGACCATTATCGAAACCGGTATCGACGTGCCCAGCGCCAACACCATTGTCATCGAGCGCGCCGACAAGTTCGGCCTGGCCCAGTTGCACCAGCTGCGTGGCCGGGTTGGCCGTAGCCACCACCAGGCCTACGCCTACCTGCTCACACCTACCCGTCAGAAGGTGAGCGCCGACGCCGAAAAACGCCTGGAGGCGATCGCCAACACGCAAGACCTTGGCGCAGGCTTTGTGCTGGCAACCAACGACCTGGAAATCCGCGGTGCCGGCGAGCTACTGGGCGAAGGCCAGAGCGGGCAGATCCAGGCGGTGGGCTTCACCCTGTACATGGAAATGCTCGAACGTGCGGTCAAGGCAATCCGTAAAGGCACCCAGCCGAACCTTGAGCAACCACTGGGCGGCGGCCCGGAGATCAACCTGCGCCTGCCGGCACTGATCCCCGAGGACTACCTGCCTGACGTGCATGCGCGCCTGATCCTGTACAAACGCATCGCCTCGGCTGCCGACGAAGAAGGCCTCAAGGACTTGCAGGTCGAGATGATCGACCGCTTCGGCTTGCTGCCAGAGCCGACCAAGAACCTGATGCGCCTGACGTCACTCAAGCTGCACGCGGAAAAGCTCGGCATCAAGAAAGTCGATGCGGGGCCCAACGGTGGCAAGCTCGAGTTCGAAGCCGAAACACCGGTCGACCCACTGACCCTGATCAAGCTGATCCAGGGTCAGCCCAAACGTTACAAGTTCGAAGGCGCCACCCAGTTCCGCTTCCTGGTACCGATGGAACGCCCCGACGAACGTTTCAATACCCTGGAGGCGCTGTTCGAGCGCCTGACCCCACAGCCTGCCTAAGGAAGACTCATGCGTGCCATCCGTTGCCTGACCCTGCTGCTGGCGCTGTTCGCCCCAGCTGCCTTCGCCGAAGGCCTGTATCAGGTAGAAATGATTCTGGTGCGGCAGAACAGCGTGCCCGCCTTCACCAGCCCGTTCGCCCCCGAAGACTGGAGCGCTGGCGCCCCACGCCTGGCGAAAGACGCCGAGCGCCGCCCCGCACTGGAAGATGAAGCCACCCGCCTGGAAGCCACCGCCGACTACACGGTGCTGATGCACAAGGCCTGGCAACAGCAGGTGGGCAGCGAACCCAGCCGCATCGCCCTGGGCGAAGGCACCGAACAGTTCGGGCACTTCCCTATCGAAGGCAACCTGAGCATCGCTGAAGGCCGCTTCATTACCGTCGAGGCCAACTTCTGGGTCAACCAGCTGGATGGCAACGGCAGCGTGCTGCAAAGCGAGCAGTTCAGGCAGAGCAACAGCAACGTCAAGGGCGGCCAGCTGACCTTTCTCGACGGCGGGCACCTGGCGGTGCTGCTGAAGGTGACCCCACCAGGCACGCCGAAAATGCCGGTGATGGACCCGGAGATGATGGAGCAGTAAGCCCATGAAGGACGATGCCGCCGAAATGGTGAACGCCTATCCGAACTGGATTCAATCGTTCAGCAAAGCTGCCCTGCAGCGCGGTGAGCGCTATGCCGAGGAAGGCAGGGCCGAACTGGAAGGCATTCATGGGCCAATCATAACGGCCAGTTGCCAAGGGAGCGGCAACAACCACTACCGGCAACGCATCGAGTTGCACGTAGCGGGCGGCCGCTGCCATGTGCGCGGTGACTGCGATTGCCCGGTACGTCACAATTGCAAGCATTGCGCCGCTGTCCTTTTCTGTGTGAGCGACCGCTTTTCCCGTAGCGAGGTCACGCAAGCCACCCCAGGCGCCTTGTCTGCCGAATTGCAGCACTGGTTGAGCGGCCTGGAGCAGGCCCCGCCCAAAGCCGACGCTACCGAAGACAAGCGTGGGCGCATGGTGTGCTATCAGCTGCAGCTTACCGACGATGCCGGCTGCGCCCTGCTTGTGCGCAAGGGCACGCGGACGGAGGACGGCATCCGCTTCAGCCGCGTCCAGTCCCTTTACGATTTTCTCTACGAGCCACCGCGCTTCGTAACAGACGAAGACATCCGCATTCTGCGCCTGCTCTCGGCCCTGAATCAGGGCGGAGGCCAGGATCGCGGCTACAAACTGAAGGGCCATGAGGGTGGCGAGCTGTTCCAGCGCGCCCTCGAAACCGGCCGAATGTTCTTCGATACCGACCTTCCCCTGCTTCATGAAGGCCCGGTGCGCCACGCCGAGTTTCGCTGGGTACGCCTGGACAACGGAAATTACCGGGGGCGGTGGTACAGCGGCGAAGCGATGCTGCGCTGCGTCATCCCGCTGCTGCCGCTTTACTACCTGGACCTGCCGACCCGTGAAGTGGGCAAGGTCGAGCACAGCCTGGATCCGCACGTCGCCGTGCAGCTGACTATCGCACCCGATGTACCGGAACACCTGGTCGTACCCCTGAGCCACAAGCTCAATGCCCTCAGCCACAAGGTGCCGACCCCGACGCAAGTGCAGGAGCAGTTGCTCGATAACATCCAGCCAAAGCCCCTTCTTGCTCTCGGCAGCCTTGAATACACCGCCTACATGCCGAAAACCGGTCGCATGCAACGGCAGATGCAACACCGCGCCGCATTGGCGTTCGATTATGACGGCTTGCAGGCCAGCGGCACCGACGAGAAGCCGCTGACCCGCCTGGCAGGCAGCACCAGCCAGCGCATTCGCCGCCAGGCTCAAGCCGAGCAGGCGCTGCGCAAGGTGCTGCGCGATTTCGGCTTCAAACCCGCCACACGGCAGAGCAAGGCCCTACCCGACAGCGCCGGCGAAATGCACCAGTTGCCTGACGACGAAGCCTGGCTGCGCTTTGCCCGCGAAGGCCTGCCGCGCCTGCGCGAAGCCGGCTGGGACATCGATATTCACCGCGACTTCGCCTTCAACCTGCAGGAGGTGGACGACTGGTATGCAACCATCGACGAAGCGCCTGGCCATGAATGGTTCGACCTGGAACTAGGCATCGTGGTCGATGGCCAGCGCCACAGCCTGCTGCCGATCGTGTTGCACCTGCTGCGCAGCAGCCCGGAGCTGCTACGCCCTAGCGAACTGGCCCGGCGCAGTGATGACGAACATCTGCTGATCGACCTCAATCGCGGCCGTCTCGATGCCCCGGCTTTGCGCGTCGCCCTGCCCTACGGCCGCATCAAGGCAGTCATGGGTACCCTGGGCGAGCTCTACCTGCACGAGGACACGGCAGGCCCGTCCCTGCGCATGGAGCGTGCCGACGCCGCGCGCCTGAACGAAATCGAAGGCCTGCCCCTGCACTGGGAAGGTGGCGAGCACGTACGCGATCTGGGCCGGCGTCTGCGCGATGCCCGGGACCTGCAGGTAGAACCGCCCACCGGGCTGCAGGCCAGCTTGCGCCCTTATCAGCAGCAAGGCCTGAACTGGCTGCAGGCCCTGCGCGAGATGGGTACCGGCGGCATCCTCGGCGACGACATGGGCCTGGGCAAGACCCTGCAGGCCTTGGCCCATCTGCTGCTGGAGAAACAGTCCGGGCGCCTGAGTGCACCGGCCCTGGCAGTCATGCCGACCAGCCTCATACCCAACTGGCTGGACGAAGCCCAGCGCTTCGCCCCCGACCTGCGCGTCCTGGCACTGCATGGACCGGGGCGCAGCAAGCACTTCACCAAGCTGCATGAGTACGATCTGGTCCTGACCACTTACGCCCTGATGCCACGCGACCTCGAACAGCTGCGCCCCCAGGCCTGGCACGTGCTGATACTGGACGAGGCGCAAAACATCAAGAGCAGCAGCAGCAAGGCTGCCCTCGCCGTCTGCGAGCTACAGGCCGGGCAGCGTTTGTGCCTGACCGGCACGCCGATGGAAAACAACCTGGGCGAACTGTGGTCGATCTTCCACTTCCTGATGCCCGGCTGGCTGGGCGACCTGAAGCGCTTCAACCAGGATTACCGCAACCCGATCGAACGCCACGGTGACAGCGAGCGCATGACCCACCTGGCCAGCCGCATCCGGCCGTTCCTGCTGCGCCGCACCAAGGAGCAGGTGGCCACAGAACTGCCGGCCAAGACCGAGATGGTGCACTGGGTCGAGCTCAGTGATGCCCAGCGCGATACCTACGAGGCCGTGCGAGTGGCCATGGACCAGAAGGTCCGCGACGAAATCGCCCGCAATGGCGCCGCACGCAGCCAGATCGTGATCCTCGACGCGTTGCTCAAGCTGCGCCAGGTGTGCTGTGACCTGCGCCTGGTCAAGGGGGTAGAAAGCAAAGGCAACCAGGCCGACAAGGGCAAGCTGGGTGCGCTGCTGGAAATGCTCGAAGAACTGCTCAGCGAAGGGCGCAGGGTGTTGTTGTTCTCACAGTTCACTTCGATGCTGGCGCTGATCGAGCAGGAGCTCGAGAAGCGCAAGATCCGCTACAGCCTGCTGACCGGCGACACTCGCGACCGTCGCACGCCAGTGCAGCAGTTCCAGCAAGGTGAAAGCGAAGTGTTCCTGATCAGCCTCAAGGCGGGGGGCGTAGGCTTGAACCTGACGGCGGCGGACACCGTGATCCACTTCGACCCCTGGTGGAACCCGGCCAGCGAAAACCAGGCTACCGACCGTGCCTACCGCATCGGCCAGGACAAGCCGGTGTTCGTGTTCAAACTGATTACCCGGGGTACGGTGGAAGAGAAGATCCAGTTGTTGCAGCAGGAAAAGGCAGCACTGGCAGCCAGCCTGCTGGACGGCGGGCAGGCTGGGCAGTGGCGGCTTGGCGATGAAGAAATCGAGGCCCTGTTTGCGCCATTGCCCGGAAAGCGCGGACGGCAGGCCAAAGGGGGATAGAGCGTAGGAGCGGGTTCACCCGCGAATGGGCCGGGCCTGCTGGCCAATTCCCCCCTCGCCGTTCACCGTTGCCGCCACCGTATTCGCGGACAAACCCGACTTGCGGGAACGGACAGGCCCGCGCAGTCAATCGACCAGCTGAGCTTCCTTCAACGCCCCCAACGCCTCCAGCCAGCGCGGCTGTTGGCGATAATCGGTTCGCGCAAACCCTTGCCCACGCATCCGCGCAATCCGCGGCGACGGCTTGACCTTCATGCGCTGCGCTGCACTCAGTGCCAGCTCCGCCGCCGCCCGGTCATTGCACACCAGGCCCATATCACAACCGGCGCTCAGCGCCGCTTCGATACGGCTGGCTGCATCGCCAACCACATGCGCACCGGCCATCGACAGGTCATCACTGAAGATCACACCGTCAAAGCCCAGCTCGCCACGCAGGATGTCCTGCAACCAACGCCGCGAGAAGCCAGCGGGCTGGTTGTCAACCTGCGGGTAGATGACATGCGCCGGCATCACTGCCGCCAGCTGCCCACTCAGGCGGGTAAACGGCACCAGGTCGGCCTGGCGCAGTTGTTCCAGGCTGCGCTCATCGGTGGGGATGGCCACGTGCGAATCGGCTTCGGCCCAGCCATGCCCCGGGAAATGCTTGCCACACGCGGCCATACCCGCCGCATTCATGCCACGGATGAACGCGCCGGCCAGGCGCGTTGCCCGCAGCGGGTCCCCCTCGAAGGCGCGGCTGCCCACCACGGCGCTGCGCTGGTGGTCCAGGTCGAGCACCGGAGCGAAGCTGAGGTCCAGGCCAACCGCCAGTACCTCGGTCGCCATCAGCCAGCCGCACTGCTCAGCCAGGTACTCGGCATTGTCGTTATCGGCCAGCGCACGCATGGCCGGCAGGCGCACAAAGCCCTGGCGCAGACGCTGTACGCGCCCGCCTTCCTGGTCCACTGCCAGGATCAGATCGGGGCGAATGGCGCGGATGGACGCGCACAGTTCGCGCACCTGGCGCGGGTTGTCGATATTGCGGGCGAAGATGATCAGGCCAGCCACTTCCGGCTGGCGAAGCAGTTGACGGTCTTCGGCGGTCAGCCATTTACCGGCGATATCCACCATCAGGGAGCCTTGCAGGCTGACAGTCATGGGTAATCCTTCATTGAAGACAGAGAGAGGCCCACCGGGGGGCAGCAGACACCGGCAGACACGCGCCGTTGGCCACAGGCGGAGCCATACAGGCACTGGTCAGCAAGGGTGATGCGAAGTAGATCGAAATCGGGCATGGGCGCTAGCTTATCGGAAGCGCCCCGCCACGCCCAGCCTTCAGGCCTTGGCGGTAGCCGAACCGGTCTTTGTTCGCGGGCGCAGCTGCGCAGTGGCCATCGCCTCGTCGGTCACACCGCTGTCAGCGCGCATGCCTGCCGCCAGGAACGGCACCATCAGGCGCATCACCTGCTCGATCGAGGTGTTGATGCCGAAGTCGGTCTCGGCAATCGCCCGCAGGGCCTTGATACCGGACATGCTGAAGGCCGCGGCACCCAGCATGAAGTGCACACGCCAGAACAGTTCCAGTGGCGGAATGCGTGGCGCAGCCTCGTTCACCAGCAGCATGTAGCGGCGGAACACCTTGCCGTACATGTCTTCCAGATAGCGCCGCAAGTGACCCTGGCTCTGGCTGAACGCCAGGCCCAGCAGGCGCATGAAGATCGACAGGTCGTTGTTGCTGCGCGGCTGCACGGCCAGCGCCTGCTCTACGAGCATTTCCAGCAGTTCTTCGAGGCTGGGCTTGTGTTCCGGCTTGGCCTGGCGGCGCTCCAGTTCACGCTCGAGACTGGCGCAGAATGGGCCAAGGAAACGCGAGAAAACAGCCTGGATCAGCGCCTTCTTGGAGCCAAAATGATAGTTGACTGCCGCCAGGTTGACCCCGGCCTTGCTGGTAATCAGCCGCAACGAGGTTTCGGCGAACCCCCTTTCCGCGAACAGCTGCTCGGCAGCGTCGAGAATGCGTTCAACGGTTTCCGATTGGGCCATGACTACTCCGACTACTCCGTCAGACAAACAGGTGTTTGAAACATACGTTTCAGCCCTGCTTCTGTCAAGGCTCCGTGACTGGGCGGTCGCCATTTAAAAGCGCCAGCCGGCCCACTGCAAGCGCCACCTCTTCTGTTTATTGCGCCTTTTGGCTTGCAGCGCACCCAGTACTGTATATAATCCCAGTCACTGTACAAAAAGACAGAGCGCTTACCATGTTGAAACTGACGCCACGCCAAGCCGAAATTCTCGCGTTCATCAAGCGCTGCCTGGAAGACAACGGCTTCCCGCCTACTCGCGCCGAGATTGCTCAGGAGCTGGGCTTCAAGTCGCCCAATGCCGCCGAGGAGCACCTCAAGGCCCTTGCCCGCAAGGGCGCGATCGAAATGACGCCGGGCGCTTCCCGCGGCATCCGCATCCCTGGCCTGGAAGCCAAGGCCGAAGAAGCCGGCTTGCCCATCATCGGCCGGGTCGCTGCCGGTGCGCCGATTCTTGCCGAACAGCACATCGAGCAATCCTGCAACATCAACCCTGCCTTCTTCCACCCCCAAGCCGACTATTTGCTGCGTGTACACGGCATGAGCATGAAGGACGTCGGCATCTTCGACGGTGACCTGCTGGCTGTGCACACCTGCCGTGAAGCCCGCAACGGCCAGATCGTGGTAGCGCGTATCGGTGACGAAGTCACCGTCAAGCGCTTCAAGCGCGAAGGCAGCAAAGTCTGGCTGCTTGCCGAAAACCCCGAATTCGCCCCCATCGAAGTCGACCTGAAAGAACAGGAGCTGGTGATTGAGGGCTTGAGCGTCGGCGTTATTCGCCGCTGATCCAGGAGGCGTCATGCAGCAGTTCATTCACGCACCCGAGCAAGCCCAGTTGCCCCTGTTCGAAGCATTCCTCGCCCAGCCTGTGCTGCCTGGCCTGAAAGCCAGGGAACCGGCGCGCAAGAGCAGTCAGCCCGAGCTGTTCAGCGAACTGTCGCTGCGCGGTGCCCCTGGCCACTGCCAAAGCCTGCTGGCACCCGTGCTGCGCGAACTGAGCGAAGAGGACGAGACCCGCTGGCTGACCCTGATCGCCCCACCGCCAAGCCTGACCCATGCCTGGCTGCGCGATGCCGGGCTCAACCGTGAACGTATTCTGCTGCTGCAACCCCGCAGCAATCAAAGCGCGCTGCAACTGGCCTGTGAGGCTTTGCACCTGGGCCTCAGCCACACCGTGGTGAGCTGGCTGGGCAACGTCAATGCCACTGCACGCCAGCAACTGCTACGTGCAGCCAGTGCCGGAAACGCACAAAGCCTGAACATCCGCCTCGGCTGATGTTCAGGCTTTGCCTGTCACTTCAAATAGCCTGATACGCTGCTGCACACTCAGTGCAGCACACGCGGCCCTTCATCACGCTCGAGTTCGCCATCCATCAGGCGACCGGCCATCTGCACACCCACACTGAGCATGGCCTTGGCCACTTCCACATGCTGACCCTGCAGGAACACCTTGGCGTCTTCCGAGAAATCCAGGGTTACCAGAGAGCCCTCATCCTCGGCGCGACGAAGTTCGATGCGGCCGTCAGGCAACTCGACAATTTCCAGAAAAGACGTAGACATAAATGGCAGTTCTCCGCGAAAGGCGATTATTGTACCAGCCGTTGCGGCTATCAGCACTCACTCAACGCGTCACGGAAACGTCTCACCAAACTTTTAAGGTCATTGCGCCAGCTTTCCAGCTCGGCACGCGACAGCGCTGGATGCTCAGGCTCATCAAGATTGACAGCTTGAATCAGGGGCTGGGTAACGTCGGTTTTCGGCGCTTTTCTGGCGACCGGCGGTCGGAACAAATCGGCATAAGCACCGAGCATTTGCGCCAGCCAGGTTTCCCGCTGACGGGCCAGCTCCAGCAACTCGGCCACCTCCGGGATGGCGATACCGTTCAGGGCATCGTCAGCCAGGGCTTGCTCCACCGTTGCGACAACCGGCAGGCGGTAAAAGCCCCCGATCTCATGGCACAGCCCCAACAGAGCACCATACAGGTGGAACAGCGCCGACTCGCGCTCAGCCTGAACCAGGCCTTGGGCATTCATGGCCTGGCTTTGTTCCGCCTTGGCCATGGACTCAAGGGCGAGGCCGGCGAAGAACAGTTTCTGGTTGGTACGGGTGTAGAGTTCCTGGGCCATTTCAGTGCCCTCCCATAAGGCTACAAGGCGGATATCTGCATCATAAATGATTGGGGCCGCTTTGCGCCCCTTCGCGGGCTTGCCCGCTCCCACCAGTACAGCGCCACATTCAAGGGCGGCGCGATACCTGTGGGAGCGGGCAAGCCCGCGAAGGGCCGCAAAGCGGCCCCACATTACAGCACCGATGGATCAGCGCTTGTCTTCAACCTTCCAGGCGTTACCGTCGTAGAACGCCTTCCAGCCGGTCGGCTTGCCATCGACCTCGGACTGCACATACTGCTCCTTGGTCTTGCGGCTGTAGCGAATCACCGCCGGGCGGCCATCCGGGTCTTTCTGCGGCGCATCGCACAGGAAGTGGTACTTCGGGTCGATCTCATGCTTGTGCGGCACAATTTCCATCACCAGCGGCGCACGGGTTTCGCGGTTCTTGGGGAACTGGCTGGCAGCCAGGAACAACCCGGAAGCACCGTCGCGCAGCACGTAGGTATCGTCGACTTTCTCGCACTTGAGCTCCGGCATGTCCACCTTGTCCATCTTCGGTGGCGCCGCCTCGCCGCTCTTGAGCAGCTTGCGGGTGTTCTTGCACGTCGGGTTGGTGCAGCCGAAGAACTTGCCGAAACGGCCGGTCTTCAATTGCATCTCGCTACCGCACTTGTCGCACTCCAGGCTCGGCCCTTCGTAACCCTTGATGCGGTAGTTGCCTTCTTCGATCTCGTAACCGGCGCAATCCGGGTTGTTGCCGCAGATGTGCAGTTTGTGTTTCTCGTCCAGCAGGTAGGCGTCCATCGCCGTGGCGCAGATCGGGCAACGGTGCTTGCCCAGCAACACGCGCGATTCCGACTCGCCCTCGTCGTCAGCGGCAATCTCGTCGCCCGGCACCAGGTTGACGGTAGCCTTGCAGCGCTCTTTCGGCGGCAGGCTATAGCCAGAGCAACCCAGGAACACACCTGTAGAGGCCGTGCGAATCATCATCGGCCGACCACATTCCTTGCACGGAATGTTGGTCATGGTCGGCTGGTTGGCACGCATGCCGTCTTCGCTGGACTCGGCAGTCTGCAGCTTTTTGCTGAAATCGCCGTAGAACTCGTCGAGCACGTTCTTCCAGTCACGCTCGCCCTGGGCCACGTCGTCGAGGTTCTCTTCCATGTCGGCAGTAAAGCCGTAGTCCATCAGGTTGGAGAAACTCTCCGACAAACGCTCGGTGACGATGTCGCCCATCTTCTCAGAGTAGAAGCGGCGGTTGTGCAGCGTCACATAGCCACGGTCCTGGATGGTGGAAATGATCGCCGCGTAGGTCGATGGGCGGCCAATACCGCGCTTTTCCATTTCCTTGACCAGGCTGGCTTCGGTAAAGCGTGCAGGTGGCTTGGTGAAATGCTGGCTCGGGTCGATCTGGATCAGTTTGAGTGCTTCACCCTGCACCATCTCTGGCAGCACATCGTCTTCGCCCGGTTTGCTCTGCTGTGGCAGCACACGGGTGTAACCGTCGAACTTGAGGATGCGGCCCTTGGCGCGCAGCTCGAAATCGCCGGCAGCGACGGTAACGCTGGTGGACAGGTACTGCGCTGGCGGCATCTGGCACGCCAGGAACTGGCGCCAGATCAGCTCGTACAGGCGCTCGGCGTCACGCTCCATGCCGCTGAGCTTGGTCGGGTGGGTATTCACGTCAGAAGGCCGAATCGCTTCGTGCGCCTCCTGGGCGCCCTCCTTGCTGCCGTAAACCAGTGGCGCCTCCGGCAGGTACTGCTTGCCGAACTCCCGTTCGATGTAGCTGCGTGCCATATCCAGGGCGTCAGCCGACAGGTTGGTCGAGTCGGTACGCATGTAGGTGATGTAACCCGCTTCGTACAAGCGCTGGGCCATCATCATGGTTTTCTTCACACCGAAGCCCAGGCGGTTACTGGCCGCTTGCTGCAAGGTAGAAGTAATGAACGGTGCCGATGGCTTGCTGCTGGTCGGGCGGTCTTCACGCTTGACCACGCTGTAGCTGGAAGCCTTGAGCTTTTCCAGCGCAGCCATGGCCTGAGCTTCATTCAGCGGCTTGAAGGCCTCACCCTTCTCGCGCGCCACCTCGAAACGCACCTTGGCGTTCTTGGCGGTGCCGAGGTCGGCGTGGATCTCCCAGTACTCTTCCGGGATGAACGCGCGGATTTCACGCTCGCGCTCTACCACAAGCTTCACCGCTACCGACTGCACACGGCCAGCGGACAGACCACGGGCAATCTTTGCCCACAGCAGCGGCGAAACCATGTAACCGACCACGCGGTCGAGGAAACGCCGCGCCTGCTGGGCGTTGACCCGGTCGATGTCCAGCTCGCCTGGCTGAGAGAAGGCCTCCTGAATGGCCTTCTTGGTAATTTCGTTGAACACCACGCGCTTGTAGCGGGTGTCGTCACCCCCAATGGCCTCGCGCAGGTGCCAGGCAATGGCTTCCCCTTCGCGGTCCAAGTCGGTTGCGAGATAGATGGTGTCGGCATCCTTGGCCAGGCGGCGCAGCTCTTCGATCACCTTTTCCTTGCCAGGCAGGATCTCGTACTTGGCCTTCCAGCCATGGTCGGGGTCGACGCCCATGCGTGCCACCAGCTGGCGGCGGGCCTTCTCTTTCGGCGAAAGCGCCGGCGCCTCACCCGCAGCCTTGCCACGCTTGGCGGCCGGCTCTTTGCTCGCGCTGGCCGAACCGCTGGTGGGGAGGTCTCGGATATGGCCGATACTCGACTTCACCACGTACTGGTTGCCCAGGTACTTGTTGATGGTCTTGGCCTTGGCCGGGGATTCCACAATGACCAGCGATTTGCCCATGGATCGGAGTATTCCTGAATCTGAAGATAAAAAACGCGCCAAGTGCCAGACGCGGCACCGCTATATATAGTGGCAAAAGTGTGAGGTCAAGCTCGGACGATCACGCGTGCGACTTGCCCAGCAACCCGGGCAGCCCCTCTTCGGCCTTGACCAAAGCAAAGCGTGGCACCTGCTCGCCGTCAAATTCGACGGACTCCTGGAACATCGACAGGGGACGTACCCAGAAGCTGTAATCACCATACAGGCATTGGTAGAACACCATCCACTCTTCGGTTTCGGAGTGCCGCGCAACACTGAAGACACGGTACTCAGGCCCTTTGTAATGCCGGTATACGCCTGGTTGTATCTGCATGTTGCACACCTCCTGAATAAAACCTGAAAAAACAAAACCGGGGCACTAGGCCCCGGCTGCTGTCCCGCTACGCGATCAGACGCGTTCGAAGACAGTGGTGATACCTTGGCCCAGGCCGACGCACATGGTCGCAACACCCAACGTACCGCCATTTTGCTTCATGACGTTAAGCAGGGTGCCGGAAATCCGCGCCCCGGAGCAACCGAACGGGTGGCCCAAAGCAATGGCGCCGCCGTGCAGGTTAACCTTCTCATCCATCTTGTCGAGCACTTTCAAGTCTTTCAGCACGGGCAGGGCCTGTGCAGCGAAGGCTTCGTTGAGCTCGATGAAGTCGATATCGGCCATGGTCAAGCCCGCACGCTTGAGGGCTTTCTGGGTCGATGGCACCGGGCCATAACCCATGATTGCCGGGTCGACACCGGCCACTGCCATCGAACGGATCACCGCCAATGGCTGGATACCCAGGTCCATGGCGCGCTGACCGGACATGACGATCATGCACGAGGCGCCGTCGGTGATCTGCGACGAGGTACCGGCCGTGACCGTACCGCCTTTCGGGTTGAACGCAGGCTTGAGCGACGCCAGACCTTCGAGGGTGGTTTCCGGGCGAATGGTTTCGTCGAAATCGAACACCTTCAGGAAGCCGTTCTCGTCGTAGCCCTGCATCGGGATGATCTCGTCCTTGAACTTGCCTTCGACCGTGGCCTTGTGGGCCAGCTGGTGCGAGCGCAAGCCGAACAGGTCCTGCTGCTCACGGGTGATGCCGTGCATCTTGCCGAGCATCTCTGCAGTCAGGCCCATCATCCCGGAAGCCTTGGCGGCATGCAAGGACAGGTGCGGGTTGGGGTCGACGCCGTGCATCATGCTGACGTGGCCCATGTGCTCCACGCCACCCACCACGAACACATCACCGTTACCGGTCATGATCGCCTGGGCAGCAGTGTGCAGGGCGCTCATGGACGAGCCGCACAGGCGGCTGACGGTCTGCGCCGCAGAGGTGTGCGGGATCGGGGTCATCAGCGAAGCCATGCGGGCGATGTTCCAGCCCTGCTCCAGGGTCTGGTTGACGCAGCCCCAGATCACGTCCTCGACTTCTTTCGGGTCGACCTTGCCGTTGCGTTCCAGCAGTTTGCTGATCAGGTGCGCCGACATGTCTTCGGCGCGGGTATTGCGGTGCATGCCACCCTTGGAGCGGCCCATTGGCGTGCGACCGAAGTCGACAATCACCACGTCTCTTGGATTCAGGCTCATATCAAATCTCTCGCTCTAGCTCGTTGACCGCTCAGTTGAAGAAGCGCTGGCCGTTCTTGGCCATTTCACGCAGCTTGGCGGTCGGGTGGTACAGCGGCCCCAGGTCGGCATACTGATCGGCCAGGGCGACGAATTCGGCCACACCGATCGAGTCGATGTAACGCAGCGCACCACCGCGGAAGGGAGGGAAACCAATGCCGTAGACCAGGCCCATGTCAGCTTCGGCGGCGGTTTCGACAATGCCGTCTTCCAGGCAACGCACGGTCTCCAGGCACAGCGGGACCATCATCCAGTTGATGATGTCTTCGTCAGTGACTTCACGCTGCTCGAACACGATCGGTTTGAGCACGTCGAGCACGGTGGCATCGAAGACCTTCTTCGGTTTGCCGCGCTTGTCGGTTTCGTAGGCGTAGAAGCCCTTGCCGTTCTTCTGGCCCAGGCGGTTGGCCTCGTACAACGCGTCGACCGCCGAGCGGCGCTCGTCCTTCATGCGATCCGGGAAGCCTTCGGCCATGACGTCACGGCCATGGTGACCGGTGTCGATGCCGACCACGTCCATCAGGTAGGCCGGGCCCATCGGCCAGCCAAACTTTTCCATGACCTTGTCGATGCGCACGAAGTCGACACCGGCGCTGACCAGCTTGGCAAAACCACCGAAGTACGGGAACAGCACGCGGTTGACCAAAAAGCCCGGGCAGTCGTTGACCACGATCGGGTTCTTGCCCATCTTCTTGGCGTAGGCCACGGTGGTGGCGACCGCCACGTCACTGGACTTCTCGCCACGGATCACTTCAACCAGCGGCATCATGTGCACCGGGTTGAAGAAGTGCATGCCGACGAAGTTTTCCGGGCGCTTGAGCGCCTTGGCCAGCAGATTGATCGAGATGGTAGAGGTGTTGGAAGCGAGGATCGCATCGTCCTTCACCTGGCCTTCCACTTCCGCCAGTACCGCTTGCTTGACCTTCGGGTTCTCGACCACAGCCTCGACGACGATGTCGACATTGGCGAAATCGCCATAGGACAGCGTCGGGCGAATGGCGTTGAGGGCCTCGGCCATCTTGGCCGGGGTCAGGCGGCCCTTCTCGACGCGGTTGCCGAGCAGCTTGGAGGCCTCGTTCAGACCCAGCTGAATGGCTTCCTCGCGGATGTCTTTCATCAGGATCGGCGTACCTTTGACCGCCGACTGGTAGGCGATACCGCCGCCCATGATGCCGGCGCCGAGCACGGCGGCCTGTTTCACGTCGTGGGCGATCTCGTCATGCGCCTTGGCCTTGCGCTTGAGCTCCTGATCGTTGAGGAACAAACCGATCAGGCTCTCGGCGACCGAGGTCTTGGCCAGCTTGGCAAAGCCTGCGGCTTCGACTTCCAGGGCCTTGTCGCGACCGAAGTTGGCGGCTTTCTGGATGCTCTTGATCGCTTCGACCGGGGCCGGGTAGTTCGGGCCGGCCTGGCCAGCGACGAAGCCCTTGGCAGTCTCGAAGGCCATCATCTGCTCAATGGCATTGAGCTTGAGCTTTTCCAGCTTCGGCTGGCGCTTGGCCTTGTAGTCCAGCTCGCCACTGATGGCACGCTTGATCAGGTCGAGGGCACCGGCCAGCAGCAGCTCAGGGGCGACCACGGCGTCGACGGCCCCCACTTTCAGGGCATCTTCGGCACGGTTTTCCTTACCGGCGGCGATCCACTCGATGGCGTTGTCCGAGCCGATCAGGCGCGGCAGGCGCACGGTACCGCCGAAGCCCGGGTAGATACCCAGCTTGACTTCCGGCAGGCCGATCCTGGCGCTGGTGGACATGACACGGTAGTCGGCCGCCAGGCACATTTCCAGGCCGCCGCCCAGCGCGATGCCGTTGATGGCAGCCACGGTCGGCACTTCGAGGTCTTCGAAGGCGTTGAAGATGCGATTGGCTTCCAGGTTGCCAGCGACCAGTTCGGCCTCAGGCAGCTTGAAGTTGTCGACGAACTCGGTGATGTCGGCGCCGACGATGAACACGTCCTTGCCACTGCTGACGATCACGCCCTTGACCGAAGCATCGGCCCGGATGGCATCGACGGCCTGGCGCAGCTCGTTCAGGGTAAGGCGGTTGAACTTGTTGACGGACTCACCCTTGAGGTCGAACTTGAGCTCGACGATGCCACTTTCAAGAGCCTTAACCGTGATGGCTTTACCTTCGTAAATCATCAACTGATCTCCACGATATGGAAGCTGAACTGTACACGCCGATCGCTGCAGCAGAAGCAGGCCTAAGCTGCCTTGCCCCAGGCACACCCGTCAGCGCGCTAGTCGGACGTATGGCTTGGCGTCATGACATACAAACGCTCAATTCATACGCCCGTTTGATTTGGGTGTGCACACATTCTCCGAAAAGATGGGCGTTGTCAAATGCTCACGAGCATGGCGAAAACGCGACTTTCCAGTCATTTTCTATCGTGCGGGTACAAAACATGATGACAGTGATCGCCGGTCATTCATGTCAGCGATTGACCACAATCATTGGCTGATTGCTTTGCGCTTGCGCGACAAGCCAAGGCGACTACACTGGCACTTGCTTGAATGAATAACCCGGCCTGCCTGGCCTTTTCTGCGCAGCAGAACGCAAAGCGGCGACTTGGCACCCCACCCCTTCGGGGTTATGCCGAGCCGCCGCTTTGTCGTTACAGAACAGATTGACCAGCCTGGACGCCGCCCCCCCGTAGGAGCGGGTTTACCCGCGAAGCAGGCACCGCGCAGTTTGGCACCGGCTCTGCCGGTGTTCGCAGGCGAATCCGCGCCTACCGGGGGCGCGCATGGGCGGCGCTCAAGCCAAGGTTTCGAGGGCGTAGGCAACATCCTGCAACACAGCAGTATCGCCGCGCTCGGTCCAGTACAGGGCAATCATCCGCGCATCGGCCTCGACCTTGTACACACTCGCCGGCAAACGCGACAAGGCGCCCATGAAGCGTGGGTCTTCGCAGGGTTCGCGCCACTGGTTCCACCACACCCCAGGGCTGACCTGCCAGAAGCTGAAGCTGTCCTCATGCCCACGGCGCCGGGCTCGGTGATACTGCGGGCAAGGGCTTGGCGGCTCCTTTTCCAGCCAGTGCGGCCACTGCTGCGGCGCCAGCTGCATGGCCAAACCCATGCGCCGCGCCTCCAGGCGCAACTTCATCTGCTCGCTCTGCTTGCGCGAGCTGCGCAGCCAGGAAAGCGGACTGAGAATCAGCGCAAGGATTGACACCACCAGCAATACCGTCATATCAGTAGTTCCCATAAAGCGTTGCAAATGAGCTGGTTAGCCATTTTTCACGGTAGACCCGCCCTAAAGCGACCATACTTCTTCTATCGCGATTGTCAGGAGTACCGCTCATGCAATACGAACATTTGTTGGTCGCCGTCGACCTGACCGAAGAATGCGACCCGGTGATCAAGCGCGCCATGGCGCTGGCAGAGCCTTCGAAAGCCAAGGTATCCCTGGTGCACATCGTCGAGCCGATGGCCATGGCCTTCGGCGGTGACGTACCGATGGACCTGTCGCAGCTGCAACAGCAGCAGTTCGACCAGGCCAAGGAGCGCATGGACCGGCTGTTCAACAAATACCCGGAAATCAACCGCGGCGACTCGCACCTGACCTACGGCCAGCCTCGCCAGGAAATCCACCAGTTGGCCAAGGACCAGAAGTGCGACCTGATCGTTGTCGGCAGCCATGGCCGTCACGGCCTGGCATTGTTGCTGGGCTCCACGGCCAACGATGTGCTGCACGGTGCGCCGTGTGACGTGCTGGCGGTACGCTTGCTGAAGAAGGATTGACTGGACCTGAGCCAGCCTCTTCGCGGGCCAGCCCGCACCTGCGAGGGTATGACAATCCCTCCAGGTGCGGCTTTACCCGCGAAGAAGGCGGAACAGGCTAACGCCAATCAGCCTTCCAGCTCAGCCCAGCGCTCCACCAAGACATCCAGCTCACCCTGCAGCTTCTCGATCCGTGCCAGCACCGCCGAAGTTTCTGCAATCGGCCGCTGATAGAAGCCCGCCGCATTCACTTCTTCCTGGGCTTCAGCCATACGCTGCTCCAGCTCATCGATCTGCCCCGGCAGCATCTCCAGCTCACGCTGCAGCTTGTAGCTGAGCTTCTTTTTCGAAGCTTCTTCCACCACCGGCGCCGCAACAGGCTCAGGCTTGGCCTCGACCTTCTCCACCACCGCGCTGTTGAGTGCAGACTTACCACCCTTGCTCTCGGTCACACCCAGCAGCTTCGGCGAGCCGCCCTGGCGAATCCAGTCCTCGTAACCGCCCACATACTCACGCACCTTGCCCTCGCCTTCGAACACCAGGGTGCTGGTCACGACGTTGTCGAGGAAGGCCCGGTCGTGGCTGACCATCAGCACGGTGCCCTTGTAGTTGGACAGCACCTCTTCCAGCAGCTCGAGGGTTTCCACGTCCAGGTCGTTGGTCGGTTCGTCGAGCACCAGCAGGTTGGCCGGCTTGCTGAACAGCTTGGCCAGCAGCAACCGTGCACGCTCACCACCCGACAACGCCTTGACCGGCGTACGCGCGCGCTGGGGGCTGAACAGGAAGTCGCCCAGGTAGCTCAGCACGTGGCGGTTCTGGCCATCGATCTCGATGAAATCACGGCCTTCAGCCAGGTTGTCGATCACGGTCTTTTCCAGGTCGAGCTGGTGGCGCATCTGGTCGAAATAGGCCACCTCAAGCTTGGTGCCGCGCTCCACTTTGCCCGCAGTGGGCTCAAGGTCGCCCAGCATCATCTTGAGCAACGTCGTCTTGCCAGTGCCGTTTGCGCCCAGCAGACCGATGCGATCCTGGCGCTGCAGGACCATGGAAAAGTCCTTGACCAGCAGGGGCCCGTCCGCGTGATGGAAGCTGACATTTTCCAACACCATCACCTGCTTGCCGGATTTATCCGCGGCTTCGATCTGGATGTTGGCCTTGCCCTGTCGTTCACGGCGCTCGCCACGCTCTACACGCAGGGCCTTCAGTGCACGCACGCGGCCTTCGTTGCGAGTACGGCGGGCCTTGATGCCCTGGCGAATCCACACTTCTTCCTGGGCCAGGCGCTTGTCGAACAGCGCGTTGGCGGTTTCTTCGGCGGCCAGTGCGGCCTCCTTGTGCACCAGGAAGCTGGCGTAGTCACCGTTCCAGTCGATCAGGCCGCCGCGGTCCAGTTCGAGGATACGGGTGGCCAGGTTCTGCAGGAACGAACGGTCGTGGGTGATGAACAATACCGCGCCGTTGAAGCCACGCAGGGCCTCTTCGAGCCAGGCGATGGCACCGATGTCCAGGTGGTTGGTCGGTTCGTCGAGCAGCAGCAGGTCGGGCTCGGACACCAGCGCCTGGGCCAGCAGTACGCGGCGGCGCCAGCCACCGGACAGCTCGGCCAGGGTCTTGTCGGCCGGCAGTTGCAGGCGACTGAGTGTGCTTTCCACCACCTGTTGCAGGCGCCAGCCGTCGCGGGCTTCCAGCTCGTGCTGGACGTGCATGAGTTTTTCCAGGTCTTCATCGCCCTGGATGTTCATGCTCAGGTGGTGGAACTGCGCCAGCAACTCGCCCACGCCGTCCAGACCAGCGGCTACCACGTCGAACACCGTGCGCTCGTCGGCCACCGGCAGTTCCTGTGGCAACTCACCGATCTTCAGGCCAGGCGCACGCCAGATTTCGCCGTCGTCGCCCTTCTGCTCGCCCTTGACCAGGCGCAGCATGCTCGACTTGCCGGTGCCGTTGCGGCCGATGATGCACACCCGCTCGCCACGAGCGATCTGCCAGGACACTTTGTCCAGCAGCGGCATGGCGCCGAATGCGAGGGACACATCGCTGAATTTGAGCAGGGTCATGTTCGTCTCCATAAATCGGGCGCGCATTCTACCTGACTTGGCCCCCGACGGCATCCGCCAGGCCAACCGGTGGGCACCTGGCGACATCTGGTCGAACTTAATATCCCGATACAAGCACAGTGCTTTCACCCACGGCCGGCAAACAGCTAAGCTAAGGCAATAGCTTTCAACAGTGCTGGCTCCGCCGACACTTCCCATGGTTCAACTGCCCGGACGTATCATGCGCAGCCGCCTGTTACATATCGCATCCTGCCTGCTGCTTACCGCTGCCACCAGCGCGGCGCAGGCCACCGACCTGACCCTGCAACGCCAGTACTATGACGAAGCCAAGCGAGCGCTGGCCAAAGGCGACAAAGGCCCGTACCTGCGCTATGCCCAGGCGTTGAGCGACTACCCGCTGACGCCCTACCTGGCCTACGACGAACTCACCGCCCGCCTGAAAAGCGCCAGCAACCAGGAAATCGAAGGTTTCCTGGCCAAGCATGGCGACCTGCCCCAGGCCAACTGGATGAAACTGCGCTGGTTGCGCTGGCTGGCCGAACGCGGCGAGTGGGATACCTTCGTCAAGTACTACGACCCCAAGCTCAACTTCACCGAACTGGACTGCCTCAACGGCCAATACCAGCTCAGCCACGGCTTGCGCGCCGAAGGTTACGCCACCGCCGACAAGCTGTGGAACGTCGGCAAATCGCAACCTGCCGCCTGCGACACGCTGTTCGGCATGTGGGCAGCCGAAGGCCAGCTGACCGAGGCCAAGCGCTGGGAACGCACCAAGCTGGCAGCCCAGGCACGCAACTACGGCCTGGCCAACACCTTGGTCAAGACCCTGACCACCCTCGGCCCGCAGGGGCGCCTGCTGGTCGACGTCGCGCAGAAGCCCGAGCTGCTCAACCAGCCGTCGCGCTTTACCCCGGTCAACGAGGCCATGTCCGACGTGGTCAGCCTCGGCCTTCGTCGCCTGGCCCGGCAGAACCCGGAGCGGGCCATGGCACTGCTCGACGATTACGCCCAGCGCATGCACTTCTCGCGTGACGAAAAGGTGGCCATCGCCCGCGAAATCGGCCTGACCCTCGCGCGCCGCTACGACCCACGCGCGCTCGACCTGATGACCCGCTATGACCCCGAGTTGCGTGACAACACTGTCAGCGAATGGCGCCTTCGCCTGCTGCTGCGCCTGGGCCGCTGGGAGGACGCTTACGAGCTGACCAAGCGCCTTCCCCAGGACCTGGCCAGCACCAGCCGCTGGAAGTACTGGCAGGCTCGCAGCCTGGAGCTGGCACAGCCCAACAACCCGCAGATCCCGCTGCTGTACAAGACCGCAGCGCGTGAGCGTGACTTCTATGGCTTCCTCGCCGCCGACCGGTCACAAACACCGTACCAGCTGAACAACAAGCCGCTGCTGCTGAGCCCCCAGCTGGTCAAGAAGGTTCGCAACACGCCCGGCATCCAGCGCGCACTGGAATTCCACGCCCGCGGTCAGATCGTCGACGGCCGTCGTGAGTGGTACCACGTCAGCCGCCACTTCACCCGTGACGAAATGGTTGCACAGGCACGCCTGGGCTATGAGCTGCGCTGGTACTTCCCGGCCATCCGCACCATCAGCCAGGCCCGGTACTGGGACGACCTGGACATCCGCTTCCCCATGGCCCACCGCGACACGCTGGTGCGTGAAGCCAAGGTTCGCGGCCTGCATTCGAGCTGGGTATTCGCCATCACTCGCCAGGAAAGCGCCTTCATGGAAGACGCACGCTCACCCGTGGGCGCCAGCGGCCTGATGCAACTGATGCCGGCCACCGCCAAGGAAACCGCACGCAAGTTCAGCATCCCGCTGGCCTCACCGGCGCAAGTGCTGAACCCGGACAAGAACATCCAGCTGGGTGCGGCCTACCTGAGCCAGGTACACAGCCAGTTCAACGGCAACCGGGTGCTGGCTTCGGCAGCCTACAACGCCGGGCCCGGGCGCGTGCGACAGTGGCTCAAAGGGGCCAAGCACCTGAGCTTCGATGTGTGGGTGGAGTCGATCCCGTTCGACGAAACGCGCCAGTATGTACAGAACGTGCTGTCGTATTCGGTGATATACGGGCAGAAGCTGAATTCACCGCAGCCACTGGTGGATTGGCATGAACGGTATTTCGATGACATGTGATTGCTGTTGAGCCTGAACCGGCCTCTTCGCGGGTGAACCCGCTCCTACAAGGGTTACGCGGTC
>NZ_JBICJR010000031.1:0-111173 GCF_043103245.1 Pseudomonas sp. YQ_6
CCCGCTCCTACAGTGGGCTGTGTCCAACCACCGATGTGTGTCCACCACCAATCTGTGTAGGAGCGGGTTTACCCGCGAATACGGTGGCGGCGGCAACGGTGAACGGCGGGTGGAAATTGGCCAGCAGGGCCGGCCTCCTCGCGGGTAAACCCGCTCCTACAGGCGGCTGCGCAGGTCTTTCAAATGTTGAGCAAGACAGTTGACCCAGGGGCCATTAGCTCAGCCGCGGCGATCCGCCACCACGCCAATCAACACCAGCACCACCAGCAACACAGGTGCCAGCGCATAGTTGTTGAACTGGCTCAGGCCTTTCACCACCCATGGCGTGGCATAGATCAGCGCAGCACCGCTGCCGATCATCACCATCAGCGCCATGAACGGCACGCGCAGGGCGCCGGCGAGGCCGCCCAGGCGTTGCTCGGCCCAGGCTTTGACATCGGTGCCGAACAGCACCAGCAGGCAGCCTACCAAGGCCAGTGAAATCTCCGACAGGTTGCTGCGGCTCCAGCGGGAAACCGTCGCGAGCAGATCAAGTACCAGATCCATGGGTCATCCTTAGGTCAAGAAATACTGCAGCAGGTCATTGAGGAACAACTGGCCCCTTGGGGTGGCCACCAGTCGATCCGGTTCGACCTGCAAAAGGCCTTTTTGTTCGGCGGCACGGCGTGCTTCCTGCAGCTGTGACAGTGGTAAGCCGGTGCGCTGGGTGAACAGTTCGGCTTCCACGCCATCGGTCAGGCGCAGGGCGTTCATCAGGAACTCGAACGGCAGTTCATCGACTGGCAGCAGCTTCTCGCCGGCCCTGAACGGCTTGGCCAGGTTCAGGTAGTCCTTGGGCAGGCGGGTCTTCCAGGTACGCAGAATGCGCCCGTCGGCGAAGGTGAGCTTGCCGTGGGCGCCGGCACCAATGCCGATGAAGTCGCCGAAGCGCCAGTAGTTGAGGTTGTGCTGGGCGGCGCGGCCTGCCTGGGCGTAGGCCGATACCTCGTACTGGCGGTAGCCGTGCTCGGCCATCAGCGCTTGGCCGGCTTCCTGAATATCCCAGAGGATGTCGTCTTCGGGCAGCTCTGGCGGCTGGTTCCAGAACACCGTGTTCGGTTCCACGGTCAGCTGATACCACGACAGGTGGGTCGGCCCCAGATCGATGGCCTGGCGCAGGTCACCCAGCGCGTCGTCCAGCGACTGGTCGGGCAGACCGTGCATCAGGTCCATGTTGAAATTGTCGAAACCGGCCGCGCGCGCCATGCCGGCGGCTCGAACCGCTTCGTCGCCATTGTGGATGCGCCCCAGAGCTTCCAGCTTGGCTGGCTGGAAGCTCTGCACACCGATAGAAAGACGATTGATGCCGGTCTGCCGGTAGGCCTTGAACTTGTCCTGCTCGAAGGTGCCCGGGTTGGCTTCCAGGGTAATTTCGATGTCTGGCGCAAACGGAATACGTTGCTCTACGCCACGCAGTAGCCGGCCAAGGGCGCTGGCACTGAACAGGCTTGGCGTACCGCCACCGAAGAAGATCGAGCTGATCGGGCGGCCTTGTACGGCAGCCAGTTCCTGGTCGAGGTCGTCGAGCAGGGCTGTGACGTAGGCATCTTCCGGTAGCTCAGGCCCGGCAGCGTGGGAGTTGAAGTCGCAATAAGGGCATTTGCGTACGCACCACGGAATGTGGATGTACAGCGCCAGCGGCGGCAGGCTGCTAAAGCCTGCCGCGCCGGGGGGCGACAGCATTTCGATCATGCCAGGCCCAGACGTTTGCGCAGCAGGGCCATGGCACGGGCGCGGTGGCTGAGCTGGTTCTTGTCTGCTGGGGCTAGATCGGCGCTGGAGCAGTTGCGCTCCGGTACCCAGAACAGCGGGTCGTAGCCAAAGCCCTGGTCGCCGCTGGCCTCGAACAGGATGCGCCCGTGCCACAGGCCTTCGCACAGGATCGGCAACGGGTCGTCGGCGTGGCGCACCAGCGCCAGAACGCAGACGAACTGTGCACTGCGCTCAGCTTCAGGCACGTCTTTCAAGGCCTCGAGCAGCTTGGCGTTGTTTGCCGCGTCACCTTTGCCATCGGCATAGCGCGCCGAGTAGATGCCCGGCGCGCCGCCGAGGAAGTCCACCGCCAGGCCAGAGTCATCGGCCAAGGCCGGCAGGCCGGAAATGCGGGCGGCATTGCGCGCCTTGAGGATGGCGTTCTCGACGAACGACAGGCCGGTTTCTTCCGGCTCCACCTGGCTGAACTCACCAATCGAGTGCAGCTGCACGGAATGGCCGAGCATGGCCTGGAGTTCCTTGAGTTTGCCGGCGTTGTGGCTGGCCAATACGAGTTGCTGGAAATTCATCATTCGCCTGGGAACACTTCCTGGTTGAAGCGGAGAGAGTTGCTGATGCCGCCGGTTTCGATGTTGAGGTCGAAGGTGACGGTTTCTGGCTGGTCGATCTTGAACTGGGCGATGTAGTACACCGCGCCCTGTTCGGTAATCTGCTTGAACGACAGCGGGCTGCTGCGCCCGGTCAGGTCCTTGATCGTGCCGCTGATCACCGCCGTGGCAGGTTTGCTGGCCTTGAGGACGGTAATGTTGAGCACGCCCTGGTTCTTGCTGCGAACCAGGCCGGTGGCCGCGGCCACCTCGGGTGTGAGCATGCTCGAGGTGAATGCGCTGTAGTGCACCGTCACGTCGCCAAATACCTCCTTGCGCTCGGGGCGTGCGGCATCGGCAGCCAGTACTGGCAGGGCCAGGCACAGGCTGATCAGGAACAGGGCTAGGCGACGCATGGGGCGATTCCTCCGGTGGGCGTCAGACCGCGAGCTGGTGCTCTTGCAGGCCCGGACTGCTGACGCGGTAGATGCCGATCTCACCTAGAAGATTAGGCCATAGCCGGCCACCCCACCCGTTGCGGTGCAAGTGGTCGACCGCCAGGCGGTCGAGTACCTTGGCTCGGCGTTCATGCACAAGTTCTTCGAAGTCGGCGAAGGTGCAGAAGTGGATGTTCGGCGTGTTGTACCAGGTATACGGCATGAAGTCCGATACCGGCATGCGGCCTTTGGTCGCCAGGTACCAGCGGCAGCGCCAGTGGCCGAAGTTGGGGAAGGTGATGATGCACTGACGGCCCACTCGCAGCATTTCGTCGAGGATGCGGTCGGGGTATTCCACGGCCTGCAGGGCTTGGGTCATGATCACCACGTCGAAGCTGTTGCTGGCGAAGTTGCCCAGGCCTTTGTCCAGGTCTTGTTCGATGACGTTGACGCCCTTGGCCACGCAGGCGGCGATATTGTCGGCGTCGATTTCCAGGCCATAGCCGGTGACCTGTTTGCGGTCACGCAGCGAGGCCAGCAGTTCGCCGCTACCGCAGCCCAGGTCGAGTACCCGGCTGCCGGCGGGGATCCAGTCGTGGATGATTTCCAGATCGGCTCTCATGCTGTCCTCAGATGGCAATGCGGTTCATGTAGTTCGAGAAACCCTGCATGTAGCGAGGTGTGGGGATCAGGAAGGCATCGTGCCCGTAGGGCGAATCGATCTCCAGGTAGCAGACGTTCTTGCGCGCGGCCATCAGCGCATCGACGATCTCGCGCGAACGGGCCGGAGAGAAGCGCCAGTCGGTGGTGAACGACATGATGCAGTAGTCTGCCTTGACGTGGGCCAGGGTGGCGGCCAGATCACCACCGTGCGTGGCGGCCGGGTCGAAATAGTCCAGTGCCTTGGTCATCAGCAGGTAGGTGTTGGCGTCGAAACGGCCGGAAAACTCCTCGCCCTGATAGCGCAGGTAGCTTTCGACCTGGAACTCGACGCTGTGGAAGTCGTAGTTGAGCTTGTCGCTTTTCAGCTCTCGGCCGAATTTTTCACCCATCGAATCATCGGACAGATAGGTAATGTGGCCGACCATGCGTGCCAGCATCAGGCCGCGCTTGGGGATCACGCCCTGGTCCTGGAACGAGCCGCCATGGAACTCAGGGTCGGTGAGAATGGCCTGGCGCGCCACCTCGTTGAAGGCGATGTTCTGCGCCGACAGCTTGGGCGCCGAGGCAATGTCGACGCAATGACGCACACGCTCGGGGTAGCTGATGGTCCATTGCAGTGCCTGCATGCCGCCAAGGCTGCCGCCGACGACAGCGGCCCATTGCTGGATGCCCAGGCGCTCGCCCAGGCGCACCTGGCTGTGTACCCAGTCCTCTACGGTCAGTACAGGGAAGTCGGCGCCATACGGTTTGCCGGTGGCCGGGTTGACGCTGCTGGGGCCGGTGCTGCCGTTGCAGCCGCCGAGGTTGTTCAGGCTGACCACGAAGAAGCGGTTGGTATCGATCGGTTTTCCGGGGCCGATGCAACTGTCCCACCAGCCCGGTTTGCGGTCGGTGGCGGCATGGTAGCCAGCGGCATGGTGGTGGCCGGACAGGGCATGGCAGATCAGCACGGCGTTGCTCGCGCTGGCGTTCAGGGTGCCATAGGTCTCGTAGACCAGTTCGTAACTGGCCAGTGAACGGCCACAGGCCAGTGCCAGCGGTTCATCGAACCGGGCGGTTTGCGGTACTACCAGACCGACGGAATCTTCGGGAAAGACAGTTGACATCGACCCTGCTCACGCTTGACGGAGGCGTAAGTCTAAAGAGCGCTACCCCCAGCGGCAAGCAAAGGCTTGCGACTGGGGGTACGCTGGCTCTGGCGAGCCTCAGATCATTCGCCACAGCTCTTGAGGCATGCCAGCGTAGGCGGCCAGCGGGGGCATGACAAACGACTGGACCACCTGGATCGCCAGGAAGGCGAAGATCGGCGAGATGTCCATGCCACCCAGATTTGGCACCAGGCGGCGGAACGGCGCCAGCACTGGCTCGCTGATCTGGTAGGCCAGTTCGGCCGCCGGGTTGTGGCTGTTGGGTGCAACCCAGGAAACGATCACCATGACGATCATCGCCACCCAGAAAATCTTCAGGAACAGCGAGGTGATGCCGATGATCGCCCACATCAGCAGGTGCAGGACGTCGCCGAAGGTACCGTAGGTGACCATCAGCACGAAGCCCATCAGCAAGGCCTGGATGACCACCGCCAGCAGTAGCGACGAGGTATCCAGCCCGCCAACGCTAGGGATGATCCGGCGGATCGGCTTGAGCAGCGGTTGGGTGGCACGAACGGCGAACTGGCACAGCGGGTTGTAGAAGTTGGCCTTGACCAGTTGCAGCACGAAGCGCAGCAGGACGATTACCAGGTAAAGGCTGACCAGGGTTTGCACCACGAAAATCGCGGCGCCTGACAGTGCATTCATCTAAGGCTCCTTATTTGCCCAGTTGTTCGGCCAGCTCGGCAGAGCGCGTGGCTGCAGCCTGCAGCGCCTGCTCGACGATGGCTTCGAAGCCGCTGGCCTGGAACGACTTGATCGCCGCTTCCGTGGTGCCGGCGGGCGAAGTGACGCGGCGGCGCAGTTCGGCGGCATCGACATCGCTTGCAACTGCCATGTGTGCGGCGCCCAGGGCCGTCTGCAAGGTCAGTTGGGAGGCCGTTTCACGTGGCAGGCCGAGTTTTTCGCCTGCTGCGGTCATGGCCTCGATCAGCAGGAAGAAGTACGCCGGGCCACTGCCGGACACAGCTGTCACGGCGTCCAATTGCGGTTCCTGCTCCAGCCACAGGGCGGTGCCCACGGCCGACAGCAGTTGTTCGGCCTGCTGACGCTGTTCGCCGGACACTTCAGCGGTGGCGTACAGGCCGCTTACGCCTTGGCGCAGCAATGCCGGGGTGTTGGGCATGCAGCGCACCACCGGGCGAGCGCCCACCCAGCTTTGCAGGCTGGCGCACGTGATGCCGGCGGCGATTGAAACGATCAGTTGGCCATCCTGCAGGTTGGGTTGCAGTGCCTGACATACGGTTTTCATGACTTGTGGCTTGACCGCCAGCACGATGACGTCAGCGCCATCGATGGCCTGGGCGTTGTCCTCGAAGGCTTCAATGCCGTGCTCGGCCTGGATGCGACTGCGGGTCTCGGCGCCCGGGTCGCTGGCGCGGATCTGCGAGGCGTCCAGGCCCTGGGCACGCAGACCACCGATCAGGCTGGCGGCCATGTTGCCGGCGCCGATAAAGGCAATACGTGTCTTGCTCATGTCAGGTCCTTGTGGAAAAGAGTGAGTGAAGCATGGAATCAGGTGTTGCCGTAGTCGCGGGCTCCGAACAGGGCCGTGCCAATTCGTACCCACGTCGCGCCCTGGGCGATGGCCGCTTCCAGGTCGTGGCTCATGCCCATGGACAGGGTGTCCAGGCCAAACCCCAGGCCTTCCTGCAACTTGCGCAGGCTGGCGAAGGCGGCCTCCTGGGTGGCGCGGTCTTCGGTGGGTTCCGGGATTGCCATCAGCCCGCGCAGGCGCAGGTTGGGCAGTGCGGCTACGGCTTTGGCCAACGCGGGTAGGTCGGCCGGGGTGCAGCCGGATTTACTGTCTTCGCCGCTGACGTTCACCTGCAGGCAGATGTTCAGCGGCGCCAGCCCGGCAGGGCGTTGTTCCGACAGACGTTGGGCAATTTTCAGGCGGTCCACGGAATGCACCCAGTCGAAATGCTCGGCGATGGCTTTGGTCTTGTTCGACTGAATGGGGCCGATGAAGTGCCAGATCAAGGGCAAGTCGCTGAGGGCCTGCTGCTTTGTCAGTGCTTCCTGTAGGTAATTCTCCCCGAAGTCGTGCACACCGGCGGCATGGATCTCGCGGATAGCGCTGGCGGGCTTGGTCTTGCTCACGGCCAGCAACTGGACGCTGGCCGGATCACGCCCGACTGCCTGGGCAGCACTGGCGATACGGGCGGAAATCGCGGAAAGGTTGTCTGCTAGGGTGGACATGGATCGATGCCGGCAGCTGTAGGGTCTGCGGCATTCTACCTGCTTGAAGGCCTTTGGGGAGTCTCATGGATGTGACCGACCTGTTGGCCCGAGCTGTGGATGCGGGGGCTTCAGACCTGCACCTGGCGACGGGCCAGATTCCGATGCTGCGCCTGGATGGCGAGTTGCAGCGTATGGGCTTGCCGCCCTTGAGCCAGGGGGCCTTGATCGAGGGCATGGCGAGCGTGCTGGATGACGACCAGCGCCGGCAGTGGGCCCAAGACGATGAAATGGACCTTGCGCTGGAATTGCCGGCGCTTGGGCGCTTTCGGCTGAACCTGTTTCGCCAGTTGAATGGCCCGTCGGTTACCTTTCGGTTGATTCCGGGGCGCATTGCGACGGTGAGTGAGCTGGACCTTGTGGATGTGTTTCAATCTGTTGCGCAATGCCGAGATGGTTTGATCCTCGTGGGCGGGCCGACCGGCAGTGGCAAGTCCAGTACCCTGGCAACGCTGCTCGACCAGCTGAACCGCGAGCGGGCACTGCACATCATTACCCTGGAGGACCCTGTCGAAGTCATCCATGCCAGCCAGCGCAGCCTGGTCAACCAGCGTGAGATGGGGCGCCATAGTCGCGGCTTTGCTCAGGGGCTGCGCAGTGCGCTGCGCCAGGACCCGGACGTGATCATGATCGGCGAGTTGCGCGACCTGGAAACCATTCGCCTGGCCCTGCGCGCGGCCGAAACCGGGCACCTGGTGCTGGCAACCGTGCACGCGCGTTCGGCGACCAGCTGCATCGACAGGTTGGTGGAGGTTTTTGCTGCCGAGGAAAAGCCGTTGGTGCGGGCGATGCTGGCCGAGTCGCTGCGCCTGGTGGTCACGCAGGTGCTGGTCAGGCGCGTGGGGGGTGGGCGGGTGGCTGCGCGGGAAGTGCTGGTGGCGACGCCGGCGGTGCGTAACCTGGTTCGGGAGGGGCGGTTGGCGCAGTTGTCTTCGGTGATGCAGGGCGGGGCAGCGGAGGGGATGCGGACGATGGAGGGGGCGTTGCGGAGGCTGAGGGAGCGAGGGCTGATCAAAGGCTTGTAGTACCTGCAAAGGCCCTTTCGCGGGCGCGCCCGCTGCCACGCTGCCCGCGAGAGCGACGCGGTACCTGTGGGAGCGGGCGTGCGCGAAGGGGCCGGTACCGGATAGCGCCGATCAGATTAACGCTTGGCCAGACTCAGCTGCTGCTCTTTCGGCAGCACCCGCTTGGCCACCACGTAGTGCTTCTGCCAGTAAGGCTTGCTCAAGGTGTCGATACTCACCCGCTTGCCACGGCGTGGAGCGTGGATGAAGCGGTCGTTACCCAGGTAGATGGCTACGTGATTGACCCGACGGCTCTTGATGTTGAAGAAGATCAGGTCGCCAGGCTTCAGGTCACCCTTGGCCACCTTCACTCCGTGGCCCTGGGCCATGGCATTGGAGGTGCGCGGCAGGTCGACGTCGGCGACGTCGTTGAAGGCGTATTTGACCAGCCCGCTGCAGTCAAAGCCTTTTTTCGGGCTGCTGCCGCCCCAAACATAAGGAGTACCGAGCACATTTACCGCACGGCTGAGCACATCGCTGCTTTGCTTTGGCGACATGGCGGCGACATTCGCACCGCGGCTGATGGCGGTATTGCTTGGGCGGGCGCGTAGCGCAGTCTGTTTGACTGGTGCGCGTTTCACCGAGGCGTTGGTCGTGTAGCCGGTGAAACCATTGGGAAGACGTTGCTCACGATTGGTGGCGTGGGCGGCCAGGGGCAATAATAGGCAGAGGGTCAGCCATGTCTTGATCAAAGGCGGCATAGATGAAGCTCTTATGAATAGTTATGTGTTGGGCGCGCAACTTTATAACAGCTTTTTGATCAGTTATTGATCCGTTGGTCGATTGCCCAGGTGCCGTATGTCGGCTTGCGACGAGAAAGTCACATTTTTTCTTAGAAAATTTTCGGATAACCCACAGGGGCTATGAATGAACAGTTATCAACAGGGGGCGCCCTTTCACGACACCCACAGCAAAACCATTGGCTACCTGCTGTGGATTTTCGGCTTCACCGGTTCCCATCGTTTCTATTACGGCAGGCCGATTACCGGGACCATCTGGTTCTTCACCTTGGGCTTGCTGGGCATTGGTTGGTTGATCGACCTGTTCCTGATCCCGTCCATGGACCGTGAAGCCGACCTGAGGTTTCAATCGGGGCGTATCGACTACAACATCGCCTGGATTCTGCTGACCTTCCTGGGGGTGTTTGGCCTGCACCGGCTGTATCAGGGCAAGTGGATCACCGCGATCATCTACTTCTTTACCGGCGGATTGTTCCTGGTGGGGGTGCTGTATGACTTCTGGACGCTGAACAGCCAGGTGTCCGAAAGGAATGCGGGGCGGGGTTGACGGTAGTGGGGCTGCTTTGCAGCCCCTTAACGGGTAATGCTGTCCATGTAAAGAAGGCCTTGTCGCACCGCTGCGGCAAGGCCTTCTTCGTTACTGACGGGTCTGCCGCTGTTGCAGCAACAGGTTGCTGAACCCGGCCCCAGCCAGCTGCTTCTGTGCCCCGGTCAACTGCTCGCGGTTGCTGAACGGCCCGACCAGCACGCGGTACCAGGTTTCTTCCTTGACCGTGCCTGACTCCACTTTCACAGACTGACCCAGCAGGATGATCTGTGCCCGTACCTTGTCGGCATCGGCCTGCTTGCGGAACGAGCCGGCCTGAAGGAAGTACTGCGTGGTCGCCGCCGGCTTGATCACGGGTGGTGGCGGTGGCGGGGTCTGGCCGAGCAACGCTGCCTGGGCCCTTGCCGTGTCGATTTTCGCCGCTTCTGCTGGTGTCACCGGGGTTACCGGCTGGGCCGGCACCGGTGGGGTTTTCTCCGGTACGGCTTCCGGCGGCACGATCACCTCAGACTCCGGCAGCAGGGTGTAGAAGTCATACTTCGGCTTCACCGGCTGTTGCGCAGTAGCTTGCGCGGGCTTGCCGGCTTCGGCCGCTTTCGCCGGCTTCTCCTGCTCGGGCTTGGTGCGCTTGATGTCATCGCCACCGGGTTCGAGCTTCATCAGGAACACGATGAACGCGCCTACGGTCAGGCCGACCGCCAGCCATACCCAGCCGGGGATCGGCTGTTTGGCCGGTGCCGTCTGGCGGCTGGCGCCGCGTTTCGGGGCAGGTTTTTTCTTGGCAGCCAACTTACATGCGCTCCAGGGTTTCCAGGCCGAGCAGTTCCAGACCTTGTTTGAGGGTGCGGCCAGTCAGGGCGGCCAGGCGCAGCCGGCTCTGCTGCTGCGAAGGGGTTTCGGCGGCGAGGATCGGGCAGTTCTCGTAGAAGCTGGAGAACAGGCCGGCCAAGTCGTACAGGTAGCTGCACAGCACGTGCGGCGTGCCTTTTTCGGCGACGTTGTTGAGGATTTCGCCAAACTGCGCCAGGCGCGCGGCCAAGTCCTGCTCGTGGGCAGCTTGCAGCACGATTTTGCCGTCGACTTCGTCAAAGCCTTTGCCCAGCTTGCGGAACACGCCGGCTACGCGGGTGTAAGCGTACAGCAGGTAAGGCGCGGTGTTGCCTTCGAAGTTGAGCATCAGCTCGAAGTTGAAGCTGTAGTCGCTGGTGCGGTGCTTGGACAGGTCGGCGTATTTCACCGCGCCAATGCCCACCACCTCGCCGATGTGGCGCAGTTCGTCGTCTGCCAGGCTCGGGTTCTTTTCCTTGACCAGCGCGTAGGCGCGCTCCTTGGCCTCGGTGAGCAGGTCGATCAGCTTCACGGTGCCGCCGTCACGGGTCTTGAACGGGCGGCCGTCGGCGCCGTTCATGGTGCCGAAGCCCATGTGCTCCATTTGCATCGGGTGGCCGACGAAGCCAGCGCGGCGGGCCACTTCGAACACCTGATTGAAGTGCAGGGCCTGGCGCTGGTCGACAAAGTAAAGAGCGCGGTCAGCCTTCAACACGTTGCTGCGGTAACGCACGGCAGCCAGGTCGGTGGTGGCGTACAGATAGCCGCCGTCAGCCTTCTGCACGATTACCGGCAGGGGGTCGCCTTCGCTGTTCTTGAACTCGTCGAGGAACACGCATTGGGCGCCCTGGTCTTCGACCAGCAGGCCCTTGGCCTTGAGGTCGGCCACCACGTTGGCCAAGTCGTCGTTGTAGGCACTTTCGCCCATCACGTCGGCCATGGTCAGCTTGACGTTGAGCAGCTCGTAGGTCTTCTGGCAGTGTGACAGCGAGATGTCCTTGAAGCGTGTCCAAAGGGCCAGGCACTCGGGGTCACCGGCTTGCAGCTTGACCACCAGGCCGCGGGCGCGAGTGGCGAACTCCTCCGATTCATCGAAGCGTTTCTTCGCCGCGCGGTAGAAGTTTTCCAGGTCCGACAGCTCGTCGCTGGTGATCGGGTTTTCCTGCAGGTAGGCCATCAGCATGCCGAACTGGGTACCCCAGTCGCCGACGTGGTTCTGGCGGATGACGTTGTCGCCCAGGAACTCCAGCACGCGCGCAACGCTGTCGCCGATGATGGTCGAGCGCAGGTGGCCGACGTGCATTTCCTTGGCCAGGTTGGGTGCCGACATGTCGATCACCACCTTTTGCGCCGGGCCGGCTTTGCGTGCACCCAGGTGGGCGTCGGCCAGGGCGGCATCCAGGCGGTTGGCCAGGGCGTCGGTGTTCTGGAAGAAGTTAAGGAAGCCGGGGCCTGCAATCTCCACCTTGCTGATGTCGGCGCTGGCCGGCAGGGCGTTGATCAGTTTTTCGGCGAGGTCGCGCGGCTTCATGCCGGCCGGCTTGGCCAGCATCATGGCGATGTTGCTGGCGAAGTCGCCGTGGGTCTTGTCCCGGGCGTTTTCCACCTGGATCGCCGGCGACAGCCCTTCAGGCAGCACACCGTCGGTGACGAGTTGGGTGAGGGCTTGCTGGATCAGCTGGCGAATGGTGTCTTTCATGGGGATCTCTTTTCGACCGCAAGCGCGGTGAGCGCCTGGATGCGCAGGTGGAAAAACTGGGCATTATCCGTTGCCGGGAGCAGGTTGCCAACCTTTGGGCGGCAAGCTGGGGGCCACAAGCGGCAAGAAAAAGCGGCATCGCACCCGCCCGGCGCTTGCTTACGGCTGGTCACTCGCAGCTTGTAGATCAATACAGGTCTACCGGGTCGACATCCAGCGACCAGCGCACCTGGCGCCCGCTCGGCAACTGTTCCAACACTAGCAACCAGGCGCTGATCAGTCGATGCAACGGCGCCCGGGTATTGGCCTGTATCAACAATTGTGCGCGGAATCGTCCGGCGCGGCGCTCCATGGGCGCCGGTACCGGGCCCAGCAGTTCGATGCCCGGCAGGTGCTGTTCGGCCACCAGGCGCTCGGCGGCGGCACAGGCTTCGTCGAGGAAACCTTCGGCCTGCCCCGGCTTGTGTGCTTCGGCACGCAGCAAGGCCAGATGCGAGTAGGGCGGCAGCCCGGCGGCTCGGCGTTCGTCCAGGGCCTGTTCGGCGAAGGCGAAGTAGCCTTGCTCGGTTAGCTGGACCAGCAGTGGGTGGTCGGCCAGATGGGTCTGAATGATGACCTTGCCGGGCTCTTCGGCCCGCCCGGCCCGCCCGGCCACCTGTACGATAAGTTGTGCCATGCGTTCGCTGGCGCGGAAGTCGCCGGAAAACAGCCCGCCATCGGCATCAAGGATGGCCACCAGGGTCACCCGCGGGAAGTGGTGGCCCTTGGCGAGCATCTGGGTGCCGACGAGGATGCTCGGCTGGCCGCGCTGGATAGTGCTGAACAGGTTGTGCATGGCGTCCTTGCGCGCCGTGCTGTCGCGGTCCACGCGCAGGATCGGGTAATCCGGGAACAGCAGATTCAGGCGCTCTTCGGCGCGCTCGGTACCGGCACCGACCGGGCGCAGGTCGACGTGGTTGCATTGCGGGCACTGGTGCGGCAGGCGTTCGTCATAGCCACAGTGGTGGCAGCGCAGCACGCCGGAGCGCTGGTGCACGGTCATGCGTGCATCGCAGCGTGGGCATTCGGACAGCCAGCCGCAATCGTGGCACAGCAAGGTTGGGGCAAAGCCGCGGCGGTTGAGGAACACCAGCACTTGTTGGCCAGCCTCCAGGGTCTGTCGGATAGCCTGCTGCAGCGGGCCGCTGATGCCGCTGTCCAGTGGCAGGCTCTTCACATCAAGGCGCAGCATGCGCGGCGGGCGTGCCCCTCCGGCGCGTTGGTTCATACGCAGCAGGCGGTAGCGGCCGGTCAGGGCGTTATGCAGGGTTTCCAGCGACGGTGTGGCGGAGCCGAGCAGGATCGGGATGTTCTCCTGGTGAGCGCGGACCAGCGCCAGGTCGCGGGCGTGGTACCGCAGGCCTTCCTGCTGTTTATAGGAGCCGTCGTGCTCTTCGTCGATGATGATCAGGCCGGGGTTTTTCATCGGCGTGAACAATGCCGAGCGGGTGCCGATGATGATATCGGCCTCGCCGTCCCGTGCCGCCAGCCAGGCATCCAGGCGTTCGCGGTCGTTCACCGCAGAGTGCAGCAGGGCAATGCGCGCGTTGAAGCGTTGCTCGAAGCGGGCCAGGGTTTGCGGGCCGAGGTTGATCTCCGGGATCAGCACCAGCGCCTGCTTGCCGGCTTCCAGGGTTTCGCGGATCAGTTGCAGGTAGACCTCGGTCTTGCCACTGCCGGTGACGCCGGCCAGCAAGAACGCGCCGAAACCGCCAAAACCCTCGCACACGGCGTCGAAGGCTTCGCGTTGCTCTTCGTTGAGCGGCAGTTCCGGCTGTGCCAGCCAGTGCTCATGACGTAGTGCCGGCAAGTGGCGGCGCGTCTCGATCTGTACCAGGTCCTTGGCCAGCAGCAGGTCGAGGCTGTCCTTGTTCAGGTTGAGTTTGGCCAGCAGGCTGTGGGCCACGCCGTGCGGGTGCTGAGCCAGGGTCTTGAGTGCGTCGCGCTGGCGCGGCGCGCGGGCGATGCGCGGGTCTTCCAGGCGGGCGCCAGGGGCTATGTGCCAGAAGCGTTCCTGGCGCATTTCGGCGGCTTCGCCCTGGCGCAGTAGCGTGGGCAGCGCCCAGCTCAGGGTATCGCCCAGGCTGTGCTGGTAGTACTGGGCGGTCCACAGGCACAGCTTGAACAGCGACGCGGGGATGGGGGACACCGGGTCGAGCAGGGCGCTGGCAGGCTTCAGTTTGTCGGCGGGCACTTCGCTCTGCGTGCACACCTCTATCAGCACGCCGATCATTTCGCGGCGGCCAAAGGGCACGCGAATGCGCATGCCAGGGGTCAAGGTCAGGCGCGCCATGCTCGCCGGCGCCTTGTAGTCGAACAGGCGCCGCAGCGGAGAGGGCAGGGCAAGGCGCAGGATGACGTCGGACACGCGGAAAGTCTCGGAGGGCGTTACAAGGACTGGCGAGCCTAGCAGACGACGGTCGGTGCAAGCGACATCTTGCGCTGACGGTGTGCTCTGGTATTATTCGCCGCCTAATTACGTGCGGTATTCAACAATTGGTGTTGGGTGGCGGCACGCAGCTCGAGGAAGTGACCATGAAAGAAGGTATCCACCCGAACTACGAAGTAGTTGCAGTCACCTGCAGCTGCGGTAACAAGTTCGAAACTCGTTCGACCCTGGGCAACGTCCTGTCGATCGACGTTTGCAACCTGTGCCACCCGTTCTACACCGGTAAGCAGAAAGTTCTGGACACCGGTGGTCGCGTACAGAAGTTCGCCGATCGCTTCGGCATGTTCGGTGCCAAGAAGTAATCATGCGCATGGCGAATCCTTCGGGTTTCGCATTGTTGCTGAAGAAGGCGTCCCTTGTGGGCGCCTTTTTTGTGGGCGCAATCTGGCATTTCCCGGTCCTGGCGTTCTGCCCACTGCCGGATAAGCCCCAATGGGTAGCGGTACGACAGGTGGTTGATGGCGACACCTTGCGTCTGGTCGATGGCCGCAGTGTGCGGCTGATCGGTATCAATGCCCCGGAAATGGGTCGCAAGGGACGTACCAGTGAGCCCTATGCCGAAGCTGCCAGGCGGCGATTGCAGGCCTTGGTCAAGGCCAATGATGATCGCGTCGGGCTGGTGCCTGGTATTGAAGGTAAAGACAAGTACGGTCGCACACTGGCGCACATCTACAGCCGCAATGGCGACAATCTGGAAGCGCAATTGCTTAGCGAGGGCTTGGGCTACCGCGTGGCTATTGCCCCTAATGTACGTCTCAGCGGTTGCCAGCAGCGTGCCGAACAAGCTGCGCGCCAGGCTGGCGTTGGCCTGTGGCGGCATTCGCCCGTAGTGGCTGCAGGCAATGTCAGGCAGTCAGGTTTCGCTGTTGTGCGTGGTCGTATCGAAGGTATCGAGCGAAATCGTGGTGGGGTCTGGCTGCCACTGGGCAGTACCCTGGTGCTGCAGGTTCCCGCTCGTCTGCAGCGCAACTTCCCCGCCAGCTTCTTCGATAACCTCAAGGGACGCCAGGTCGAAGCGCGCGGCTGGGTGCTGGATCGTTCCCGCAGGGGTGGCCTCAAGCCCGGGCAGCGACGCTGGGTGTTGCCATTGACCGACCCGAGCATGTTGGAGCGCATTTCAGGCTAAAATATGTAGACATTTCGCTACTAGATTGTACACACTGTTGGTCGTATGCCCCGTGGGTTGTAGCGTAAAGTCGTAGGCTAAAGGCCTTGACACAAGTGACCGGCCAGTCTTGTGGCTCCCCGGCTCTTTGCGTATCCTCGGCGGTCCGTCAGAACAGTAAATAGCGGAATGCCCACCATGTCAGACCTGAAAACCGCCGCTCTCGAATATCACGCTCAACCTCGTCCGGGGAAACTGAGCGTTGAACTCTCCAAGCCCACTGCCACCGCCCGTGACCTCGCCCTGGCCTACAGCCCAGGTGTTGCAGAGCCGGTGCGCGAAATTGGCCGTGATCCAGAGCTGGCTTACAAATACACCGGCAAAGGCAACCTGGTTGCGGTGATTTCCGATGGCACTGCCATCCTCGGTCTGGGTGACCTCGGCCCACTGGCTTCCAAGCCGGTCATGGAAGGCAAGGGTGTTCTGTTCAAGCGTTTCGCCGGTATCGATGTGTTCGACATCGAAGTCGAATCGGAAAGCCCGCAAGCGTTCATCGACACCGTTCGCCGCATTTCGATCACCTTCGGTGGCATCAACCTTGAAGACATCAAGGCTCCTGAGTGCTTTGAGATCGAACGTACCCTGATCGAACAGTGCGACATCCCGGTGTTCCACGATGACCAGCACGGTACTGCCATCGTGACTGCCGCCGGCATGATCAACGCCCTGGAAATCGCTGGCAAGAAACTGGAAGACGCCAAGATCGTCTGCCTGGGCGCCGGCGCTGCTGCCATTTCCTGCATGAAGCTGCTGGTAAGCATGGGTGCGAAGGTCGAGAACATCTTCATGATCGACCGTAGTGGCGTGATCCACGCTGGCCGTGACGACCTGAACCAGTACAAGGCGCAGTTCGCCCACGCGACCGACAAGCGCACCCTGGCCGACGCCCTTGACGGTGCCGACGTATTCGTAGGTCTGTCTGGCCCGAACCTGCTGAGCCCGGAAGGCCTGAAGTCGATGGCTGCCAACCCGATCGTGTTCGCTTGCTCGAACCCGGACCCGGAAATCTCGCCAGAGCTGGCGCATGCCACTCGCAACGACGTGATCATGGCTACTGGTCGTTCCGACTACCCGAACCAGGTCAACAACGTACTGGGCTTCCCGTTCATCTTCCGTGGTGCTCTGGACGTTCGCGCCAAGCGTATCAACGAAGAAATGAAGATCGCTGCCGCTATCGCCCTGAAAGACCTGGCCAAGCTGCCAGTGCCTAAGGAAGTTTGCGAAGCCTATGGTGTTGAAGGCCTGGAGTTCGGCCGTGAGTACATCATTCCGAAGCCGCTGGATGCACGCTTGATCACCGTCGTTTCCGATGCTGTGGCCAAGGCTGCCATCGAATCCGGCGTGGCTACCCTGCCTTATCCGAAGCACTACCCGCTGACCAGCGTGGATGAAGTGTTCAACGGCTGATTGCCACAAGCGACATAAAAAGCCCCGGCTCGCATGAGCCGGGGCTTTTTGTTGGGGCTTGGGAATGTGTCAGGGCTGCAAGGTGTTCGTCAGGGCGCTTGTGGCGCCTATCAGATCGAGCGCCGCCCGCGCGGCGCTCGATTCACGCGTCCACGCAAAACCTGAGTCAGGCGCCCTGCCTTAAAACAGGTCCATCGGTGTCGCTTCATCGGCTGGCAGCGGGCTGCCCGGTACCGCGCCATTGCCCAGTTCGTTCACCGACGGCGGCGAGTCTTCGGCTTTGAACAGCTCGAAGTAGGCATTTGGTGTGCTCGGCGATGCTGCGCGCCCACTGACCGGGTCGACGCGCAAGCTGAGAATGCCTTCCGGCTCTGCCGGGGCATGCGCAGGCTTGTCCTTGAGCGCTGCGCCCATGAAACTTATCCAGATCGGCAGTGCCGCGGTCCCACCATATTCGCGGCGGCCGAGGGTTTCCGGCTGATCGAAGCCGACCCAAACGGTCGTTACGTAATCGGCGTTGTAACCGGAGAACCAGGCGTCCTTGGATTCGTTGGTCGTACCCGTCTTGCCCGCCAGGTCGGTGCGGCCCAAGGCCAGCGCCCGGCGGCCGGTGCCGCGCTTGATCACGTCCTGCAGCATGCTGGTGAGAATGTAGGTGGTACGCCCGTCGATGATTTGTTCAGCCACTGCCGGCGCTTGCGATGCCGCGGCCACCTGGCTGAAGGCAGAAGGTGCCTCGCCTGGCATGGCCGCAGTGCTGATTGGCTGCTCGGGTGCGGCCAGGCCCGCCTGGTCTTCGGCACCTTGCGGTACGCGGGCCGGGTTGGCGGTGAACAGTGTCTCGCCGCTGCGGCTCTCGATGCGCTCGATCAGGTACGGGGTGATCTTGTACCCACCGTTGGCAAAGGTGCTCCAGCCGGTGGCGATTTCCATCGGGGTCAGGGTGGCGGTGCCCAGGGCCAGCGACAGGTTGCGCGGCAGGTCCTGTTTGTTGAAGCCGAACTTGGCGATGTAGTCGATGGTGCGGTCCACGCCCATGGCTTGCAGCAGGCGGATCGACACCAGGTTACGTGACTTGTACAGCGCCTCACGCATGCGGATAGGGCCGAGGAAGGTGTTGGTATCGTTCTTCGGTCGCCACACTTTATCCACTGACTCGTCAACGAACACGATCGGCGCATCGTTGACCAGGCTGGAAGCGGTGTAGCCGCTGTCCAGCGCGGCGCTGTAGATGAATGGTTTGAAACTTGAGCCCGGTTGGCGCTTGGCCTGCACGGCGCGGTTGTAGTTGCTCTGCTCGAACGAGAAACCGCCGACCAGGGCGCGGATGGCGCCGCTGTTCGGGTCGAGGGTGACCAGGGCGCTCTGCGCAACGGGCACCTGGCTGAACTTCAATGTGCCATCGTCAAGGCGTTGCAGGCGCACCAGGTCACCGACCTGGGCCACGTCGGCCGGCGACTGCGGCGAACGGCCCTGGGCGTTGTTGTTGATGAACGGGCGCGCCCATTTCATGGTGTCCCAGGCAACCTGCGCCTCTTGGCCGTCACGGGTCAGCACCTTGAGGCCGGTGTGTTCCACCTGGGTGACAATGGCTGGCTCCAGGCCGCCAAGGGTGCGTTGCTTGCCCAGCTCCTGCAGCCACGCTGCCTGGGTGCGGCCCGGGAAGCGTGCTTCAGGGCCACGGTAGCCGTGGCGCTCATCGTAATCGGAGAGGCCCTTGAGGACGGCCTTGTTGGCCATTTCCTGCATGTCGCTAGGCACGGTGGTCGTGACGCGGAAGCCTTCGGTGTAGGCGTCGCTGCCGTAGCGGCCGACCATTTCCGCGCGGGCCATTTCGGCAATGTACGGGGCATTCACCTCAGGCGTCGGCACGTGATAGCTGGCGTTGAGCGGCTCGGCCAGAGCGGCCTCGTAGCTGGCCTGGTCGATCTTGCCCAGCTTGTACATGCGTCCGAGGATCCAGTCGCGGCGCTCTTTGGCGCGCACCGGGTTGGCCAGCGGGTTGAAGCGCGACGGTGCCTTGGGCAGGCCGGCGATCATCGCCATCTGCGCCAGGCTCACGTCACGGATGGACTTGCCGTAGTACACCTGCGCAGCTGCATCGATACCGTAGGCCCGGTTGCCCAGGTAGATCTTGTTCACGTACAGCTCGAGGATTTCGTCCTTGGTCAGCTCACGCTCGATCTGCAGGGCCAGCAGGATCTCGTTGGTCTTGCGTGAGAAGCTGCGCTCGCTGGTGAGAAAGAAGTTCTTCGCCACCTGCATGGTGATGGTGCTGCCGCCGGTCTGGATATGACCGGTTTTCACCAGCTGGGTTGCTGCGCGCATCAGGCTGCTGGGGTCGACACCGTAGTGGTTGAGGAAATTGTCGTCCTCTGCTGACAGCAGCGCCTGAATGAATTGTGGGGGAATTTCCGCGAAGCGGATCGGCGAGCGGCGCATTTCGCCGAATTCGGCAATCAGCTTGCCATCGCTGCTGTACACCCTGAGGGGGATCTGCAACTGGATGCTTCTGAGGGACTCGACCGAGGGCAGGCTGGGACTAAGATACAGAAACGCACCGCTCACACCGAGTACGAGCGCGCAGATGACTGCGACGGAAGACCACCAGAAGAACTTCAGCAGACGTATCAAGGCTTTTCGGTGTCCAGGTTGGGAGTGGATTGCACGCAGGTCCGGTGGACCAAAAAACGCTGGGCATTATAAGCATTTTTCGCCTTTCCGGGTGACCGGCCAGGCTACTCGTCGACTCGATGGGTAGCCCTGGCCCAGTGTTGCCGCGGGGTTGCGACAGGTGGCTGCGCTTGGCAGCTGCAACAGACAGCAAAGGAGTCGCGATGTTTGGACGCTTCGGCAAGGATGCCGGTTCACTCGTGGGGGTGGAAATTACGCCCGACGCCGTTCGGATAATGCAACTGCAGCAGCGCAATCGACGCTGCCGTGTGATGGGGTCGGCACAAGAGCTGTTTCAGGCGCCGCTGGCCGATGACTGGGCTGAGGCGCCTGGGGTGGTGGTGGCTGCGCTGCAGCGGGCTTACCGGCGCAGCGGCCTCAGGCAACGCCGGGTAGCGCTGGCACTGCCGGCCAGTCAGGTTATCTGCAAGTTGTGCCATATGCCGGTGGAGCAGGGCGGGGCGCAGTTGGAGGCACAGCTGCTTGCCGATGCAGAGCGGCTGTTTCCGTTTCCGCTGGAAGACCTGGCCTTGGATTTTCAGGTCATGGGGGCTTCCCATGACCAGCCGGGTTGCTCCGAGGTAATGGTTGCTGCCTGTCGGCAGAGTGCGCTGGCGTCACTCGAAGCCGTCGTCGAGGAGGCAGGCTTGCAGTTGGAAGCCGTCGAGGTCGACAACATTGCCTTGCGCCGCATGTTGCCACAGGGTGGCCTTGAGGGAGCAGCACTGCTGCGTGTCGAAACCCGCAGCGTAACCCTTCATGACTGGCAGCCGGGCAGGGCGTACCAGCGCTGTGAGCTGCAGTCGACTGGCCCGGACATGAACGGACAATGGCCAGAGCGTCTCCAGGCTCTACTGGTCGGGCAGAGCCTGCCTGCGGGGTTGTGGGTTGCCAGCAGCTTATCGATCAATTCGGGCTGGCTACAAGCCCTTGGCAGCCGGCTGAATGTGCCGTGTACCTACCTGCCTGGGCTGGCAGGGCTGGAAAATGTTGATGGGGCGATGCTCCTGGCCTGCGCCTTGGCCTTGGGAGGGCTGCGCCCATGATGCGGCTGAACCTTCTGCCCTGGCGCGAACGGCAGCGTCAGGCGGCGCTGCGGCGTTTTCGAGGCCAGTTGATTGCTGGCGCACTATTGGCTTTGTGCGCCGTGATGCTGGTCGATCAGCTGGCCCGCCAACGCGGGCAGCAGCAGGTGCTGGCCAATACCCAGCGCCAAGCGACCCTTGATATACAGGATGAGCAGTTGCAGCCACTGGCCGAAGTGCGTGCACAGCATGAAGCCCTACTTGCCCGTGCGGTGGCCCTGGAGGGCCTGCGCGCCCATCAGGGTGTATTGGCCGGTGTCTTCGCCGACCTTGAAGGAGCGCTGCCTGAAGGTGTGCAGCTAATCGGCCTGAGCCTTGATAGTGGCCGCTTGCAGGTGACAGGGTTGGCTGCCTCCGGTGCTGTGGTGGCGCAGTTCATGCGCGACTTGAACCGCTCGAACGTTTTGCTCGATCTGGAGCTCAAGCGCATCAAGAGCCTGCCGGACGGCGATGAGTTTCTGCTCACCGCTCGCGTTGCGGCGTTCTGGTCGTGAGTACAGCGCAGATGCTCGCTTGGCTGGCGGTGGTCGAGGGCTCAGGCCGCTTCCGACGGTTGGCGCCAGCGCTGGTAGCTGTGGTGCTGTTTAGCCTGGGCTGCGCGATGCGCCTGCCTGCCCTGTTACAACAGCAGGCGCGGGAGGATGCCAGGCATGTCGAGTTGAACCAGCTGCAGGCAGCCAATGCAGTGCAGTTGGCCGAACTGGAGCGGCTGAAGGCTTTAGTGTTGATTGCCGAGCAGCGGTTGCAAGAGGCGCACTGGTATCTGGCCGCCGGGGAGAGCATGAGCGACCTGCTTGAACGGCTGGCAGTGTCGGGGCATGCACATGGCTTGCTTGTCGAACGCCTCGATGTAGAGGAGGGTGAGCAACAGGCCGGATTCAGCAAGGTACCGCTGGTGGTGCAAGTGGTGGGGCGTTATCCGGCCTTGCGGCTGTGGCTGGACGACTGGTTAGGGCAGGCGCGGATTCTGCGCAGCGGTGACATGAGCCTGGCAAACGTTGATCGCCAGCCTGGACTGTTGCGCCTGCAGTTGCGGGTTGATGCCTATCACGCGGCTACGCCCATGAAGGCACCTGCAATACTGGCGCACCTGCCGGCAAGGGCCGCAATGGCTGCGCCTGAAGTGGACCCGTTTGCGCCCGCTGCGGCGCGAGCAGCCAGCGCCGGGCTGGTCGGCGTGCCGTTGGCGCAGCTGGAAATGGTCGGCAGCCTGGCGCGCGGGGCGGCACACGAGGCACTGCTGATGGCGGCTGGCAAGCTCTATCGCGTACGCCCGGGCGACCGGGTAGGGCGTGATCAGGGGGTAGTGATGCATGTAGACCAACGTCAGGTCGAAGTGCGTGAACGGCTGTTCATGGCGGGGGTATGGCACGAGCGCACGGCGTTCATCACCCTCACCAAGCGCCTGGGCAAGGAGGCCTCGGACCCGAATGAAAACGTGGATGAACTACCTGTTGGCAACCCTGCTGTCGATACCGCTGGCTTCGGCGACGCCTTACCAGGGTGAACCCCTGTCGCTGAACTTCCAGGATGTTGAGGTGCGTGCGGTGCTGCAGGTGCTGGCTGACTACGCTGGCGTCAACCTGGTCGCCAGTGATGCAGTAAAAGGCAGTGTCACTTTGCGTTTGCAGGACGTGCCGTGGGATCAGGCGCTTGACCTGGTGCTGCGCAGCAAGGGCCTGTCCCGGCGCCAGGAGGGCAATGTGCTGTTGGTGGCACCTGCAGCCGAGTTTGCCGCGCAATCGGCAGACGCCCGGGTGAGTCAGGCGCTGGATGCGCACCTGCAGCCATTGCGTCGAGAGCTGCTGCCCATTCACCACGCCAAGGCCGCCGATCTTGCGCAGTTGCTGCTGGCGGGCCTGGAGGGTGACGGCATCCCTCCGGCTAGCTTGAGTGTCGATGAGCGCACCAATACGTTGGTTGTGTACCTGCCCGCTGACCGCCTGGCCGAGATGCGCCAGCTGGTGGCGCAGTTGGATGTGCCGGTGCGTCAGGTAGCGATCGAGGCGCGTATCGTCGAAGCCAACGTCGATTATGAGAAAAGCCTGGGGGTACGCTGGGGTGGGCCGCTGTACGGCGAGAAACTGCGGCCCGGCAAGGAGCTGTTCGTCGACCTCGGTCTGGAGCGTGCCGGCAGCAGTATCGGCCTGGGTTTGTTGCGCGGTGACGTGTTGCTGGACCTGGAGCTCAGTGCCATGGAAAAAAGCGGCAACGGCGAGATCATTTCGCAGCCCAAGGTGGTCACGGCCGACAAGGAAACGGCGAGGATCCTCAAGGGTACCGAGGTGCCTTACCAGGAAACGAGCCAAAGCGGCGCTACCTCGGTATCGTTTCGCGAAGCCTCGCTGTCGCTGGAAGTAACGCCACAGATCACCCCGGACAACAAGGTGATCATGACTGTCAGGGTGACCAAGGACGAGCCGGATTACGTCAATGCCTTGAACAACGTACCGCCGATCCGCAAGAACGAGGTCAATGCCAAGGTTCGTGTGGCTGACGGCGAAACGATCGTGATCGGTGGCGTCTACTCGACTTCGCAAAACAATGTGGTCGACAAGGTGCCATTTTTCGGCGATCTGCCGTATGTTGGGCGGCTGTTTCGACGCGATGCATTACAAGAGAAAAAATCCGAGCTGCTGGTCTTCCTGACTCCGCGTATCATGAGTGACCAGGCGATTGCTGTGAGTCGTTGATTCTGTGCGAAATTTGATACTTGTGGGGCCCATGGGCGCTGGTAAAAGCACCATCGGACGCCTGTTGGCCAAAGAGCTGCGCCTGCTGTTCAAGGATTCCGACAAGGAAATCGAACTGCGATGCGGCGCAAACATCCCGTGGATTTTCGACAAGGAAGGCGAGCCGGGTTTCCGTGATCGCGAGCAAGCGATGATCGCCGAGCTGTGCGCGCTTGACGGTGTGGTTCTGGCCACCGGCGGTGGCGCTGTGATGCGCGAAGCCAACCGGCAGGCGCTGCATCAGGGTGGCCGGGTGATCTACCTGCATGCTTCGGTCGAGCAGCAAGTCGGTCGCACCGCGCGCGACCGCAATCGCCCGCTGCTGCGCACGGCCAATCCCGAGGCGACCTTGCGCACCTTGCTGGAAACCCGCGACCCGCTCTACCGCGAGATCGCCGACCTGGTTGTTGAAACCGACGAGCGGCCACCACGCATGGTGGTGATCGATATTCTCGAGCGCTTGCAGCAGTTGCCGCCCCGTTAACCCGGGACTATTCTCGGCCTCCAGCGCCGAGGCGAGGCTCAACGTTACCGCGCAGGTCGCCGGATGGCGCCGCGCCCAAGTACATTGTGGGGATACATGCAGACACTAAAGGTCGACCTGGGCGAGCGTAGCTACCCGATCTACATTGGCGAAGGCCTGCTGGACCAGCCTGAGCTGCTGGCGCCGCACATTGCGGGTCGGCAGGTTGCCATCGTTTCCAACGAGACCGTAGCGCCGCTGTATCTCGAACGCCTGAGCAAGACCCTCGGTGCCTACTCGGTACTGCCAGTGGTGTTGCCCGATGGTGAAGCCCACAAGAACTGGGAAACATTGCAGCTGATCTTCGATGGCCTGCTGACAGCCCGCCATGATCGTCGTACTACTGTGGTCGCTCTGGGTGGTGGCGTGATTGGTGACATGGCTGGTTTCGCAGCTGCCTGCTACCAGCGCGGCGTCGACTTCATCCAGGTGCCGACTACCCTGTTGTCCCAGGTCGACTCTTCCGTGGGGGGCAAGACCGGCATCAATCATCCGCTGGGCAAGAACATGGTCGGTGCGTTCTATCAGCCCAATGCGGTGCTGATCGATACCACCAGCCTCAAGACCCTGCCAGCGCGAGAGCTGTCTGCAGGCCTGGCCGAAGTGATCAAGTACGGCCTGATTTGCGACAAGCCGTTCCTCGCCTGGCTCGAAGACAATATGCAGGCACTGCGTGCCCTCGATTCGGCAGCACTGACCGAGGCCATCCGCCGCTCTTGCGCGGCCAAGGCCGCAGTGGTGGGTGCTGACGAGCGCGAGTCGGGCGTACGGGCCACGCTGAACCTGGGGCATACCTTCGGGCATGCTATCGAAACCCATATGGGCTATGGCGTGTGGCTGCACGGCGAGGCTGTCGCGGCGGGCACAGTGATGGCCCTGGAAATGTCCATGCGCCTTGGCTGGATCGACCAGGCTGAGCGTGATCGTGGAATCCGCCTGTTGCAGGACGCAGGTTTGCCGGTGGTGCCACCACAGGAAATGACCCCGGCGCATTTCATGGAGCACATGGCGGTCGACAAGAAGGTGCTCGACGGTCGTTTGCGTCTGGTGCTGCTGCGCCAGATGGGCGAGGCCGTGGTGACCGACGACTATTCGAAAGAGATTCTTCAGGCCACGCTGTCGGCGGATTACCGCGCGATCGTGGCCCAGCTTTGAGGTTGTGACAGCGCAATGACAAGTTTGCATGCCGATGAGGCCTTTCTCGACCATTACCAGTTGAGCCATGATCCGTTCGCGCCCCGCGTACCTGGCTTCAAGTTCTTCCCGGCCCAGCGCAAACCGGTGCTTGGCCAACTGCACCACCTGGCGCGCTATAGCCAGTTGATGCTGGTGGTCAGCGGCCCGTTGGGCAGCGGCAAGTCGCTGCTGCGCCAGGCCCTGGTGGCCAGCACCAACAAGCAGACTGTGCAAAGTGTGGTGGTGTCGGCCCGCAGCGCCAGCGATGCCTCCAGTATGCTCGCGCAGGTTGCGCAGGAGCTGGGTGTGGCCCAGCCCGAGGTGCAGGCGATCCTGTCGAAAGTGGTGCAGCTGGCACTGACCGGGCAGGAAGTGTATTTGCTGGTGGACGATGCGGAACAACTCGACGAGTCGGCACTCCAAGCGTTGCTGGAATTGGCGGCGGGAGTACCTGAAGGGCGTCCGCACGTGTTTCTGTTCGGTGAGCCATCGCTGATTGCCGGGCTGGATGAGCTCAATGTCGAGGAAGAACGTTTCCACATCATCGAGCTTGCCCCCTACAGTGAAGAAGAAACCCGCGAGTACCTGGAACAGCGCCTGGAAGGGGCTGGTCGGGGCATCGAGGTGTTCAGCCGTGAACAGATCGCCGATATCCATGAAAACTCCGACGGCTGGCCTGGCAACATCAATCAGGTCGCCCGTGACACTTTGATCGAAGCCATGATCGCCAGCCGCTCGACGGCCAAGCGACCAACCATGGGGTTCAAGATGCCTAAAAAACATGTGCTCGCGCTGTCCGCTGTGGTCGTGGTTGCCGTTGCGGCCGCGGTATTGATGCCCAAGAAAGGCGACAAGGCCCCTGCCGAAGCGCCGGCCGCCCAGGCCCAGTTGCCGCTGGGTGACGGCAAGCAGGGTGCTGCCATCGAGTTCTCTGGCTCGTCCCAGCCAATGCCGCTGCCATTGGTTGGCCAGTCGCAGCCGGTGATGCGCGAGCCGCTGGCCCAGGCCGCAGGCATGGGCGAGGGTGAAGAGGGAGGCCCGGCTGTCGACACCGCGCTGCAGCCTGGCAACCCGCCACCGACCGTAACTACCATCGCGCCGCCCCAAGGTGTGCCGGCTGGCCCGGCGCCTGCGCCTGCCCAGCCCGTGCAGTCGGTTGCGCCTGCACCGAAGCCTGTTGCAACCCAGTCCGCCAAGCCGGTTGCGCCGGCCAAGCCAGCGCCGGCGCCGACCCAGGTCGCCGTGGCCAAGCCGGCTGCCAAAGCTGCCGAAAAACCAGCCGCCGCTGGCGCTGGCAACAGTGGCTGGTATGCCGGACAGAAGCCGGGCAATTATGTGGTGCAGATCCTTGGTACCAGCTCCGAGGCGTCGGCCCAGGCTTACGTCAAGGCCCAGGGTGGCGACTATCGCTACTTCAAGAAAAACCTGCAGGGCAAGCCCTTGTACGTCGTGACTTACGGCAGTTTCGCCAACCGCGACGCAGCGGTTGCGGCAATCAAGAACTTGCCAGCGAAGGTCCAGGCTGGTAAACCTTGGCCACGTACCGTCGGCAGCGTCCAACAAGAGCTGGCCACGGCCCGCTGATACCTTCCGGGCGGCATCACCCCGCCGCCCAGTAGCTAAGCGAATTCTAGCTTTCGACTAGCCTGCTGCGCCCGAGCGCGGCAGGCTTTTCTGTCCCGGACTGCCGGCCACAAGCCCCTAGTTGCAGTCATGGCTGAAACGCTTCAGACTCGAGCCAAGCCGCTATCACGGCGCATGGCGCAAAAACATTCAAAATTGCGACATAAATTTTCAGGTATGAGACATGAAAATTTGTGAGCGTCGCTGTCGCTGTGCAACAATGGTTTTCCATGACCACCGCAAAAAAGCTGGCGTTTGATCGGCGTGGATGGTAAGTGGTTGTTAAAAAAGAGATTTACCTCCGTTGAGAGGTGAACCTGGTGAGAATGTGTCTATGAAAACAGGTCTGTACCATCCCGAAGAATTCAAGGACAACTGTGGTTTTGGCCTGATCGCCCATATGACGGGTGAGCCGAGCCACCACCTTCTGCAAACTGCCATGCAGGCGCTGACGTGCATGACCCACCGCGGCGGCATCAATGCCGACGGCAAGACCGGTGACGGTTGCGGTCTGCTCATGCAGAAGCCCGATCAATTCCTGCGTGCCATGGCCCAGGAGCACTTCGCTGTCGAGCTGCCCAAGCAGTACGCCGTCGGCATGGTGTTCTTCAACCAGGACCCGGTCAAAGCCGAAGCTGCCCGCGCCAACATGGACCGCGAGATCCTCGCCGCCGGCCTGAAACTGGTCGGCTGGCGCAAGGTGCCGATCGACACCAGCGTCCTCGGCCGCCTGGCCCTGGAGCGCCTGCCGCAGATCGAGCAGGTGTTCATTGGCGGTGAAGGCCTGAGCGACCAGGAATTCGCCATCAAGTTGTTCAGTGCCCGTCGTCGTTCGTCGGTGGCCAACGCCCACGACGCCGACCACTACATCTGCAGCTTCTCGCACAAGACCATCATCTACAAAGGCCTGATGATGCCGCGCGATCTCGCGGCGTTTTATCCAGACCTGGGTGACGAGCGCCTGCAAACCGCGATCTGCGTGTTCCACCAGCGCTTCTCCACCAACACCCTGCCGAAATGGCCGCTGGCGCAGCCGTTCCGCTTCCTCGCCCACAACGGCGAGATCAACACGATCACCGGTAACCGCAACTGGGCCGTGGCTCGTCGCACCAAGTTCGCCAATGACCAGATCCCGGACCTCGAAGAGCTCGGCCCGCTGGTCAACCGCGTCGGTTCCGACTCGTCCAGCATGGACAACATGCTGGAACTGATGGTCACCGGTGGCATCGACCTGTTCCGCGGCGTGCGCATGCTGGTACCGCCAGCGTGGCAGAACGTCGAGACCATGGACGCCGACCTGCGCGCCTTCTACGAATACAACTCCATGCACATGGAGCCGTGGGATGGCCCGGCCGGTATCGTCATGACCGAAGGCCGCCACGCGGTGTGCCTGCTCGACCGTAACGGTCTGCGCCCGGCGCGCTGGGTGACCACCACCAATGGTTACATCACCATCGCCTCGGAAATCGGCGTATGGGGCTATCAGCCTGAGGAAGTGCTGGCCAAGGGCCGTGTCGGCCCGGGCCAGATCCTTGCCGTGGACACCGAAACCGGCCAGATTCTCGACACCGACGCCATCGACAACCGCCTGAAGTCGCGGCACCCGTACAAGCGCTGGTTGCGCCAGCACGCTACGCGTATCCAGGCGACGCTGACCGACGACCAGGGTGTGGCCAGCTACGACGCTGACCAGCTCAAGCAATACATGAAGATGTTCCAGGTCACCTTCGAAGAGCGTGACCAGGTACTGCGCCCGTTGGGTGAGCAGGGCCAGGAAGCCGTTGGCTCGATGGGTGACGACACGCCGATGGCCGTGCTGTCGCAACGCGTGCGTTCGCCGTACGACTTCTTCCGCCAGCAGTTCGCTCAGGTGACCAACCCGCCGATCGACCCGCTGCGCGAAGCGATCGTGATGTCGCTGGAAATCTGCCTGGGTGCCGAGCGCAACATCTTTCAGGAGTCCCCGGAGCACGCTTCGCGGGTAATCCTCAGCTCGCCTGTCATCTCGCCCGCCAAGTGGCGTTCGCTGATGAACCTGGAGCGCGAAGGCTTCGACCGCCAGCTGATCGACCTCAACTATGAGCAGGGCGTTGGCCTGGAAGCGGCCATCCGCAACATTGCCGACCAGGCCGAAGAAGCTGTGCGTGGGGGCAAGACCCAGCTGGTGCTGAGCGACCGTTATATCGCCCCGGGCAAGCTGCCGGTGCACGCTTCGCTGGCCGTTGGTGCAGTGCACCACCGCCTGACCGAACAAGGCCTGCGTTGCGACAGCAACATCCTGGTGGAAACCGCTACCGCCCGTGATCCGCATCACTTCGCCGTGCTGCTGGGCTTCGGTGCCTCGGCCGTTTACCCGTACCTGGCGTATGAAGTACTGGCTGACCTGATCCGTACCGGCGAAGTGCTGGGTGACTTGGACGAAGTGTTCAAGTACTACCGCAAAGGTATCTCCAAGGGCCTGCTGAAGATCCTGTCCAAGATGGGTATCTCCACCATCGCCTCGTACCGCGGTGCACAGCTGTTCGAAGCCATCGGCCTGGCCGAGGAAGTGGTCGGCCTGAGCTTCAAGGGCGTGTCCAGCCGCATCAAGGGTGCGCGCTTCGAAGACCTGGAGAACGACCAGAAGCTGCTGGCGGCCGAAGCCTGGAGCGCTCGCAAGCCGATCCAGCAAGGTGGCCTGCTGAAGTTCGTCCACGGCGGCGAATACCACGCCTACAACCCGGACGTGGTCAACACCCTGCAAGCCGCCGTGCAGCAGGGCGACTACGCCAAGTTCAAGGAATACACCACGCTGGTGGACCAGCGCCCGGTGTCGATGATTCGTGACTTGCTCAAGGTGAAAGTGGCCGACCAGCCGCTGGCGCTGGAGCAGATCGAGCCGCTGGAGGCGATTCTCAAGCGTTTCGACTCGGCGGGTATCTCGCTGGGTGCACTGTCGCCGGAAGCCCACGAAGCGCTGGCCGAGGCCATGAACCGCCTGGGCGCACGCTCCAACTCTGGTGAAGGCGGCGAAGACCCGTCGCGCTATGGCACCATCAAGAGCTCGAAGATCAAGCAGGTGGCCACCGGCCGTTTTGGTGTGACCCCGGAGTATCTGGTCAACGCCGAAGTGCTGCAGATCAAGGTTGCCCAGGGCGCCAAGCCGGGTGAGGGCGGCCAGTTGCCGGGCGGAAAGGTCAACGGCCTGATCGCCAAGCTGCGTTATGCGGTACCGGGCGTGACCCTGATCTCGCCACCGCCCCACCATGACATCTACTCGATCGAAGATCTGGCCCAGCTGATCTACGACCTCAAGCAGGTCAACCCACAGGCGCTGGTATCGGTCAAGTTGGTAGCCGAAGCAGGCGTGGGCACCATCGCCGCGGGTGTGGCCAAGGCCTATGCCGACCTAATCACCATCTCCGGTTACGACGGTGGTACCGGTGCTTCGCCGCTGACCTCGATCAAATACGCCGGCGCCCCTTGGGAGCTGGGCCTTGCGGAAACCCACCAGACCCTGCGCGGCAACGACCTGCGTGGCAAGGTACGGGTGCAGACCGACGGCGGCCTGAAAACCGGCCTGGACGTGATCAAGGCGGCCATCCTCGGCGCCGAAAGCTTCGGCTTTGGTACCGCGCCAATGATTGCCCTGGGCTGCAAGTACCTGCGCATCTGCCACCTGAACAACTGCGCCACCGGCGTGGCCACCCAGAACGACAAGCTGCGCAAGGACCACTACATCGGCACCGTCGACATGGTGATCAACTTCTTCACCTTTGTCGCCGAAGAAACCCGCGAGTGGTTGGCCAAGCTGGGTGTGCGCAGCCTTGGCGAGTTGATCGGCCGTACCGACCTGCTCGAAGTACTGCCAGGTGACACCGAACGCCAGCAATACCTGGACCTGTCGCCGCTGCTGGGCAGCTCGCACATTCCTGCGGACAAACCGCAGTTCTGCGAAGTCGACAAGAACCCGCCGTTTGACCTGGGCGAGTTGGCCGAGAAGATGGTTGATATGGCCATGCCGGCCATCCGCGACCAGGCGGGTGGCGAGTTCAGCCTCGACATCTGCAACTGCGACCGCTCCATTGGTGCGCGTGTGTCGGGCGAAATCGCCCGCCTGCACGGCAACCAGGGCATGGCCGCGGCGCCGATCACCTTCCGCTTCAAGGGGACTGCGGGCCAGAGCTTTGGTGTGTGGAACGCCGGTGGCCTGAACCTGCACCTGGAAGGCGACGCCAACGATTACGTCGGCAAAGGCATGACCGGTGGCAAGATCACCATCGTGCCGCCAGCCGGCAGCCCGTTCGAAACCCAGCACAGCGCCATCGTCGGCAACACCTGCCTGTACGGTGCCACTGGCGGCAAGCTGTTTGCCGCAGGCACTGCGGGCGAGCGCTTCGCTGTACGTAACTCCGGCGCCCATGCTGTTGTTGAGGGCACTGGCGATCACTGCTGTGAATACATGACCGGCGGCTTTGTCTGCGTTCTGGGCAAGACCGGTTACAACTTCGGTTCTGGCATGACTGGCGGCTTTGCCTACGTGCTCGACATGGACAACAGCTTCGTCGACAAGCTCAACCACGAGCTGGTGGAAATCCAGCGTATCAGTGGCGAAGCGATGGAGGCCTACCGTAGCCACCTGGCGCGTGTCCTTGCCGAGTATGTGGATGAGACCGGCAGCGAGTGGGGGCGCGAGCTCTCGGAGAACCTGGACGACTACGTGCGGCGCTTCTGGCTGGTCAAGCCGAAGGCAGCCAACCTGAAGCAGCTGTTGTCCAGCACCCGTGCCAACCCGCAGTAAAAACAGCTGCAAGTGGCAAGCCTCGAGCTGCAGGTAATGGCAGTACGAGGTTTGCCCGGCTTAAGTGATCGTCTTGCGGCTTGCAGCGTGTAGCTTGCAGCTGCTGTAAAGAGGTTTTGAAAAATGGCTGAACGTCTGAATAACGACTTCCAGTTCATCGAAGTGGGCCGAAAGGACCCGAAAAAAAAGCTGCTGCGCCAGCGCAAGAAAGAGTTCGTGGAAATCTACGAACCGTTCAAGCCGCAGCAGTCCGTGGAGCAGGCGCACCGCTGCCTGGGCTGCGGTAACCCCTATTGCGAGTGGAAGTGCCCTGTACACAACTTCATCCCCAACTGGTTGAAGCTGGTCTCCGAAGGCAACATCCTGGCTGCGGCGGAACTGTCGCACCAGACCAACACCCTGCCGGAAGTATGCGGCCGTGTTTGCCCGCAAGACCGCCTGTGCGAGGGTGCCTGCACCCTGAACGACGGTTTTGGCGCGGTGACCATCGGCTCGGTGGAGAAGTACATCACCGACACCGCCTTCGCCATGGGCTGGCGTCCGGACATGTCCAAGGTCAAGCCAACCGGCAAGCGCGTTGCCATCATCGGCGCCGGCCCGGCGGGCCTGGGCTGCGCCGACGTGCTGGTGCGCGCCGGGGTAACCCCGGTGGTGTTCGACAAAAACCCTGAGATCGGTGGCCTGCTGACCTTCGGTATCCCCGAGTTCAAGCTGGAAAAGACCGTGCTCAGCAACCGCCGTGAAGTGTTCACCGGCATGGGCATCGAGTTCCGCCTGAACACCGAGGTGGGCAAGGACGTGACCATGGAACAGCTGCTCGCCGAGTACGACGCGGTGTTCATGGGCATGGGTACCTACACCTACATGAAAGGCGGCTTCCCGGGTGAAGACCTGCCGGGCGTGCATGACGCACTGGACTTCCTGATCGCCAACGTCAACCGCAACCTGGGTTTCGAGAAGTCGCCGGAAGACTTCGTCGACATGCAGGGCAAGAAAGTGGTGGTGCTGGGCGGTGGTGACACCGCGATGGACTGCAACCGTACCTCGATCCGTCAGGGTGCCAAGGCGGTGACCTGTGCTTATCGTCGTGACGAAGCCAACATGCCGGGTTCGCGCAAAGAGGTGAAGAACGCCAAGGAAGAGGGCGTGAAGTTCCTCTACAACCGCCAGCCCATTGCCATTGTGGGTGAGGACAAGGTCGAAGGCGTCAAAGTGGTCGAGACCCGCCTGGGCGAGCCTGATGCCCGTGGCCGCCGCAGCCCTGAGCCAATCCCGGGCTCCGAAGAGATCCTGCCGGCAGACGCCGTGGTAATCGCCTTCGGCTTCCGCCCGAGCCCTGCGCCGTGGTTTGAACAGCATGGCATTCAGCTGGACAGCCAGGGCCGTGTGGTTGCCCCGGAGAAGGGCAAGTTCAAGCACCAGACCAGCAACCCGAAAGTGTTTGCTGGTGGCGACATGGTGCGCGGTTCGGACCTGGTGGTGACTGCGATCTTCGAAGGGCGTACGGCTGCCGAGGGTATCCTGGACTACCTCGAAGTCTGACGTTCGACCTGTTCGCGGGCATGCCCGCTCCCGCAGGGTTAAGCGCAGAACCCGTGGGGGCAGGTATGCCCGCGAAGCTTTTGTATACAAAAATGCTTGATCTGTGGCATCCAATAGACAAAACACATGGCCATGGCCGTGCCTTTTGCGCTGGTGTCTGAGAAAATGCCCGCACTATTTTTCCGGATGCCGACATGACTGCCCTGAAGAACGATCGTTTCCTGCGTGCACTGCTCAAGCAACCCGTAGACGTTACCCCGGTGTGGATGATGCGCCAGGCCGGCCGCTACCTGCCGGAGTACCGCGCCAGCCGCGCCAAGGCCGGTGACTTCATGAGCCTGTGCATGAACCCGCAGTTCGCCTGCGAGGTCACCCTGCAGCCGCTGGACCGCTACCCGCTGGACGCAGCGATCCTGTTCTCGGACATCCTTACCATTCCTGATGCCATGGGCCTGGGCCTGTACTTCGAAACCGGTGAAGGTCCGCGTTTCAAGAAGGTCATCAGCACCCCCGCCGACATCGAAGCGCTGCCAGTCCCGGACCCACAGAAAGACCTCGGTTACGTGATGGACGCGGTCAGCACCATTCGCCGTGAGCTCAATGGCCGTGTGCCGTTGATCGGCTTCTCCGGCAGCCCGTGGACCCTGGCCACCTACATGGTCGAAGGCGGCTCGTCGAAGGACTTCCGCAAGACCAAGGCCATGGCCTACGACAACCCGCAAGCCCTGCACCTGCTGCTGGACAAGCTGGCCCAGTCGGTCACCAGCTACCTAAACGGCCAGATCCTTGCCGGGGCCCAGGCCGTGCAGATCTTCGACACCTGGGGCGGCAACCTGTCGGCGGCGGCCTACCAGGAGTTCTCACTGGCCTACATGCGCAAGATCGTCAGCGGCCTGATCCGCGAGCACGAGGGGCGCAAGGTGCCGGTGATCCTGTTCACCAAGAATGGTGGTTTGTGGCTGGAAAGCATCGCCGACGCAGGTGCCGACGCACTGGGCCTGGACTGGACCTGCGAGATCGGCGACGCCCGCCGCCGCGTGGGTGACAAAGTAGCCTTGCAAGGCAACATGGATCCGACCGTGCTTTACGCCAAGCCCGAGGCCATTCGCAAGGAAGTGGCGCGCATCCTGGCCAGCTATGGCCACGGCACTGGCCATGTGTTCAACCTTGGCCATGGCATTACCCCGGAAGTCGACCCGGAGCATGCCGGCGTGTTCATCAGCGCCGTGCACGAGCTGTCGGCGCAGTATCACCAGTGAGGTGACACGCGGAAACCAAAAGCCCGGCCATGTGCCGGGCTTTTTATTTTGCATTAAGTTTTAATTCAGCGATCGTCGTTAATCTGGCCCCATCGAAACCGAAACAGGACCCGATCCTCATGAAAATCCGTCATCTCGCCCTCATCCTCGCCCCATTGTTCAGCACGGGCGCATTTGCCGCTGGCTACACCGGCCCTGGCGCACAGTCGGTAACCACGGTTGCCGCCGCGAACGACGCCGCCGATGACACCCCGGTTGTGCTGCAGGGCTTCGTGACCAAGAAGATCAACAACGACGACAAGTACGAGTTCAAGGACAACACCGGCACCATCACTGTTGAGATCGACGATGAGGACTTGCCGCCGACGCCGTTCAACGACAAGACCAAGGTGAAGCTGACCGGTGAGGTGGAAAAGCACCTGATGAGCCGGGAAGTGGATGTGGATATTGTCGAGATCATCAACTGATCTGATGGCCTCTTCGTGGGCACGCCCGCCCCCACAGATTGTGGGTGCGGGCGTGCCCACGAATGCATCACACCGTTTTGGGTGGTAACTTGCTCAGGTGTAACGCCACCAGCAATGCCACCGCCAGCAAGCTGCCAATGAACAGCCCGATCCCGTTCCAGCCCCACTGGTGCCAGAACACCCCGCCCGCCGTACCGGCCACGCTGGAGCCAGCGTAGTAGCAGAACAGGTACAGCGACGACGCCTGCCCCTTGGCCTTCAGCGCCCGGCGGCCGATCCAGCTGCTGGCCACCGAGTGCGCACCAAAGAAGCCGAAGGTGAACACCAGCATGCCCACGATCACCATCACCAGTGGACTGGCCAGCGTCATCAGCAAGCCAACCGCCATTACCACGATACTGGCCCAGAACACCTTGCGCCGTCCCAGCTTGTCCGCCAGGGCGCCGACCTGTGCCGAACTGTAGATGCCCGACAGGTAAACCACCGACAGCAAGCCGACCAGTGCCTGATTCATGTGGTAGGGCTCGGCCAGCAGGCGGTAGCCGATGTAGTTGAACAGCGTGACGAAGGCGCCCATCAGCAGGAAGGCTTCAAGGAACAGCCAGGGCAGGCCTGCATCTTTGAAGTGCATGACAAAACCGTCCAGCAGGCTGCGTGGGTTCATCGTCTGTGCGCGGAAATTGCGTGATTCCGGCAGCACCTTCCAGAACACCAGCGCGGCCACCAGGGCCAGGCCGCCGATGGTCAGCATCGCCGTGTGCCAGCTGACGAAGTCGATCAGTACGCCCGTGATGAGCCGCCCGCTCATGCCGCCAATCGCGTTGCCGCCGATGTACAGGCCCATGGCCAGGCCAATGTGTTGCGGGTGGATCTCTTCGCTCAGGTAGGTCATCGCCACTGCCGCCAGGCCGCTCAGCGACAGGCCGACCAATGCGCGGGTGGCCAGTACCAGCTCCCAGCTGGGCATCACTGCGCTGGCCAAGGTGGACAGGGCGGCGCAGACCAGCGCGAACACCATCACGGGCTTGCGTCCGATGCGGTCAGAAATGGGGCCGGTGATCAGCAGGCCGAACGCCAGCATGGCGGTGGACACCGACAGCACCAGGCTGCTCTGCGCCGCGTTGATGGCAAACTCCCTGGATAGCAGAGGCATCATCGGCTGTACGCAGTACAGCAAGGCGAAGGTGGCGAAACCGCCGCTGAACAAGGCCAGCACGGTTTTCATGAAGGCGGGTGTGCCTTTTTCGATCCACATTTCGGTCAGGATGGCAGGTTTTGGCTCAAGGAGGAGGGGGGCTACTGCAGTTTTCACGGGCGGGTACCTCTGGCGCAATGAAAAAAGCATATAGCTGGCTAACGATTAGATCCAATATATTGTTCGACCTATTTGAGATGTTTGGCGACTTGTTTGGAGCGGATCATGGAACTGCGTCATCTGCGTTACTTCATTGCAGTGGCCGAAGAGCTGCACTTTGGCCGCGCCGCCCAGCAGCTGGGTATTTCCCAGCCGCCCTTGAGTCAGCAGATCCAGGCCCTGGAGCAGGAGTTGGGGGCCCGGTTGTTCGATCGTACCAACCGTCGTGTAGAACTGAGCGAGGCCGGTCGATTGTTCCTCGAGGAAGCGCGCCAGGTATTGGCGCAGGTGGAGAAGGCTGCGGATGTTGCCCGGCGTGCGCAGTTGGGCGAGCTGGGGGAGATGAAAATCGGTTTCACTTCCTCGGCCCCGTTCACCTCGAAAATCCCCAAGGCCATTCATGCCTTCCGTCAGCGCTTTCCGGCGGTGCACCTGAACCTCAAGGAAATGAGCAGCCGTGACGTTGCCGAAGGGGTATTCGACGAGTCCATCGAGGTGGGGTTGATGCGGCCGATGCCGCTGCCGGAGGGGTTGGTGGCCACCGAGTTGTTCCGAGAACCGTTGGTGGCGGTGATCAATGCCTCGCATCCGCTGGCCGAGGGCACTGAGCAAGGCGTCTACATGGCGGCGTTGGCCCCTGAGCCCTTCGTGTTCTTCCCGCGCAGTTATGGCAGCGGCTTGCATGCACAATTGCTGAGCCTGGCGCGGCATGCGGGTTTCAGCCCCCATTTTGCGCAAGAGGCAGGGGAAGCGATGACCATCATCGGCCTGGTCTCGGCGGGGCTGGGGGTGTCGGTGTTGCCGGCATCGTTCCAGCGCATGCGCATAGAAGGGGTGGTGTACCGCACCTTGCTCGATGAAGAGGCGATGACGGCGGTGTGGCTGGTGCAGCGCGAGCGTGGTCATTCGGTGATGGCCAAGGCATTTGCCGAGTTGTTGACAGGGCAGGTGGTCGGTCAGGCGTGATGCCGGTCAAATGGCACTGGTCATTGCCCCACTGCCGCCACATACTCGGGCATTCGTTGATACACGGAGGTCAATCATGCGGCGCGTGGTGTTCAATCAGAAAGGTGGCGTGGGCAAGTCGAGCATTGCCTGCAACCTGGCGGCGGTCAGTGCCAATGAAGGCTACCGGACCTTGTTGATAGACCTGGATGCCCAGGCGAACTCGACCCAATACCTCACCGGCCTGACCGGCGAGGACATCCCCATGGGCATCGCCGACTTCTTCAAGCAAAGCCTTTCCAGCGGGCCGTTCAGCAAGAAGAACAAGGTCGATATCTACGAAACCCCGTTCGACAACCTGCATGTGGTCACCGCCACTGCCGAGCTGGCCGACCTGCAGCCAAAGCTGGAGGCAAAACACAAGATCAACAAGCTGCGCAAGTTGCTCGACGAGCTGGATGAGGATTACGAGCGTATCTACATCGATACCCCGCCGGCGCTTAATTTCTATGCGGTTTCTGCGCTGATCGCTGCCGATCGCGTGCTTATCCCCTTCGACTGCGACAGCTTTTCGCGCCAGGCCCTGTATGGCCTGCTGGCCGAGATCGAAGACCTCAAGGAAGACCACAACGAAGACCTGGTGGTCGAAGGCATCGTTGTGAACCAGTTCCAGTCACGTGCCAGCCTGCCGCAGCAGATGCTCGACGAGCTGCTGGCCGAAGGTTTACCGGTGCTGCCGGTGTACTTGGGCAGCTCGGTGAAAATGCGCGAATCGCACCACGCCAGCCTGCCGCTTATTCACCTGGAGCCGCGGCACAAGCTGACTCTGCAGTTTGTCGAGTTGCATTCGCTGCTTGAGGAGAATGCTTAAACCCCGTGGTTACGCAGCCACTCCAGCAGGGACTGGAGTGGAAACGCCCCGGCCTGGCGGCTGACTTCACGGCCGTTCTTGAACAGCAGCAGGCTGGGGATCGAGCGTATGCCCAGTTGCCCTGCGAGGTTACAGTTGGCTTCGCTGTCGAGCTTGGCCAGGCGGCAGCGGCCAGCAAGCTTCCGGGCGGCCTCTTCAAAGGTGGGCGCGAATGACTTGCACGGGCCGCACCAGTCGGCCCAGATGTCGACCAGCAGCGGCAGGTCGCCTTTGATCTGGCTGGCATAGCTGGCCTCGGTGAGCTCGAAAGGGGTGCTCAACAGCACGTCCCGTTTGCAGCGACCGCATTTCGGCGCATCGCCCAGGCGCTCGGCGGGCAGGCGGTTGAGGCCGTTGCAGTGGGGGCAGGGGATTACCAGTGGGTCGGTCATTTCATCTCCGGTGTTGGGTTCACGGTTTCCTTGTGGGAGCGGGCGTGCCCGCGAACACCGGCGAAGCCGGTGCAATCCATCACGTTGCCTGCTTCGCGGGCAAGCCCGCTCCCACAGGATTCGGCGCTAATCAGGAAGAGCAGCTGATTTCCAGGTGCTTGCCCCACTCCGGCGGTCGCTCGGCGTAGGCCTGCATCCCGGGCTGTTCCTCGAAAGGCCTGGTCAGGACTTGGTGCAGCCGTCGAACTTCACTGTAGTCCCCCGCCTCGGCCGCTTCGATGGCTTTCTGCGCCAGGTAGTTGCGCAACACGTACAGCGGGTTTACCGCATGCATCCGCTCACGGCGGCCTTCAGCATTGTCGGGTTCACGCCCACAGCGGGCCAGGTAGTCTGCGCCCCAGGCATCGAAACCGGCCAAGTCGATAAAGTCATCGCGCGCCACCTTCAGCGCCTCGGCCACCGGCTGCTCACCCAGTGTGCGGAAGAACAGGCTGTAGTCCACGCCACCGCGTTGCATGCACTGCAGCAGGCGCTCGACCAGCGCCATGTCATCATCTTCGGCAGTGGTCAGCCCCAGGCGTCGGCGCATCAGGTCCAGGTAATGGACCTGGTACAGCGGCAGGAACAGGCCCAACGCTTCCTTCAGTGGCTCAACTTCGATCACGGTGGTCAGTGCCTGGGCCAGCGCGCTGAGGTTCCAGTGGGCGATGGGCACCTGGTTGGCGTAGCTGTAGCGGCCACGATCGTCGGAGTGGTTGCAGATGAAGTTGGCGTCGAAGTCATCCAGGAACGCATAGGGGCCAAAATCGAAGGTGATGCCGAGGATCGACATGTTGTCGGTGTTCATCACGCCGTGGCAGAAGCCATACGCCTGCCAGCGGGCGATCAGTTCGGCATTGCGCTCGACGATGGTGCGGAACATGGCCAGGTAAGGCTGCTCGGCGTCACGGCATTCGGGATAGTGCTGTTCCAGCACATGGTCGATCAACACGCGCTGCTGCTCGGGCTGCTTGGTGTAGTAGAAGTACTCGAAATGACCGAAACGCACATGGCTCTGCGCCAGACGCGTCAGCATGGCCGCACTTTCACGGGTTTCGCGCCACACCGGGGTGCTGGAACCGATTACGCACAGTGCCCGGCTGGTAGCGATACCCAGGGCGTGCAGGGCTTCGGAGGCGAGAAACTCGCGGATCGACGAGCGCAGCACGGCGCGGCCGTCACCCATGCGGGAGTAGGGTGTCTGGCCAGCGCCCTTGAGGTGCAGGTCCCAGTGTTCGCCTGCGTCGTTGAGCACTTCGGCCAGCAGCAGGCCACGGCCGTCGCCCAGACGCGGGTTGTACGAGCCGAACTGGTGGCCGGAATAAACCATCGCCCGAGGGTCGGCCTCTTCCCACAGTTTGTGGCCGCTGAACAGTTCGGCGAACACCGGCAGCTCGGCCTGGGCGGGGTCGAGGTCGAGCAAGGCCATGGCCGACTCGCTCGCTACCACCAGGCGCGGGTCTGCAATGGGCTCGGGCAGCACCTGGGTGGAGAACGCATCGCCCAGGCGGGCGAAGCGGTTGTCGAAGGTGAGTTGGTCGAGGGCTTTCACGGGACTGCTCCTTGGAATCGGTGCCAATGGGGCCGCTGGCGGCCCTTCGCGGGTAACCCGCCCCTACAAAGAACATGCAGCGCCTGAAAGCCGTGCGGTCCCTGTGTAGGAGCGGGTTCACCCGCGAACGAGGGCGAAGCCCTCGCAGCCATCTTGCACACAATAAAGCATTCGAGCCTATTCAGGCCGAAGCAGTGCCATCCGATTTCGGCTGCTCCATCGGAATCAATTGCTGTTTGCTGCCCTTCGCATCCATCAGGAACACCTCTACCTGGCGTACCGAGATCTTGATGTTGTGGGCCTTGAACTCGCGGTTGATGTAGCGGTTGATCTCGTCCAGCGTCGGGTTGCGGTCGCCCAGGTCACGCACGTGCATGCGCAGTTCGTGGTCCAGCGAGCTTTCGCCGAAGTTGAGGAAGTACACGATCGGTTCCGGATCCTTGAGCACGCGTGGGTTCTCATGCGCGCCCTTGAGCAGCAGGTCGCGCACCAGGTCGAGGTCTGAGCCATAGTCGATGCCCAGCTTCAGCGTCACCCGGGTGACCGTGTCGGTCAGCGACCAGTTGATCAGTTGGCCAGTGATGAAGGTCTTGTTGGGGACGATGATGTCCTTGCGGTCGAAGTCGGTGATGGTGGTGGCACGGATGCGGATCTTGCTTACCGTGCCCGACAGGTTGCCGATGGTGATGGTGTCGCCAATCCGTACCGGGCGCTCGAACAGGATCATGATGCCGGAGATGAAGTTGGCGAAGATTTCCTGCATGCCGAAGCCCAGCCCTACTGACAGCGCAGCCACCAGCCATTGCAGCTTGTCCCAGCTCACCCCCAGGGTCGACAGGGTGCTGACGATGCCGATGCCGACGATGGTGTACGACAACAGCGTGGTGGTGGCGTAGGCACTGCCCTGGGCCAGGTTCAGGCGAGACAGCACCAGTACTTCCAGCAAGCCTGGCAAGTTGCCGGCCAGGGCGAAGGTAATGCCGACGATCACCAGCGCGCCGAGCAGGTCGCCGAGGCTGATCGGTACCATGCTGGCGGCGGCGCCGGTGCCGCTGGTGTATTCGTAGAGGACGAAATTGTTGAGGTAGGCGAACACCGAGATCAGGTCTGCCCATACCCAGTACAGGCCGGCGATGAAGCCGCCGAGCAGGGCCAGGCGGATCAGGCGCAGCGACTGCTGGTTCACCTGTTCGATATCCAGCGTTGGCTCTTCGGTGATGACTTCGCCATCCAGCCCTTCCTTGGCTGCCGCACGCTTGGTCAACGCACGCTGGTAGGCCAGGCGTCGTGCAGCTACCGACAGGCCGCGCACGAAGGCAGCCTCGATCACCAGCCAGAACAGCAGCAGGTACAGGGTGTAGATGAGTCGGTCGGTAAGCTTCAGTGCGGTGTAGTAGTAGCCGAAGCACACGGCGACGAACAGGGCGATGGGCAGGGCGGTGAATGCCACCCCCACTGCCCTGCGGAATAGCGAGGTGTCACGGTGTGCCGGGCTGCTGAGCAGCAGGCGGCTGAGCAGCCAGGCCATCAGCGCATAGCAGGTCAGCACCACGCCGATGCCCAACACGTCGTCTGCCAGTGCCGAAGGTTGGTGCTCGGCCACCGCCACCACACCGACCAGTGCCAGCACCACGGTGCCCAGGCGGCGAACCCAGCCGCGCAGGAACTCGACCTGCGGTTTGTGCCAGCGGAAGTGGACTTCCGCCACGCCACCCGGAGCGAGGATACGGTAGGCGGTGTAGAACACCAGCCAGGCCTGGGCCAGCTGCCAGAGTGCGGCGCCCAGGTTGGCATTCTGCCCGCGGGCGTCGATCTGCAGGGCGTAGCTGCACAGCGCCAGACCAAGGCTGACCGGCATCGCCAGCAGAATGTTGATAAGGATTGCCTGGGGCGTGTGCCATTGGCTGTCACGGCGGAAGTGGCCGATATCCTGGTGAACTTTGCCTAATCGTTGGTAAAGGTATTTGCGCCGCCACAACAGCGCGCCGATCACCAACAGCAGCGGCAGGAACAGCAACGGGCGCTGGCTCAGGCCATCGGCCAGCTCTTTCAGGCTGGAGCCCCACGGCAGGTTGGCGACCTGGTCGGCCAGGCGCTCCGGCACGTATTGCAGCCAGTCCCAGTCCAGTGGCTTGTTGCTGGGGATCCAGAACATTTGCTCGTCGAGGGTGGTGCGCAGGCTCTGCGCGGTGCCCAGCAGCTGCTTCTGGTTGAGCTGCAGGGTGATCGATTCGTTGAGCAGCGCCGACAGTTCGCGGTTCAGCCGCTCCAACAGGTCGCTGCGGGTGATGGCCACTTCCAGCAGGGCCTTGCGCAGCTGCGGTGTCACATCTTCCTGCGGTTGCGCCGCCAGCAGCTTGTCGACGTAGGTGACCGGGCTGCTCATCTGCTCGCGTTGCTGGTTGACTTCGAACTGGTACAGGCGGGTGTCGGCGATCTGGTCGGCCAGGTCGCGGTCGACCTTCAGGTGCGGCAGGGTCTGTTTCTGTTTATAGAGAATCTTCGACAGCAGCAGGCTTCCCTTGAGCACGTTGATCTGCTCGTCAAGCGCCTGGTCGGCCTGGGTCAGGCTGTCGAGCTGCTGCTTGGTGCGCAGGTTCTGCTGGGTCAGTTCGTTAAGGCGGTCGGTGCTCTTGAGCAGGTAGTCGGAAAGCTTGAGGTTGATCGCGCTTTCAGTGGCCAGCAGGCTGCTGCCGCCGGCCTTCTGAGCCTCGATCGACTGCTGGGTGACGGCTTCCTGGGACTGGGCCAGGCGTTTGGCGTTGATCAGCGTCTGCAGGTCCTGGATTTCCTGCTCCAGGCGCGCAGCGCGCTCGACCAGCAGGTCGTGACGCGCATTGCCAAGGTCTTGCAGCAGGCTGTTGCCGGCCAGTTCCTGGCGGCGCAGCAGGGTCAGCGCGTTGAGCGAGGCCAGCTCGGCGTTGAGCTGGTTGCGCTGGTCGGCATTGATGGCTTTGCCACCGTCCTTGCCGGTTTTGAGGATGTTGTTGATCTGCTGGGTGCGGGTCTGGCTGCTGCTGATTTCGGCCTGGGCGCGCTCGGGGCGGGTTTGCGAGTTGATGATCAGGCTGTTGGCTTCAGACAGCGCCTTTTGCAGCTCGCCCTGCAGCGTGTTGCGTTCGCTGAGCATCTGTTCAAGCTGCGGCACGGTGAGGTTGGCGTAGCGCTGTGCCACCGGTTGTGCCTTGGTTTCCTTGAGCTTGGCCAACTCCTTCTGGCTGTCGCTGGTCTCCTTGGGGGCACTGCTCAGCTGCTGCTTGAGTGCAGCCAGTTTCTTTTCGTTGTCTTCCTTGGCAGCAAGCAGGCTCAACGTTTGTTCGAGCACCTGCTGCAGCGCCTTTTGGTCTGCCTCGGGCAGCTTGCGCTCGGCGATCTTGTCGAGGCTGTTCTGGATACTGGCGGTGGTCGGGGCTTCTGCCGCGCTAGCCGCAAAAGCAAGGGATAGGCACAACCCGAGCAGGGCTGTGCGAAGGTACACGCGCAGGGACATAGGCAGACTACTTGTGGATCCGGCTGAAACGAAGTTTAGAGGAACAATCCTGGTCCGGGTCGCGTTCCTTCGGGGAATCTGACGCCTACTTTCTGGATCTTGTTCCCGTCCATGGTTGCCACGGTCCAGATCGTGCCATGCCATTCGACCTGGTCCCCTACTACTGGAGCGCCTCCGACCTTCTGTCGGATGAACTGCGCCAGCGGCATTTTCGCGTCGAGGCCATCGAGCTTCAGGCCATACAACGCTGCCACCGCACCCAGTTCGGCATCGCCTTCGAGCACGAAGTCGCCGAAGAAACGCAGGTCCAGGCCACGCTGTGGCGCCTGGCTGAACAACTTGCCGAGGGCCGGCAGGTTGTGTTCGTGGCCGATCACGCAGAGCATGTCGCCAACTTCCAGCACGGTGCTGCCCGACGGGTGCAGCAGTTGCTCACCACGGAACAGCGCGGCAATCCGCGTGCCTTCGGGCATTTTCAGTTCGCGCAGGGCGGCACCGATGCACCATTTTTCTGCGCCCAGGCGGTAGACGAACATCTCCCACTCGCTGGTGATGTGCACCTCAAGGGCGGAGCGGGAGATCGGCGCCGGGTCTGGCGGAACCGTCACTTTCAGCAGCTTGGCCACCCACGGCAGGCTGGTGCCTTGCACCAGCAGCGATACCAGCACGATGAAGAAGGCCAGGTTGAAGAAAAGCTGGGCGTCTGGCAGGCCCGCCATCAGCGGGAACACCGCCAGAATGATCGGTACCGCGCCGCGCAGGCCGACCCACGAAATGAAGCCCTTTTCGCGGCCATGGAAAGCCTTGAACGGCAACAGGGCCGCGACCACCGACAGTGGCCGCGCCACCAGGATCATCCACAGCGCCAGGCCCAGTGCCGGCAGGGCGATGGGCAGCAGGTCGTGCGGCGTGACCAGCAACCCCAGCACCAGGAACATGCCGATCTGGGCCAGCCAGGCCATGCCGTCGAGCATGTGCAGGATGCCGTGGCGGCTACGGATCGGCTTGTTGCCCAGCACCAGGCCGCACAGGTAAACAGCGAGGAAGCCGCTACCATGCAGGGCGTTGGTCAGCGAGAACATCACCAGGCCGCCGGCCACTACCAGAATGGGGTACAGGCCGCCGGCCAGATTGATACGGTTTACCAGTTGCAGCATCAGCCAGCCGCCGCCCAGGCCCAGCAGCGTGCCGATACCGAACTCACGCAGCAAGTGACCCAGCAGGCTCCAGTGCAGGCCGGTCTCGCCGCTGGCGATCATGTCGATCAAGGTGACAGTGAGGAACACCGCCATCGGGTCGTTGCTGCCCGACTCGATCTCGAGGGTAGCGGAAACCCGCTCGTTCAGGCCTTTGCCGCCGAGCAGCGAGAACACTGCAGCGGCGTCGGTGGAGCCGACGATGGCGCCGATCAGCAGGCCCTGGATCAAGCTCAGGTTGAACAGCCAGGCGGCGATCAGGCCGGTGAGGGCGGTGGTGATCATCACCCCGACCGTGGCCAGCGACAGCGCCGGCCACAGCGCCACGCGGAAGCTTGCCACCCGCGTACGCAGGCCACCGTCAAGCAGGATGACGGCCAGAGCCAGGTTGCCCACCAGGTAGGCGGTTGGGTAATTGTTGAAGATGATGCCGCCACCATCGACACCGGCGACCATGCCGACGGCGAGGATGATGACCAGAATAGGGATGCCCAGGCGCGACGACAGCGAACTGACCAGGATGCTTGCGCCCACCAGCAATGCGCCGATCAAAAACAGGCTGTTGATGGTGCTTGCATCCAAAGGCAGGTACTCCGAGACAGCGGGGAAGGGACGTGGTAGCGCATTTTCCAGCAAAAGCTAGCAGGTCGCGTGCCAATCGATTCTAACCTGAGGCTGACGCAGGCTGTAAAGCGATACCGCATCGTCGCTGCGGCGTGCGGCTGTAATGGTTCGCCCACTGTCAGGCAGCCAAGTGACATGAATGTCAAAGAAACCATTTCTCTCGCCCAGGTGGCCCAGCGCCTGCTCGGGCAATTTCCTGATTTGCACAATCTGGCGCGCCAGGCGGCGGGCCATGTGCTTCGCCGCCAACTGGGGTATTGGCTGGATCCGGACGGGCTCTATTGGCACGAGTTCCAGTCGGCGGTCAGCAGTTCGTTGAGCTTCACCGGCTGGCGCCACAGTGGACCGCCACGACGCTCTTTGAGCCTTACCGAACTGGTCATCCAGCGATTCAGCCCGCAGCAGCAGGCCAGTGCTGACGAGTTGAGTATTTATGGTGGCTTCTACCGGGTGGATGCCAGCCACACAGTCTATGACGAGCGCAACGAAGTGCGGCTCGACCCACAGCAAGTACTGGAGGCGTTCTGGCGGTTGGATTTTGCGGGGCGCTATACCGAGGCACTGAGCAAGTTTCGGTCACGGTATGGCGAAGACTACTGTGTCCTGGCTCGCGCCCGCTTCATTGCTGCTGTGGGCCAATCTGCGTTGAGCAAACCCGAGCGCCAGGCGCTGATGGCGGTGACGGTCGCTGTACCCGCACTGCCAAGTACCGTGCAAGGCCTGCGACAGGCCAGGCAAGCGAATGCCCAATCTGAATGGAATGCACTTGTCATCGGCGGTATCAGCGCCAAGCTCATGTTCTTGCACAAGCTGAAGACTGGCAGGTTGTGCCTCTATCTTGCCGATGCGCAGGCTGTGGTGCAGGTATTCGACGATCGCCATGCGCTTCAGGAGTGGATGGTTGATCAGGCCGCCACGACGGTGGGGCGAGAGCGGCTGGTCAGGCTGTTCGTCGGGGATGGGGTACTGGCGCAGTCGCTACGCCCGCGTTTACGCAATTACTTCAGGTTGCTCGCGCAGTCGCGGGGCGACACCATGATTTCCGGGCCAGCCATTGAAGGGGACCTGTTCGTCCATGTGCGCGATGCGGTCATGGATGATCTGGCCAGCGATGCTCATGAGCGGCTGACTACCAACGCACAACTGCGCAAGGCCGATTGGCTGGCGGGCTTGCAAGCAGCGAGTTTTATAATTGCGCCGATGACGCCGCTTGGCTGGCCAGTGATATTGGCATCGCTCGGTCTGGGCACCGCAAGCCTGGCTCTGCACCTGGACCGGGCAATCAATGGCAAGCAGGCCTGGCGCACAGCAGCATGGTGGTCAGTACTGACGGATATTCTGTTCATTCTGCTTGATATAGCCATGATGCGTGCCAGCGAGCTGTTCACTGATGGCCACGTCCCCCCGCGCGTGGCTGGTCAGGCGCAAGCCTCTGCCGCCAAGGTCGACTGGGGGCTTTACATGGCCCCGGCGGCAGACGAATTGCTGGCTATGTCGGATAAGGCGCTGGCGCGGCAGGAAGCCCTGTTGGGCGCGGTGCCGTGGGCTGATCTCGATGCCGTGGGGCCCAATGGCGAGTATCTGGATGCATTCAGTGAGCCGTACCCCGTCTATCGCGATGAGCACGGCTTTGGCTCGCCCGCCATTGCCGAGTACACCAGCTCGCCGGAGCGCTACAACAACCTGTGGCGGGGAATGCCGCTAGAGGGCACTCGCGCCGGGAATATCCAGCGCAGCCACGACCTTGCCCGCGCACTGGGGCAAATTGGCGTCAGTAATCAGGTGAGGCTGTACCGGGCGGCTTCCAGCCTGCGGGGCACGGGTTTTCAGGTATCTGGTGAGGGTGCCATTGAAGTGGGTGATGTGCTGGTGACCACCGACTTCACGTCATTCACGGAGAACCCCTATGCCCTCTGGGAGGTTTTCAACGACCCGCAGACCCAGGTCAGTGGCCGGAGTGCTTTTGATGAAAATGCGTTGGTGTATGTATTGGAACCGGGCGAAGACATGCAGGCGACGCCCATCGGGCCCTTTTCAAGGCGACCTGATGAAGCGGAGTCTTTGATGATGCCCGGGCGCTACCTGCAAGTGGAAAAGGTGACGGCCGTTCAAGGGCACAATTATCGCTTTACCGAGGTGTGCCTGAAGGCACTGGCGCAGGCGCCAGGCGGGAAGGCCGTGCGTGAAATGCGCACAGGACAGTTGTTCGATCGCCAGGCACTGGCGGGGCGACTGGGCGTCGAGGATGACTCGTTGATGCGCACATTCTTTGCGCTGCCCGCCTGAGCAAACGTGAAAGGGGCCGCTGCGCGGCCCCTGATCAAGGCCTCAGCCTTGCTTCACTTCACGCATCGGCTTGCCTTTCACTGGCGCATCCCCTGCCACGTAGTACTTGGCGGTGCTGCGTGGCAGTGGCTTGCGACCACGGATCTTGTCCGAAATCTTTTCGGCAATCATGATCGTGGTGGCATTGAGGTTACCGGTGATGATCAGCGGCATGATCGACGCGTCGACCACGCGCAGGCCCTGCATGCCATGCACGCGGCCTTCGCCATCGACCACTGCCATGTCGTCGGTGCCCATCTTGCACGAGCAAGACGGGTGGAAGGCGGTTTCGGCGTGCTCGCGGATGAACTTGTCCAGTTCTTCGTCGGTTTGCACGTGGGCGCCCGGGCTGATTTCGCGGCCACGGTACGGGTCCAGCGCCGGCTGGGCCATGATTTCACGGGTCAGGCGAATGCCGTCACGGAATTCCTGCCAGTCCTGCTCGGTGGACATGTAGTTGAACAGGATGCTCGGGTGCTGGCGCGGGTCTTTCGACTTGGCCTGGATGCGGCCACGGGCAGGCGAGCGCATGGAGCCCATGTGCGCCTGGAAGCCATGTTCCTTCACGCCATTTGAGCCGTTGTAGTTAATCGCAACCGGCAGGAAGTGGTACTGGATGTTCGGCCACTTGAACTCAGGGCGGGTACGAATGAAACCACCGGCCTCGAACTGGTTGCTGGCGCCGATGCCGGTGCCATTGAACAACCACTCGGCACCGATGGCCGGCTGGTTCCACCACAGCAGCGATGGGTACAGCGATACCGGCTGGGTGCAGGCGTACTGCAGGTAAAGTTCCAGGTGGTCCTGAAGGTTTTCACCAACGCCTGGAAGGTCGTGCACAACCGGGATGTCGAGGCTTTCCAGCAAGGCGCGCGGGCCGACGCCGGAGCGCTGCAGCAGCTGCGGCGAAGCGATGGCGCCAGAGCTGACGATCACTTCCTTGCGGGCGCGGGCTTCCACGCGTTCTTCGCTGTCGCCGACCAGGTAGGTTACGCCTACGGCGCGCTTGCCGTCGAACAGCACGCGGTCGGTCAGGGCGTGGGTGACGATGGTCAGGTTCGGGCGTTTCTTGGCCTGGTCCAGGTAGCCACGGGCGGTGCTGGAGCGGCGGCCGTTCTTGGTCACCGAACGGTCCATTGGGCCGAAGCCTTCCTGTTGGTAGCCGTTGAGGTCTTCGGTACGCGGGTAACCGGCCTGCACACCCGCTTCAACCATGGCGTGGAACAGCGGGTTGTTGCCAGCCTTTGGCGTGGCGACACTGACCGGGCCGTCACCACCGTGGTAGTCGTTAGGGCCGATATCACGGGTTTCGGCTTTGCGGAAGTACGGCAGGCAGTCGAGGTAGGTCCAGTCTTCCAGGCCTGGCAGTTCTGCCCAGCCGTCGAAGTCCATGGCGTTGCCGCGGATGTAGCACATGCCGTTGATCAGCGACGAGCCACCCAGGCCCTTGCCACGGCCACATTCCATGCGGCGGCCGTCCATGTAAGGTTCCGGGTCGGTCTCGTAGGCCCAGTTGTAGCGGCGGCCTTGCAGCGGGAAGGCCAGGGCGGCTGGCATCTGGGTGCGGAAGTCGAAGCGGTAGTCGGGGCCACCGGCTTCCAGCAGCAATACGGTGACGCCGGCGTCTTCGGTCAGGCGGGTAGCCAGGGTGTTACCGGCCGAGCCGGCACCGACGATGATGTAATCGAATTCTTGGGACATGAAAGTACCCTCGTGTTGGCGGTGATCGGGGAGCGGGAACGCCCGTGCGCGGTGGCACGGGCGGGGCTAGACAGGGTTCAGAAAACCGAGTTGTAGCCGCCCAGCTCGACCTGGACCGACTTGATGCGAGTGTATTGAGCCAGCGAGCTGACGCCGTTTTCACGGCCGACGCCCGACTGTTTGTAGCCACCTACCGGCATTTCGGCCGGCGATTCACCCCAGGCGTTGATCCAGCAGATACCGGCTTCGAGCTTGTGGATGATGCGGTGGGCGCGGGTGATGTCGTTGGTGCAGACGCCGGCGGCCAGGCCGTAGTCGGTGTCGTTGGCACGGCGGATCACTTCTTCTTCGGTTTCGTAGGTGAGGATGCTCATCACCGGGCCGAAGATCTCTTCCTTGACGATGGTCATGTCGTCGGTGCAGTCGGTGAACACGGTCGGGGCAACGAAGGCACCTTTGGCGAAGTCACCGGCAGTCAGACGCTCGCCGCCGCACAGCACGCGGGCACCTTCTTCCTTGCCTTTGGCGATGTAGCCCAGCACGCTTTCCATGTGCTGGAAGCTGACCAGCGGGCCGAAGTTGGTGTTTTCGTCTTCCGGGTTGCCAACGCGGATGCGGGCAACGCGCTCGGCGATCTTGGCTTCGAAGGCCGCCTTCATTTCAGCCGGGATGAACACGCGGGTGCCGTTGGTGCACACCTGGCCCGAGCTGTAGAAGTTGGCCATCATGGCGATATCGGCGGCCTTGTCCAGGTCGGCGTCGGCACAGATGATCAGAGGCGACTTGCCGCCCAGTTCCATGGTCACTTCCTTCAGCGAAGAGCTGGAGGCGCTGGCCATGACTTTCTTGCCGGTGGTGGTGCCGCCGGTGAAGGACACTTTTTCGATGCGCGGGTGCTCGGTCAGCCAGGTGCCGACTTCGCGGCCGCTGCCGGTCAGAACGTTGAACACGCCGTTTGGCAGGCCGGCTTCGGTGTAGATCTCGGCCAGTTTCAGGGTGGTCAGCGAAGTGACTTCCGACGGTTTGAAGATCATCGCGTTGCCAGCGGCCAGGGCCGGGGCAGATTTCCACAGGGCGATCTGGATCGGGTAGTTCCAGGCACCGATACCCACGGTCACGCCCAGCGGCTCGCGGCGGGTGTAGACGAAGGACGATTCGCGCAGCGGGATCTGCTCGCCTTCGATGGCCGGTACCAGGCCTGCATAGTATTCCAGCACGTCGGCACCGGTGACGATGTCGACGTAGCGGGTTTCGGAGTACGACTTGCCGGTGTCAAGGGTTTCCAGCATGGCCAGCTCATCGTTGCGCTCGCGCAGGATGTCGACGGCGCGGCGCAGGATGCGCGAACGCTGCATGGCAGTCATCGCAGCCCAGACTTTCTGGCCACGCTCGGCGCTTTCCACGGCCTTCTCGACGTCAGCCTCGGTAGCACGCTGTACGTGGGCGAGGACTTCGCCGGTGGCCGGGTTGATGGCTTCGAAAGTGGCATCGCTGCCAGCGTCGACGTAAGCGCCATCAATGTAGAGTTTTTGCGTTCCGAAACGGGCCATAGTGTCCTCGCAAGTGCAGTGTGTGGTTTGGCTTGCGCGTCATGCTCCTGCCGGGTTGGCAAGGGCCCTGCGCGCATTGTCAGCAGCCTGGTCGTTTGTGCCCAGGGTGTGCTGCTTGGCCAGTTGTAGTTCCATGTATTCGTAAGCAATCCGTATCGCCTGGTCGGTGTCGAATGCATCACCCGACAGGGCGCCACGCAGCCACAAACCGTCGATCAGGGCTGCCAGGCCGCGGGCTGCCTTGCGCGCATGGTAGAGCGGCAGGGCGCGGCGGAACTGGCAGCACAGGTTGGAATACAAGCGGTGGTCGTTGATCCGCTGCAACCTGTGCAAATCGGGCTGGTGCATGCTGGAAGCCCAGAAGGCCAACCAGGTTTTCATTGCCGGGCCGTTTACCTGGCTGGCATCGAAGTTGCCCTCGATGATCACTTTCAGGTGAGCGCGCGGGCTGTCGTCTTTCAGGGCCTGGCGACGTGCTCTGACGCCTTCGTTGAGCATGCTCATGATGTAACCCATCGTCGCTGCGATCAGGCCGTTCTTGTCCCGAAAGTAGTGACTGATGATGCCGTTCGACACACCGGCCAAACGGGCAATCAGCGCAATGCTGGCGTCCCCCAGTCCGACCTGATCGACCGCCTGCAATGTGGCTTCGATCAACTGCTGGCGCCGGATGGGTTGCATACCGACCTTGGGCATCTTGCTATCTCCTCAGGCCTGCGAGCAGACGACAGGCGGCTGACTCGGCGAAGGCCAGTCTATTTTGTTTTGATTGAACGTTCAATCAATAAAGAATAAGCTCTGCGACAATTTGTGCCATTGACAGTTTTTCAGGCGGTCGAGAAGGCACGGATTGACACCCCAGGAAATCGCGTAACCCCCGGAATACAAGGTGTTGACGGGCATGAGCGATGCGAAATGCAGATTCTGCCGTACGGCCATTGGCCCTGCGACAGTCCCTTGGAGCGGGCGGGGTGACCTGTGACGAATGCGCGCACCTCCGTTGAGGCGTGGCATTTTCAGCAGGCCACCTGTCTGTTTTTGGCAACGTATCGATTCGGGATCACGGTTTCCAGGGTTCTTTTATAACACCTGATGCAGTGGGGATATTCCACCAATTGCTCGGGAAAGACTGATTAGCCTCCACAGCCGCACTGCCCGGAGCATTCGTGCAATGAGTTCTGCCTCACTTACCAAGCCCCCCGCCGAGAGGGTACGGGTCAACCGCGTGGTGTTCTTCACCTCCGCGCTGATGATCCTTGTTCTGACTGCCTTGCTGATCGCTGTACCCGAAACCGCCGGCCAGGTGCTGGGCGTGGCCCAAAAGTGGCTGACGCGCACCTTTGGCTGGTACTACATGCTGGTCATCTGCGGATACCTGCTGTTCGTCGTCTACCTGGCTTTCTCCGACTACGGCAGCCTCAAGCTGGGTGGCAAGGACGACCAGCCTGACTTCAGCTACGGCGCCTGGGCCGGCATGCTGTTCTCGTCCGGCATCGGTATTTCGCTGCTGTACTTCGGCGCCTCCGAGCCCCTGGACCACTACTTCAACCCACCGGAGGGCACTCCTGCCAGCCTCGAGGCCGCGCGCCAGGGCCTGCAGCTGACCTTCCTGCACTGGGGGCTGCACGGCTGGGCGATCTATGCCCTGGTCGGCCTGGCCGTGGGTTACTTCGCTTACCGCCACAACCAGCCGCTGGCACTGCGTTCGGCGCTGTACCCGCTGGTGGGCGAGCGTTGGGTCAAGGGCGCTGCCGGCAACGCCGTCGACATCTTCGGCATGTTCGTCACCCTGCTGGGCCTGGTGACCAACCTGGGAATCGGCGCGATGCAGGTGTCGTCCGGCCTGGAATACCTGTTCGGCATGGACCACAGCAAGACCAACCTGCTGGTGGTGATCCTGGTGATGGCTGGCGTGGCTACCGTGGCAGCGGTATCGGGTGTGGAAAACGGCATCCGCCGCCTGTCCAACCTGAACATCATGCTGTTCAGCGGCCTGTTGATCTTCGTACTGCTGGGCGGCGAAACCCTGCACCTGCTCAACGGCTTCGTGCAGAACGTCGGCGACTACCTGAACGGCATCGTGCTGAAAACCTTCGACCTTTATGTGTATGAAGGCGAAGCCGGCAAGTCGGAGCGCTGGCTGGGCCTGTGGACCGTGTTCTACTGGGCCTGGTGGATCTCCTGGGGCCCGTTCGTCGGCATGTTCATTGCCCGTATTTCCAAGGGCCGCACCGTGCGCCAACTGGTGATGGGCGTGCTGCTGATCCCGCTGGGCTTCACCCTGGCCTGGCTGTCGATCTTCGGCAACACCGCACTGGACCTGGTGATCAACCAGGGCGCCGTGGAGCTGGGCAAGACTGCGCTGGAACAGCCATCGATGTCGATCTACCAGCTGCTGGAATACTTCCCGGCAGCCAAGATCGTCATTGGTGTGGCAGTGTTCGTCGGTTTTGTGCTGTTCCTCACGCCGGCCGACTCCGGCGCAGTGATGATGGCCAACCTGTCGTGCACAGGCGGCAAGGTCGACGAAGATGCCCCGCACTGGATGGTGGTGTTCTGGTCTGTGGTGATCACCCTGGTGACCATCGGCCTGCTGTTTGCCGGTAACTTCGAAGCCATGCAGACCATGGTCGTGCTGGCGGGCCTGCCGTTCTCGGTGGTGCTGGTGCTGTTCATGTTCGGCCTGTACAAGGCCATGAAGCAGGACGTGGTGATCGAGCAGGAACGCGCCGAACTGGCCGCCCGTGGCCGTCGCGGCTTTAGCGAGCGCCTGACTCAGCTGGAACTGCAGCCGACCCAGGCCGTGGTGCAGCGCTTCATGGACAAGCAGGTCAGCCCGGCGTTGAAAGAAGCCGCTGCACAGCTGCAGACGCAGGGCTTCGAGGTGGAAACCCGCGTTGGCCAGTCGCGCAACCTGATGGGCTTGCGGGTGATGATGGAAGAAGGCAACCCGTTCGTCTACGAAGTGAGCCTTGACGGCTATATGGCCGCGCCGAGCGAGGCGCCGGTCGAGGGTGAGCCTGAACTGCGCCAGCGCTTCTACCGCGCCGAGGTCTACCTGCATGACGGCAGTCAGGAGTACGACCTGATGGGCTTTGCCCCAGACCAGATCGTGCGTGATGTGCTCGATCAGTTCGAGAGCCATCGCCAGGTCCTTGGCCGCGTCTATAGCTGACAGCGCGGCAGGTCGCCGCACCGCCAGGTGCCGCGGCCTGCCAGCAGCAATATGTAGCACCTGTTTCGATACCATTTCCAGGACGCTTTGTGGTTCATTCCACAACGAGTCCTGGTCATGCCCGCCACTCACGCGCACAACCTCAAACACGCAGTCGCCGCCCAGTTCGCCAGCCGTCCCACGCTCCGCCAGGTCGTAGGTGAACAGGTCATGAAGGTGATCCTGGAGCACTATCCTCTGGTTGGCGTGCATCGCCCTGAAATGACCTCGGCTGCACCGCTGTACCTGATGTCCCTGCAGCCGGATGCTGTCTGGCGCCCTCAGCCGCTGGTGGATGTGGTGCTGCAGGCCCTGCTTGCGGCTAAACCACTGGACCTCGCCCCGGCGGGCGACTACCGCCTTAGCCTGAACCCGCCCCGGCGCTTTTTCGCCATCGAGTCGAGCTTCGAAACGGCTGAGGGCGATTTGATCGACCCCGCGCGCCTGACCGATGGCCTCAACGCGTTGCTGCCAATGCTGCTTTGGCACTTCCAGCAAGCGCAGATCGACTATTGGAACGGCGACGGCATTATCGACCGGGACCTGTGGTTGCAACAGTTGTTGCGCGCCAACCTGCTCGATGGCCTGAAAGACGAAGCGCTGGACGACGAACAACGCAAGCTGCTGCGTGACCTGATGATGGGCAACCGTACCGGGCTCGATGTGCAGCTGGTGCGGGTGGCGTTACGTGAGGGTGAAGACACTTTCCATGAGCTGTTGCCCGGCTTGCTGATTACCGCCTCCAGTGAAGTTCGCGAACTGACACTCTGGTGTTCTCCCGAAGGCCTGGTCCGCAGTTTCGACGCCCAGGCTGCATTCGGCGCGGCGTTGCAGATACAGATGGCTGGACGTTACCGGTTTGATGAGTTGAGCTGGCAGGGCCTGACAGTGGAGGGCGACGCTTTCGCCCTGTACAGCGCCTCGTTGCTGGAAATCTTGCTCGAGCGCGTGGCCCGCCTGCGCTGGAGTGCGATCGACAGCGTCGACCAACTGGAGCACTACTGCCATTTGGCCTGCGACCCCGCATCATTCTTCGCCGAGTTCAGTGACCATGGCACCGGCGGGCTGGGCCTGGCGCTTCCCAAGGGCCTGTCGCGAGCCGATACGGATAGCCAGACCGCCTACCTCCAAGCCATGCTCGACTTGTCGCTACTGCAACAGCGCAGCCCAGCCCAGGGCATTCAGGACGGTCTGCCGGACTTGCACACCTATGCGGCGACGCGCCTGCGCGAAGCGATGCTGCATGACCACCCGGTAGACGCCAATTATTTTCCTGATGACCTTATCCTCACGGTCGAGACCTTTGTCAGTGACGGTCACGGGCTGGGCTTCGGCCAGAAGACCGGTGAAAAGACGTTGACCCTGACGCAGTTGGCGATCGGCCGCCTGGATGCCACCGCAGGAGGGGTGGTGACACACATCGCGCACCGGGAAAACCAGCTGATCATGAAGTGGATGACCATTGATTACGTCCGTGAGCTGGTGCAGCGAGTCGATATCGGCGGCAGTTATCCACGGCATGTTCAGTCGATGCTCGATCGCTCGGCGAGCCGCGCCGAACACATTTCGGCATTCGCCATACGCTGGCGTATCACCCTGATGTTCGATGCCGCGCGGGCGCGTGCGGTCAAGCGGCTCGACAAGTTCGCCTATGGCGCCCTGGCGGAATTCTGTCGTAGCGGCGCGGAAGGGGCAGCCGCTGTGCGGATTGCACCGCTTGCGTTCAAACGCTCGCCGACATCGGAGAGGGTCGACGTGGCGCATGGTTTCTACGTGATCGAAATCATCGAGTTGGGTGTTCATCTGTTGTACTGCCCGCTGTACACCGAAAAGGCGCTGATTCAGTACGACAGCGCTCAGGCACTGCTGGATGCGATCAGCAGCCCGGGGGCTTTGCAGGACAACGTGCTGCTCTGGATCGAGCAAGCTCAGCGCGCGGTCTACGACAATGGTGGCTTCCGGGAGCCGCACCTGCCCCAATGGCTGCTCGACCCTTACACACTCCCGGAGAAACCGCAGCCTGTCCAGTTGGCGCTGCAATTCTGGGCGCAGGACGTAGATCGGCAGATGTTCGAAGCCAAGGGCCGGATGCTGCTGGAGCTGGCGGATCGCAGCGCCATGAGCAACAGCGAGGTGCGCTGGCGGCTGGTCACGGCATTTTCCTGGGAACTGCTGAATGTTGTGTTTCCGGTGTTACCTGGGCCGCTCACCTCCGTTGCCTGGCTCTACATCGGCATGCGCAGCTTGATCAACGATGTGCAGGGACTGGCCAGCTCGCATCTCGACGAGCGCATCCAGGCGATGGTCGATGTGCTGAACAACACCTTGCTGGCGCTGATACACCTGCAGACGCCGAAACTGGCAGCGCCGCCCGTTTCTGGCGACCTGCCGCCAGCGCTGCTCCAGGGGCCACCTGCAGGCACTGGGGTCGAGCTGGCGAACCTTTCCGCAGCAACCCGGGAGCCCAGCGCCTCGGTCGACAGGCTGCAGGCGATGGCCAATACCCACCTGGACTTTTCCTGGCGTGGGGCTGGGGGACTCAACGGCCTGTCGAGTGCCCAGCGCGGCCAAATGCGGGCGTTGGCGGCCAGTATTTCGCTGGAAGGGCGCGAACCGCAGACGCAGGGCGTGACCGCGGGCCTGGTACGGATCGGGGATGATTTCTATGTGTCTCTGAACGGTAGTGTCTACCGAGTCAGCCTTGAGAACGCAGCGTTTCGCATCATTGGTCCGGACGGCACGGTTGGGCCATACCTGATGCGCGACGGCGATATCTGGCACCTCAATAATTCGCGCTTGCGTGGTGGCAGTGGTCGCTCAGGCGAGCTGGCCCGCGAGCGATTGCGCAAGAAGCTGGACGGACCGATCGCCAAGGCTCAGGCCGAGATAGAGCGGCATATCTCGGCCGCGGAGGCAGCTACGAAGGATTTCAACGCGTTGAGTGAGCAGATTGTCGGTTTGCATGATCCGGTAAAAAAAGTCGAGGAACGGTTGCAAAAGGCGCCACCCACCGAGCCGGGCGAACGTGCGCAATTCGAGCAGGCTACCGAGTTGTTCAAGCTTAAGTTCCAGCAGTTGCAAGAGCAGACGAGTAAGCTGCGCAACCAGCGCCTGCCCTTGAACGAGAGATTGTTCCTTAACTATCTCGAGGCCGAACGCAACATTACCTATGTGCTTGACAAGTTGAGCGCCTCGACGCACGTCGGCAGCGTGAGAGATCAACGGATACGCTTGGGCCAAGTTCGCAAGAACCTGATCAGCTTTGGCATGTTCTTCATTGATGAGCTCCTGGCCTTGGGTGGGTTCACGAAATATGACCAACTCACCAACGCGCTCAATGTCGCACCGCCAGAGAAACAGGCCGAGTTGTATGCCAGGTTCCGGACGATGTTGGAGAAGTTGCTTGAAGAGCAGCCCAGGATCATCGATGTCTCCAGCCAGCTGGATCGTCTGTTGGCTGTAACCGATATCGACATGCAAGTGCCTTATGTCAATGCCACCTTGAGCGTCTCGGGCATTATCAGTAATCGCACGACGACTACGGTCAACATCCGGTTTTTTCAGGCCATGGGGCTGGTCGAGCTGGCCCTGCAGTGGCGCAAAGGTGCGTCCACCCAACACTACATGATCTTTCGCGATGCGCTCGCCGGTCATCGTTTGCGGGTGGCCGCGCAGACGCATAATCTGCTGATGTTCTGTGACTTGCCTGTTGCTGAACGTATCGAGGTGCTGCAAAGCGCGTGGGACGAGTACCTTGCGGCGATTCTCAACGCCGAACGGATCAAGAGAATCGGCAGCAAGCTCATCGATGTCCAGCGCCTTGAGGCCTACAAGCAACAGATGGTGCAGCTGAAAACCATAGCCGGTGATGCGCTGGTAGAGGCCATGCGCGAGCAGGCGGCCGGCCAGGCCCGTGGCGCTCGCCGTGCAGTTTATCCACAAAAGAGCCTACAGGTGGCCTACACCCGCGCCGGTCAGATAGTGATTGGCAGCGAAGCGGTGGTCGACGGGCAGCCTGTGTTGGAAGTTGTAGGGGCTCTGAACGAGACGGTGCTGCATCGTTTCCATAAGCAGGGAGACGACTGGGTTGAAGTGGTAGCCCTGGACGAATCTGAATCGGAGCCTCGGTCTTCGACGCCAGACTCCGAAAGCAACAACCGGGAACTGGGCGAGGCAATACTGGCACAGAACGAAAACGTCATCGCCCAGGCCAGAGACCTGGTTGCCAAGGATGCTGACGACAAGGGCCTCATGTCGATACTGGACGGCCAGATCAAAGAAGTGAATGCGCTGCGTGAACAGCTCAGCGATGCCGACGCAGAGCAAGGGCTGCTGGCGCGTATGGACGATGCATTGATTCAACTGCGTCAGGCCCGCCGCGACTGCTTGGTAGAGCTGTACACCAAGACGCGCTATCCAGGTTCCAGAGGGCTGAATTTTCTCCACGAGCAGGGCCTGCTCGACGTGGAGTATGTCGGGCCTCGGCAGGTGGTCTCCGATGGCTATCTGGACGAGTACCGGATCAGCCTGTTGCATGCTCCCGACGAGCCTCGGGTTAAACCCTTGTGGGCCGCGCATTTCCATTTTGCCGACTCGCAGGCGGCGCCAACGGCGTTTGGCAAAGGCCATCTCAAGCTGTGGAGCCAGCGCAAGATGGGGTATCGCGAGCAAATGAAGGCGGCGAGCGAAGGGCAGGTATTGAGTATCTACCGGGGTAACCTGACCTACGCACAGGCCAAAGATGTGATTCCGTTCAACCTCTAACAAACGGCCGGACAGCCTGGTGGCTGCGCCGAGCGAAGCGCCGGCCTACGGTGACCCTGGACTGCGCCAGCGCTTGATAAAGCAATATGTAATGCGGGTGTCGGGCATTCTTGCCGCAGCCTACCGTTTTTCACGGTGGAGGCACCCAGCATGACCAATCCTCAGGTTCCAACATTCGATTTCAGACAGGTGGTTGCCAGGCAGTTCGGCGATCGCCCGACGCTGCGGCAGGTCGCCAGTAAACAATTGCTGCGCTTGTTGCTCTCAGAACTGCCCTGGCTGGCCAATGTCACTCCCGACCTGGCAACGGCGGACCCACTGATGCTGGACAGCCCGGACCCCTCCAGTCCTTACTGGACCACCGGCTCCTTGGTGGACCGGGTGCTGGCCGCCTTGCTCGATTCGAAGCCGCTTAGCCTCGAGCCATTTGATGATGGTCGCCATTACAACCTCGGCCTGACCAAAGACTATCGTTTTCCTGGCTCGGATAGTGAATTCGATACCCGCCAGTTGTCAGGCTTGTCGCCCGCGCTGAACAAATTGGTGCAGCAACTTCCTGAGCATTTCTGCGAGGCTCAGCTGGAATACTGGAGAGCCGATGACAAAGGTGGTGTCCGACGCGACAGCTGGTTGCAGTTGCTGTTAAGGATCGCGTTACTGCGTGGCCTTCCGCTGCAAGGTCTGGACGCACAGGAGCAGGCGTGCATCCGTGGCGTGTTGTACGGCGGTGACGACCAACCAGCGGTGTATTTTGTCCAGACTCAGCTCATCAGCGCCTCGCTGCAGCATGATCAGTTGCAGTGCCTGATGCTGGTTTGCGGCGAGTGGGATGAGCGCGAGGTAGTGCTTTGGTGCGCGCCTTCCGGGGCGGTACGCAGCTTCGATTCGATGTCAGCGTTCGGCCTGGCGCTGCGTGACGAACTGGCGCAGGACTATGCATTCGAGCAGATGCGCTGGCAACGCTATCCGGCCGAAGGCAACGTATTTGCCCAGCAGGTTTCGCTCTTGCTCGATGCACTGCTTTGTCGGGTTGATCGCGCCCGCTGTCTGGCCATCGAGGATGTTCCGGCCCTGGAGCGGCGTTTTGCCCAGCTCAGTGATCCTTCGTCCTGGTTCGAGGTTTACCAGGATGACACGCCGGCAGTAGTGCCGCCTCCAGGGTTGCGTGCCAGTGCTCCCCAGGACAGCTTTGCCTGCAGCGCCGCCTTGCTGCAGATCGCGTTGCATCAGCTCGGCTCGGGCGGCGTGGGGGCGTTGGAGGGTATCCAATCGTTGACCGACTACGCTCGTCAGGCGCTGGAGAAGCAAATCTGGGATGACCATAAGGTTCACAGCTCGCCGGACGATCTGATGTTCGACCTTTATCGTGCTCGTGGGGTGCCGGGAGGTTCGGCAACGGGCACGGGCGGTGGGGAGCCGTTGGAGCCCGCGGGGAGCATGTCGCTTACCCAGTTCGCCATCGGTAACCTCGCTTCCCTCAAAGGAGCAAGCATCGGGCGAATCTACCAGCGCGCCGAGGGGGATGAGCCGAAATGGGTGGATGCGCCGAAATGGCTGAATGCGGACGTCGCCATGGGCCTCGTTACCAAGGTGGATATTGGTCGTCATTACCCTGCCTACGTCGCCGCCCAGTTGGACGACCCGGCCATGCGCGCGGAGCGGGTCAGGCGATTGGGTGGCGAATGGCGTGCTGCGCTGCTCGCCAGTGCTATCTCTGCCAAGCTTGGGGGAAAGATCAGAGAGGTCGGGTTGCAATGTGTGGTCGATTTCTGCGCCGGTCGCATCGACCCGGTAACGCCTCGAATGGTATTGATCCCGTTGGCGTTCAAGCGCAGCGCAACGTCGGCGAACATGGACAAGGTGCTGGGCATGTACCTACTGTACTGCGCAGAGCCTTCGCTGGTATTGCTCTATCGTCCGCTGTTCGCCACTGACACGCTACGTCAATACACCCATCTGGCGGATTTGCTGGGTCATGTGCGCGAGTCGAAGCTGCTGCAGGACAGTATTCTCGACTGGATGGCGCCGAACGTCAGGCCGATATATGAGCATGGGGGGTTCAGTGAGCCTCATACCACCTCCATAGGAATCGATCCCTATATCATTCCCGAGCGTCCAGCGCCCGCCCAATTGGCAGTCACCTACTGGACCGGCGATATTGACGAGCAGCTCTACAATGCGAACCGTGACCTTCTGCTCAGGCTTGCCGACGAGCAGACCGTATCCAATGCCGAGAACCGCTGGCAAACCCTGTGTGAGGGCGCATGGCTGTTATTCAATGTGGTAACTTTAGCGATCCGTGGGCCGGTGGCCTCCGTAGCGTGGTTGGTGCAGTTGCTCGCCTCCCTGCAGCACGACCTGGATGCCCTTGAGCGCGGGAATGAGTTTGACCGAACATCCGCAGTTGCCGACCTTGTGCTCAACCTGGGTATGGCGTTGCTGCATGGCAGGCAACCGCCACGGGAAATTCCCATTCATGAGCTGCCCGGCGCAGCAGCCGTTGAAGGCCCCGAGCCGCAGCGTGGAGCCTATGCCGAGCTAACCATCGTCCCGGTCGAGGAAGCGGCAGCCAGCGAGGGCCTTCGTGGGGGGTGGATCGATTTTTCCTGGCGTGGCCAAAGTGGGTTCAACTGGTTACCGCCTGCACAGCGGCAAGCACTTCGGGCAATGCGTTCAGGGGTGTCGCTCGATGGCAGGGTACCGTTGAGTAGCCCAGGCACAGCAGGCTTGTACCGTATCGACGACGCGTTATACGTCAGCTTGGCCGGGGATACCTACCGCGTGCAGCAATTACCTGGGGGGGTGCGAGTGATCGACGGCCACGGGGCAGTGGGGCCTTGGCTGAGCTCTGCCGATGGCGACTGGCGGCTGGACTCCTCACTTCGTCTGGACGGCGGCATGCCCCGGAACTCCGCCCAGGCTAGGCTGGCAAAGCGATTCGAAGAGTTACATCAGAAGGTCAACCAGCTGGACCAGGAGGTCGAACGCGCGAGGCAGCAATTCGGGCTGATGGCCAAGCAGTCCCTGGAGTCGAAGAAACCGCTGCAGAACCTGAAGGACCTTAGGAGCAGGGCAGCCGCAAAGCTGGCTGACCTGCCGGAGGGGGATGAAAGTGAGCAGTTGGGTAAACTGGTCCAGCGATACGATGAGCGTATAACCGAGTTGGAGCAGGAAGCCTCCCAACACAGAGACCAGTCGATAAAACAGCTGGAAGCCGCTGTCAGCGCCGATACGGCATTACTGCCGATATTGGCAAGCATGAATGAACCCAAGTACGCCAGCGAGCGGCAGAAAGGAGGCTGGGACGACACGCTTCGGCAGCATGAGACGACCGTTCGCGCGGAGATCATCCGCAATAGCGATTTCATCGTCTATGAACTCTGGGACCTTGTTGATTTGCCCCGGCTAGCCGAGATGCAGCAGGCGCTGGATGGCAGGCCAATCGGCCAAGTGTCCGACTTGTATCAGGCGTTCCGGCTCAAGCTGCAGGCCGCAGTTGACCTGCAGGATCGCTTGCTTGCGGGCTACGAGAGTCTCGATCAGATCCTCGCTGATACACCCGACGCCTTCGAAATTACCGGAGCCCCGGATGAACCTGCGCGGACGGTTGCGCAGCTGATAGCCAAGCGCACCATCAATACGGTTCAGCTGCGTTTCCATCAGGTATTGAACCTGGCGGACCTTGCCTTGCACCTGGACAATGAAGCCGGTCGTTCAATTCTTGCCGGTTACAGGGATGATCTGGCGGGCCTGAGCCTGCGCAATGCGGCTGAAGCTCACGGCGCACTGGATTTTGCCAACCTTTCGGCGCAGGACAGGATTGTCATCTTGCAGGAAGCCTGGGATGAGTACAGTGCTGCAATGCTCAACAGCGACCGTATTCGCAAGGAGGGAGGCAGGTTGATCGAGCCGGCGATGCTCGACCGGTACCGGGAGCATGTCGGCAAGCTCAAGCTGGATGCTGGCCGCCGTCTGGTCGAGGCGGCTCGCGAGCAGGATGAGGCCCGCGCGCCCACCAGTCGTCTGCCGTATCCTGTGTCCAGCATGCCGCAGCGGCTGGTGCGTAATGCTCAGGGGCAGTTACAGATCGGAACCGAAGTGCAAGTGCAGGGGCAACGCCTGCTTGAAGTGCGTGAGGGAATCAGCGAAGCGGTGCTTGCGACCTTTGAGCACGTTGAAGGAGAGTGGCGTCAGCGTGATGTAAAACGGCCTTCATTGACTGACGAAGCGCCCCCAGGCGATTTGGCCATGTGGGTGCAATCATTGCTGGATGAAACCAGTAAGGTGCGGATGAAGGCCAAATCGTATGTCGAGCACGATATCAAAGGGACCTTGCTCGCTCAGTTGTTCGACCTGCATCTGGCCAAACTGGAACAGGCGGTGAGTACCGTACGCGAGGCGGGTGGCAGCGACTCACTGTTGAGGGCCCTGGAGCGGGATGCGGATGCGTTGCGCGGTGAGAAAAAGCTCCAGCTCATCACCCTCTACACTGACACCAGCTACCCATCCGCCGAAGCCCTGCGTTACTTGCACGCTGAAGGCTTGATCACCGTCGAATACGGCGAGCGCCGGCTCATGCAGGATGGCGGTGCCTTTGACGAGTATCGTGTGCTGCGCCTGCCGAGCAGGCGTAACCTCTGGGCTGCACATTTTCATTTCCAATCTCAGAGTGATCATGGTGAAAATTTTGTAGCCGGCCACCTGAAAACCTGGAGCCAGCGTCGTATGAGTAGCCGCCTCGCAGCAATGGCGGGGCAACGGATTCACCGTGGGAAGCTGACGTTGGAGCAAGCCAGGGGGATTATTCCTTTCAGCTGACCTGGGCGATACGAGGCGCGAACCTCGTGCTCAGCGGTTGCTGTAGCGGCCGTGCTTGCCATGTGCAGGCATGGCCTGGTTGCTCCGCTCGGCGATCATCTGATTCAAGCCGATCAGGGTAATGCCTTGCCTCTTCAGGCCTGGCAGTTCGCGCTCCAGCACCTCGAGCGTTTGTGGGTAAGGGTGCCCGATCAACACCACCGAGCCTTGCTTGCTGGCCAGCGCAATACCTTGATGAAGTTGCCTGGTAATTGCCTCGGTGGTACGCACATCGTCGAGAAACACATCGCGCGAGACATGTGCCAAGCCTTGTGCCTGCGCTTCGGCAGCTGCCACCGTGGCCGCGCTGGTACGGCTGTCGACAAAGAACAGATGGCGCTGCTGCAGCTCGCCCATCAGCCAAGCCATGGGCTGGCGTTGGGCGGTCATGCGGCTGCCCATGTGGTTGTTGATGCCGGCGGCGTAGGGCACCTTGGCTAGCGCAGTGTCGAGCCGCCTGGCCAGCTCCGTCAGCGGAACCTCCGGGTGCCAGGCATAGGGCCCGGTGGCCGGGTCCATAGGCATGTGCAGGATCACCGTCTTGCCGGCCTTGTGCGCCTGGCGAGCAAAGTCAGTGGCATGCGGGGTGTCGGGCATGATCGCCATGGTCACTGGCCCGGGCAGGGCCAGGGTACGGTTGTCACGCTCGGCGCTCTGGCCCAGGTCGTCGATGATGATGCTCATGTAGGCCTTGTTGGCCGGCGCCGCTTGCGCGATTCCGGCCATCAGGCAAAACAACAGACACAGCAGATAACGCATAGGGTGGCTCAGTCGCCCTTGGTGATGTTCAGGCCCTTGAGCAGGCTCAGTGCCTGGCTCAGCTGGAAGTCGTCATCCTGCGGGCGCTCCTTGCGCTTGCTGCTGCCGGTCGGGCGGTCGGCGCCGCCGTTGCCGTTGCCCAGGTGGCCCTGCAGGTCGGCTTCCTTGAAGTTTTCGGTGTCGGCTTCGGCGGTGAGCTTGGCCGGGCGCACCTCGATGTCCGGGACGATGCCCTGGGCCTGGATCGAGCGGCCGTTGGGGGTGTAGTACAGCGCAGTGGTGAGCTTCAGGGCGCGGTCGTTGGCCAGTGGAAGCACGGTCTGCACCGAGCCTTTGCCGAAACTGTCGGTACCCATCAGCACGGCGCGCTTCTGGTCCTGCAGGGCGCCGGCGACAATTTCCGATGCCGATGCACTGCCACCGTTGATCAGTACCACCAGCGGCACGCCTGCGCTGGCATCGGCCGGGTCGGCCGAGAAACGCAGCTCGGAGTTGGCGATGCGGCCCTTGGTGTAGACGATCAGACCTTTGGTCAGGAAGTGGTCGGCCACTTCCACTGCCGATTGCAGCACGCCGCCTGGGTTGTTGCGCAGGTCCAGCACCACCCCGCGCAGCTTCTTGCCGTTGTCCTTGCGCAGCTTGGCCAGGGCCTTGCCCACTTCGTCACCGGTCTTGACCTGGAACTGGGTGATACGGATGTAGCCGTAGTCGTTCTCCAGTAGCTGGCTCTTCACGCTTTTGACCTGAATGACTGCACGGGTCAGGTTCACGTCGAACGGGTTGCCGCCGTCGCGCACCAAGGTCAGGGTGATCTTCTCGCCGACCTTGCCGCGCATCTTGTCGACGGCTTCGGTCATGGTCTGGCCGCGGGTCGGGGCACCGTTGATCTTGACGATCAGGTCACCAGCCTGCACGCCGGCCCGCGAGGCTGGGGTGTCGTCGATTGGCGAGACCACCTTGATGAAGCCGTCTTCCTGGCCTACTTCAATGCCCAGCCCGCCGAACTCGCCGCTGGTGCTTTCCTGAAGCTCCTGGAAGTCCTCAGGGCCGAGGTAGGCGGAATGCGGGTCAAGGTTGCTAAGCATGCCCTTGATGGCGTTTTCCAGCAGGGTCTTGTCGTCTACCGGTTCGACGTAGGCAGCTTTGATGCGGTCCAGGACCTCGGCGAAGGTGCGCAGTTCTTCCAGCGGCAGTGGCGCCTTGGCGGTCACCTCGGTGGCTGGCACTGCAGCGGCCTTGGCCGGCTCTGCGGCGGTGGCCAGGGGCGCGCCGACCGCCAGGGCGATGGACAGGGCCAGCTGGGTGAGACGAGGCGAGTGCAGCATGTCGAACGAACTCCTGATCCTGTAAGCGCTCCCTGGGGAGCATCGGCGCAGCACTCAGGCTGCGCCGTAGAAATGTGACTAGGCTTTGTACGAAAAGCCTTGATACTTGTTCATGCTGCGTTGAAAACAGCCTCGGAATGCTCATGTACTCCAGTACAGTCGGGCGCGACCCCGGCCGTTCCTCGGCTGTTTTCGCCTTGCCTGACCTGCGTCTCAAGACTTTTCGTACAGAGCCTAGCCCCGGCACCACTGCGAAGGGTCGGTAGGCCGGCCCTGCTGGCGGATAGCGAAATACAAGCCTGCCGCGTCCTGGCCACCGCTGTCGCCAACGGTGGAAATGGCCTCTCCGGCCTTGACGATATCACCGGCATTCTTGAGCAGGCTCTGGTTGTGGCCGTACAGGCTCAGGTAACCGTTGCCATGGTCGAGAATGACCAGAAGCCCGGCACCGCGCAACCAGTCCGCGAATACCACACGCCCGCCGTGCACGGCACGTACCTGGGTGCCTGGGTTGGCGCTGATCATAACCCCGTCCCACTTGGCACGGGCGTCGCTACCGCGGGCATCACCGAAGCGTGCCAGCAATCGACCATTGACTGGCCATGGAAGTTTGCCCCGCGCAGCAGAAAATGCGCCGCCGTAATTTGCGCCATCGCTGGAAACCATCGGCCCGAGGGTGGTGCGGGCCTTTTTCGGCGGTTCCACTGGCTCTGCGGGCTCACGGGCCCGGTCGCGGGCAGCGGCGGCGGCCAGCGCTTCCTGCTGGCGGCGTTTTTCTGCTTCCTGCTGTGCCAGCAGGGCCTTCTTGCGTGCCTCTTCAGCTTCACGCGCCTGGCGGGCGAGGGTTTCCTCGATGGTCTTCAGGACTTTGGCCAGGTCGGCCTGGTCCTGTTCGCGCGCTTGCAGCTTCTGATCGCGGTCCTTCACATCGCTGTTGAGCTTTGCCAGTACCTGCTGGCGCTTGGCGCGCTCGGTTTCCAAGGCCTGGCGGCGGCTGTCGAGGTCGGTGCGCTGGGCCAGCAGTTGTTGTTGCTGGCTGGAAATTTCCTGTTCGACGTTGGCCAGTTGGCGCAACGTCTCGTTGAAGGTGCGCAATTGCTCCAGGCGCGCCTTGCTCAGGTAGTCGTAATAGGTGAGGGTGCGGGCGAATTTCTCGGGGTTCTGCTGGTTGAGCAGCAGCTTGAGGTATTCCTCGCGACCGTTGTTCTGGTAGGCCGAACGGGCCTGAATGGCGATCAGTCGTTGTTGTTCAACGCGGGCGCTCTGGAGTTTTTTTTTCTCGGTATCAAGGCGCTCCAGCTCGCCTTCAGTCTTTTTTAGTTCTTGCTGCAGGGCCTCCACCTGCTTTTCGAGGTTACCGATGTCGGTTTCGGTGGCTTTGAGGTCTTTTTGCACACCGGCCTTTTCTTCCTGGAGCTTGCTCAGCGTTTTCTTGAGCTCGGCAATGTCCTGGCGGGTGGCATCCAGTTGCTGCTGGGTCTGCGCACGCTCATCGGCGAAGGCCGGGCTGAGCAGGCAAGACAGGGCTAGGAGGATCAGGGCGCGAAGCATGGGGTTTGGCGTACCAAGGATGGAGACTGGCCTAGTATGCCCGCCTGGGCAGGCAAAAAAAACGCCTCGCTGCGGATGCAGGGGGGCGTTTGTCTGGAATTCATGTGCAATTGGGGCTGCAACGCAGCCCCTTTCGACATTCAGGCGTCGACCAGAATCGAGGTACCGGTCATTTCCACCGGCTTTTCCAGCCCCAGCAGCTTCAGCATGGTTGGCGCCACGTCGGCCAGCACGCCGCCCTCGCGCACTTTCACGTTGCGCTTGCCCACGTAGATGAACGGTACCGGCTCGGTCGTGTGCGCGGTGTGCGCCTGGCCGGTGCACTCGTCTTCCATCTGCTCGACGTTGCCGTGGTCAGCGGTGATCAGCGCTTCGCCGCCGACCTTGTCCAGTGCGTCGACAATGCGCCCTACACAGGTATCCAGTGCTTCGACGGCCTTGACCGCTGCCTCGAACACGCCGGTGTGGCCGACCATGTCGCCGTTGGCGTAGTTGACCACGATGACGTCGAAGCGCTGCTGTTCGATGGCTTCGACGATGCGATCGGTCACCTCTGGTGCGCTCATTTCCGGTTGCAGGTCATAGGTGGCGACCTTCGGCGACGGGATCAGGATGCGTTCTTCGCCTTCAAACGGCTCTTCACGGCCACCAGAGAAGAAGAAGGTGACGTGGGCGTATTTCTCGGTTTCGGCGATGCGCAGTTGGGTCTTGCCGTTTTTCGCCAGGTATTCGCCCAGTACGTTGTTCAGGCTGGACGGGGCAAAGGCTGCTGGTGCCGGGATCTTCGCCGAATACTGGGTCAGGCCGATGTACGCCGCCATCTTCGGCAGGCGCGCACGGGCGAATTCCGTGAAGTCTGGCTCTACGAATGCACGCGACAGTTCGCGAGCGCGGTCGGCGCGGAAGTTCATGAAAATCACGGCATCGCCATCTTCGACCTTGACGGCTTCGCCAATGCGCGTGGCCTTGACGAACTCGTCGCTTTCGTCGCGGGCGTAAGCGGCTTCAAGGCCAGCCAGGGCCGTGTCAGCGGTGTATTCGGCAGCGCTATCGACGATGAGGTTGTAGGCGGCGCTGACGCGGTCCCAGCGATTGTCTCGGTCCATGGCGTAGTAGCGGCCAATCAGGCTGGCGATACGGCCCTTGCCCAGTTTGGCGAAGGTGGCGTCGAGCAGTTCGATGGACGACTGCGCGCTGCGTGGCGGGGTGTCCCGGCCATCGAGAAAGGCGTGCAGGTAGATCTTTTCAGCGCCACGCTGGGCGGCCAGTTCGGTCATGGCCACCAAGTGGTCCTGGTGGCTGTGTACGCCACCATCGGACAGCAGGCCGAGGATGTGCACGGCTTTGCCAGCACCGACTGCCTTGTCCACAGCACCGGTCAGTACCGGGTTTTCGAAGAACTCGCCGTCGCGGATGGCCTTGGTCACCCGAGTGAAGTCCTGATAGACGACGCGACCTGCGCCGAGGTTCATATGACCGACTTCGGAGTTGCCCATTTGCCCGTCCGGCAGGCCGACATCCATGCCCGAGCCGGAAATAAGGCCGTGCGGCTGGGTGGCGCACAGGCGGTCATAGACCGGTTTATTGGCGGCAAAGATGGCGTTGTGTTCGGGGATATCGCTATGGCCGAAGCCATCCAGGATAATCAGGACCAGGGGTTTGGGCGTGCTCGTCATCAATCAAACTCACGGTTGTTCAAAGATGATAAAGACACGCATTTTAGGGCAAATACGCCACCTGCGGCTAATATTCGTCCCATTCCACCGACCGGCGCACCTGTAGTAGCAACATGAAGGTGGTTTTGTGGCCGGCCCGTCGGGCTTTGGTGGCACCAAGGGGCTGTGTATACTGGCCGGCATTTTCAATCGCCTGGAACACCGCTGATGGTTGCTCACCTGATTCAATTCGCGACAGATCACTACATCCTGGTTGCGATCTTCCTCATTCTGCTGGTCTTGCTGCTCATCAATGAAATCCGTCGTGGTGGCCAGAGCCTGACTAATGGCCAACTGACAGCCCTGGTCAATGCCGAGAAGGCCCTGGTGATCGACATTCGCCCGGCCAAGGAATACTCCGCCGGTCATATCGTCGGCGCTGTGAACATCCCGCAGGACAAGCTGGCCAACCGCATGACTGAGCTGGGCAAGCATAAAGAAAAGACCTTGATCGTCGTCGACGCGATGGGCCAGCAGTCCGGCACCATTTGCCGCGAGCTGCTCAAAGCTGGTTACAACGCCGCCAAACTGAGCGGTGGCGTTTCCAGCTGGAAAGCCGATAACCTGCCCCTGGTGAAGTGATATGAAGCCTGTCATCGTCTACTCCAGCGACTACTGCCCCTACTGCATGCGCGCCAAGTACCTGCTCGAGAGCAAGGGCGTGGCCTTCGAGGAAATCAAGGTCGACGGCAAGCCGCAGGTTCGCGCCGAGATGAGTCAGAAAGCCGGCCGTACGTCGGTGCCGCAGATCTGGATCGGCAGCACCCATGTCGGTGGATGCGATGACCTCTATGCCCTGGAGCGCGCGGGCAAGCTCGACGCGTTGCTGGCGGCCTGATTTGCACTGCATTCAAAAACATTAGGATAAGGATCTGACATGACTGACCAACAGACCAACGGCGCTGCTGCAGAAGACAACAGCCCTCAGTTCTCCCTGCAACGTATTTATGTGCGCGACCTGTCGTTCGAGGCCCCGAAAAGCCCGCAGATCTTCCGTCAGACCTGGGAACCGAGCGTTGCCCTGGACCTGAACACCAAGCAGAAATCCCTGGAAGGCGACTTCCACGAGGTCGTACTGACCCTGTCGGTTACCGTCAAGAACGGTGACGAAGTGGCCTTCATTGCTGAAGTGCAGCAGGCCGGTATCTTCCTGATCGCCAACCTCGATGCGGCTTCGATGAGCCACACCCTGGGTGCGTTCTGCCCGAACATCCTGTTCCCTTATGCTCGTGAGGCCCTGGACAGCCTGGTGACCCGCGGTTCGTTCCCGGCGCTGATGCTGTCGCCGGTCAACTTCGACGCCCTGTACGCGCAAGAAATGCAGCGTATGCAGGAAGCGGGTGAAGCGCCTACTGTGCAGTAATAACTGCCGGTATCAAGAAAGCGCCTTTCGGGCGCTTTTTTGTTGCCTGTGTGGGCCTCTTCGCGGGTAAACCCGCTCCTACAGGGGATCGCGCCGTTCCCTCGACCTGTGTAGGAGCGGGTTTACCCGCGAAGAGGCCCGTACGGGCAACACATCAGCTCCCGGCAAACCCGTTCTGCCGCCACGCCTCATACACCGTCACCGCCACGGTATTGGACAGGTTCAGGCTACGGCACCCTGGCCGCATCGGCAGGCGCAGTCGGTGCTCGGCCGGCAGGCTGTCCAACACCTCGGCCGGCAGCCCGCGGCTCTCTGGCCCGAACAGGAAGGCGTCGCCTGGCTGGAAGGCCACTTCGTGGAACGGGTGCGAGCCCTTGGTGGTAAAGGCGAACAACCGTGGGTTGCCAAGGCTTTCCAGGCATCCGGCCAAGCTCTCGTGGCGCTTGAGCGTGGCATACTCGTGGTAGTCCAGCCCTGCGCGGCGCAGGCGCTTGTCATCCAGTTCGAAGCTGATGGGTTCGATCAGGTGCAGGGCGCAGCCGCTGTTGGCGCATAGGCGAATGATGTTGCCGGTATTCGGCGGAATTTCTGGTTGAAAAAGGATGACGTGAAACATGCACGGCTCCAAACGTGAAGATGACGGGCATTCTACCCCTGAACCGGACGTGCGTTCGAAGGCCTTCCCACGGGTGATGCTGTCATTGGCGATCGTTGGCTTGATGGTAGGGCTGATGATCGGTCGCCTGACTACGCCGGACGAGCGTGAGCTGCAGCAGGTGCAAGTGATGCAGGATGGCCTGGAGCTGTGGTTCAACGAAGAGCCCAAGCTGCATGGCGAGAACGTGGAAGGGACGGTGGCGTTGCTGTTTCAGGCCCAGGGCAAGGCTCAGCAAGGGCAGCTCAGCCTGCAGGGCAAGCCGGTTAGCTGGCGGGTACAGCACAGCAAGGAAGGTTTGTTGCTGACGGTGGTGGCCGCGCGCCCTCTGCACGGCGAATGGGCCGGTGCAGAGGACGCTGGGCGCTGGCGGGTGCAAGTGAAACTGCACGAATAAAAGAGGGGATATCCCGGCCTGCCTGTACCAGGGTCCCCAAAAGGGGTACTGCGTATAAAGGGGGGATTTCCCGGCCTGCCTGTACCGAGGTCCCCAAAAGCGGCGGTGCTGCAAATAAAAGAGGGGTTCACCCGGCCTGCCTGTACCAGGGCCCCCGAAACTGGAGATGTATTGCTTATTGCAGGGGGCGTGCCAGTTTTGCAAAAGCCGTGAATACTGGGCTTTGCGGGTTATTTGGCCGGATTTTGAGGGGATTTGTGCCTTCGAGAGGTGCAGCCGGCACAGGAACGGTGCATTCAGAAGGCTGAAATGGCTGGGGCCGCTTTGCGCCCCATCGCGGCACAAGGCCGCTCCCACAGGATCGTGGTAGGAGCGGGTTTACCCGCGAATACGGTGGCGGCGGCAACGCTGAACGGCAGGTGGAGATTGGCCAGCAGGCCCGGCCTCTTCGCGGGTGAACCCGCTCCTACGACGACCGCGATGTGTGTCCATCGCATCAGCCTTGGGGGCAGAAGTGTCCTGTGGGGGCGGCCTTGTGTCGCGATGGGCTGCAAAGCAGCCCCAGCAATCTAGAAGCTAATTCAGAGCTCAGTGGTCATCACCTTCCTCATCATCCCCCCCAGCCACATTCATCCCCAGCTCCTTGATCTTGCGTGTCAGGGTATTGCGCCCCCAACCCAGCAACAGCGCCGCATCGCGACGGCGGCCGGCGGTGTGCTTGAGTGCTGTTTCGATCATGATCCGCTCAAAGCTCGGCACTGCGCTGTCCAGCAGGCTGGTCTGCCCGCGCGCCAAGGCCTGGTCGGCCCACTGGCGCAGGGCCTGCTCCCAGTTGGTCACCGGCGCGGCATCGTGTGGCAGGTTCAGCAGTTCTGGTGGCAGGTCGCCGATCAGCACTTCGCGGCTGGAGGCCATCACGGTGATCCAGCGGCAGGTGTTCTCCATCTGCCGCACATTGCCAGGCCATGGCAGGTTGCGGATGAACTCTTCGGTTTCCGGCTTGAGGATCTTCGGCTCGACTGCCAGCTCTTGGGCCGCCCGTGCAAGGAAGTGGCGGGCGAGGGCGGGGATATCTTCGCGGCGGTCAGCCAGGCGCGGAATGTGGATACGGATCACGTTCAGGCGGTGGAACAAGTCCTCACGGAACTTGCCGGCCTGCACCAGTGACTCCAGGTTCTGGTGGGTGGCGGCGATGATGCGCACGTCGACTTTGACCGGCACATGGCCGCCTACGCGGTAGAACTCGCCATCGGCCAGCACACGCAACAGGCGGGTCTGGGTGTCGGCAGGCATGTCCCCGATCTCGTCGAGGAACAGCGTGCCACCATCGGCTTGCTCGAAACGGCCGCGACGCAAGTTGGCAGCACCTGTGAAGGCGCCTTTCTCATGGCCGAACAGCTCCGACTCCATCAAGTCCTTGGGGATGGCGGCCATGTTCAGGGCAATGAACGGCGATGCTGCTCGTGGGCTGTGCCGGTGCAGGGCGTGGGCCACCAGTTCTTTGCCGGTGCCGGACTCGCCATTGATCAGCACGGTGATGTTGGAGTGGCTGAGGCGGCCGATGGCGCGGAACACCTCCTGCATCGCCGGGGCTTCACCAATGATCTCCGGGGTGCGCGCCAGGTTCTGTGGCACATCCAGGCCTTGCTGCTCCTGGGCGTGCTGGTTGGCGCGCTTGACCAGTGATACCGCTTCGTCGACGTCGAATGGCTTGGGCAGGTACTCGAAGGCACCGCCTTGGTACGAGGCCACGGCGCTGTCCAGGTCGGAGTGGGCGGTCATGATGATGACCGGCAGGCGCGGATGCTGCTCGCGGATCTGCGCCAGCAGGTCGAGGCCGCTGGTGCCAGGCATGCGAATGTCGGAAATGATCACGTCGGGTTGCTGGCGTGCCAGGCGTCCCATGACACCGTCTGCGCTGTCGAAGCTCTGGGTGGTCATGCCTTCCTGTTGCAGGGCTTTTTCCAGGACCCAGCGGATGGAGCGATCATCGTCGACGATCCATACGGTTTCACTTCGGCTCATGAGGCGGTGGCTCCTTGTTCCAGAGGCAGGTAAATCGAGAAGGCGGTATGGCCAGCGTGGCTTTCACACTCGATCAGGCCCTGGTGCTGGCTGATGATGTTCTGGGTAATGGCCAGGCCCAGCCCGGTACCGTCCGGGCGGCCACTGACCATGGGATAGAAGAGGGTTTCCTGCAGTTCCGGCGGGATGCCCGGGCCGTTGTCGATGATCTCTACCCGCGCTACCAAGCGGTGACGCACGTGGCCGATGGTGAACTGGCGCAGGGCGCGGCTGCGCAAGGTGATGCGACCCAGGCGCAGCTCATTCTGCGAGCTGATCGCCTGCATGGCGTTGCGCACGATGTTGAGTACGGCCTGAATCATCTGTTCTCGGTCGATCAGCACGTCCGGCAGGCTTGGGTCGTAATCGCGCACCAAAGTGATGCACCCCTGGCTTTCGGCATCGACCAGGCTGCACACCCGCTCCAGCACTTCGTGAATATTGGTCATGGCCAGCGACGGCAGCTTGTTCGAGCCGAGCATGCGGTCGACCAGGTTACGCAAACGGTCCGCCTCTTCGATGATCACGTTGGTGTAGTCGCGCAGCCCTTCCTCGGGCAGTTCGCGGGCCAGTAGCTGGGCCGCTCCGCGGATGCCGCCAAGGGGGTTCTTGATTTCGTGGGCCAGGCCGCGCACCAGCATCTTGGTGGTTTCTTGCTTGCTCAGTTGGGCCTCTTCCTTGGTGATGCGCAGCAGCCGGTCCCGCGGGTGCACTTCGAGCAACAGCAGGGTCTGGCCTTGATGCAGTATCGGCGTTACCGCGTAGTCGACGGTGATGGTCTGCCCGGTCAGCGATGTAAGCTGCGCTTCACGCTTGGTGAATGGGTGCGCCTGCTCGACCGCCTGGCGCAGCGAACTGAGCGCCTCGGTCGATTCGGTGAACAGCTCGCTGATGAACTGCCCATGGCTGCGCTGGCCACTGACGGCCAGCAGCATTTCTGCCGCCGGGTTCATGTACTCCAGGCGCAGCTCGGCGTTGAGCAGCAACGTGGCGGTGGTCAGGTTGTCCAGAAGCAGACGGTGCTGTGCATCGCTGATGGTCATAAGGCGTCGTTGACCTCGTTTGGCGCTTGCCTGGCACTTGGGGCCAGATCCGAGCGTGCTGTGGATCCGCTGATGCGAGACTCTCTTCCTGCAAAAAATGCAAGAAACAAACCAAGGCTCCGAAAAGAAGCGGAAATAGCTGAGAAAGGCCTGGATTTGCGCTCAATCGGATCAAAATTTGCTGAGCGGGCGCTCCGCGCGACCTGTTTTGGGGTGCATGGCGGAGCGTTTGGCGTTGTTATGCACCAATATAGAGCATTGGCGCGCCTAGTGTTTCGGGCACAGCTGTGCGGTTGCGCGGACCAGGGTAAGGTGGCGTATCGGGTCATTGGTGCGGGCGTGCAGGGCGTTGGCGAGTTTACGCGCGCAGTCCTCTGGAGGGTGCCGGTCGAAGCGCCCCAACTCGAATAGAAGCGTTGTCTGAAGCTTGTCCAGGCGAGGCCGCAGTTGGTCGACCAAATCAAGGACGGCTGCTGATGGCCTCTGCTCTAGCATGACCCAGCGATCGAGCAAGGTGTACTGCATCAGCTTGTTGGCCTCGATCTGGTCGCTGAAGAAAGCTGCGGCGCGTTCAGGGCTGAGGTCATGGTCGGCAGCCTGCTGGCGCACCAGGGCAAGGACTTCGCGCTCGCGCTCGGGCGCCGCTACGGCAAGGTTGTGTTCCCACTTGTGCAGTGCGACCGAGCTGGCCAGGTCCAGTCGGTACTCGATGTTGGACAGGAGTGGGTTGAATTCAGGCTGGGATGCTTCAGGAGCGATGCAGCCGATCAAGGCAAACGGCAAGCAAAGTGACGTGATGGCCAGGCGCATGGTGTTCTCCATACAGAGGGAGAATGGATTGTGCGCAGTTGACCAAACGCTGCTTGTAGGGGCGTTCTGATTCGCATGTATGAAAACAAAAACGGCCTCCCGAGGGAGGCCGTTGTGATCATGTCATCGGCGCGATGCGCCAATCAGATCAGCAGCTGTAGTACAGCTCGTATTCCAGCGGGTGTACGAAGGTACGGACCTTGATTTCTTCTTCGCTCTTCAGCTCGATGAAGGCATCGATGAAGTCGTCGGAGAACACGCCGCCCTTGGTCAGGAACGCACGGCCTTTATCCAGCTCTTCCAGAGCTTCTTTCAGGCTGCCGCACACTTGCGGGATGTTCTTGGCTTCTTCTGGCGGCAGGTCGTACAGGTTCTTGTCGGCCGCGTCGCCTGGGTGGATCTTGTTCTGGATGCCGTCCAGGCCAGCCATCAGCAGGGCCGCGAACGCCAGGTACGGGTTGGCCGATGGGTCCGGGAAGCGTGCTTCGATACGGCGGGCTTTCGGGCTGCCAACGTAAGGAATACGGATCGAGGCGGAACGGTTGCGAGCCGAGTAGGCCAGCATTACCGGGGCTTCGAAGCCTGGAACCAGACGCTTGTACGAGTTGGTCGACGGGTTGGTGAAGCCGTTCAGGGCCTTACCGTGCTTGATGATACCGCCGATGAAGTACAGGGCGGTGTCGGACAGGCCGGCATAGCCTTCACCCGAGAAGGTGTTCTTGCCGTCTTTCCAGATCGACATGTGCACGTGCATGCCCGAGCCGTTGTCGCCGTACAGTGGCTTCGGCATGAAGGTGGCGGTACGGCCGTAAGCGTCGGCAACGTTGTGCACGACGTATTTCAGCGCCTGTACTTCGTCAGCCTTCTTCACCAGGGTGTTGAACTTGACGCCGATTTCGTTCTGGCCGGCAGTCGCCACTTCGTGGTGGTGAACTTCAACGGTCTGGCCCATTTCTTCCAGGGCGTTGCACATGGCAGTACGGATTTCATGGTCGTGGTCGAACGGCGGAACCGGGAAGTAGCCGCCTTTCACGCCTGGACGGTGGCCTTTGTTGCCGCCTTCCACGTCAGCGCCGGTCATCCACGAGCCCTGCTCGGAGAAGATCTTGAACATCGAACCGGAGATGTCCGAGTGGAACTTCACTTCGTCGAAGATGAAGAACTCAGGCTCTGGGCCGGCGAATACGGTGTCACCGATGCCGGTGCTCTTCAGGTACTCTTCAGCGCGCTTGGCGATGGCGCGTGGGTCGCGGTCGTAGCCCTGCATGCTCGACGGGTCGACGATGTCGCAGGTGATGATCAGGGTTGGTTCTTCGGTGAACGGGTCCAGAACGGCGGTTTCGTCGACCGGCATCAGGATCATGTCGGACGCTTCGATGCCTTTCCAGCCAGCGATGGAGGAACCGTCGAACATCTTGCCGACTTCGAAGAAGTCTTCGTCCAGCGCATCACGCGACGGCATGGTCACGTGGTGCTGAATGCCTTTGGTGTCCGTGAAACGCAGATCAATCCACTTGACGTCATGATCTTTGATGAGTTGAACCGACTTCGACATGTTGTCCTCCGGATGGTCTAGAGCGCGGTGGGCCGCTGCCCTGGAAAAAGGGTGTTGCCGGGCGCGGATAGTCGGCCAAGCTTACCTGCCTCACAAGGGAGCAAATTGCATGCCAGTGCCCGAAAATGGCGAGGGTGGGATAAAAGGGGGCGTTTGCGGGCATTTGGCGTTGGGTTAGCGGGTAAAAGTGCACCCTTACGATGCGTTTTTTGATCGTGTCGCACCAATAGGGTGCGCTGCATAAGTGATGTGCCAGCTTCTTGGGCCTCTTCGCGGGTAAACCCGCTCCTACGGGCTTTGCACCGCCTGTAGGCGCGGGTTTACCCACGAAAGGGCCGGAACAGGCACTGCAAAACCTGGCCTCTGCATTTATCTCAAAGCTTCTGATCAAAAGTTGGTCAAATCCTGAGCAATTTCCGATATAATTCGCGCCCCTCATTTTCGGCAGGCCCTGCGCGCGCTGTTAACCAATGAAACTTATCGTCAAAGTCTTCCCAGAAATCACCATCAAAAGCCGGCCGGTGCGCAAGCGCTTCATCCGCCAGCTTGGCAAGAACATCCGCAACGTGCTCAAGGATCTCGACCCTGAGCTCGCGGTCGATGGTGTCTGGGACAATCTCGAGGTGGTCACCCGCGTCGAAGACGAAAAAGTCCAGCGCGAGATGATCGAACGCCTCACCTGCACCCCGGGTATCACCCACTTCCTGCAGGTAGAGGAATACCCGCTGGGTGACTTCGACGACATCGTCGCCAAGTGCAAGCACCACTTCGGCCACCTGCTGGCCGGCAAGCACTTCGCCGTGCGCTGCAAGCGCGGTGGCCACCATGACTTCACCTCGATGGACGTCGACCGTTACGTCGGCAGCCAGCTGCGCCAGCAGTGTGGCGCCGCCGGGATCGAGCTGAAAAAGCCTGAAGTGCTGGTGCGCATCGAAATCCGCGACCAGCGCCTGTACGTGATCCACAACCAGCACAATGGCATCGGCGGTTATCCGCTGGGTGCCCTGGAGCAGACCCTGGTGCTGATGTCGGGTGGTTTCGACTCCACCGTTGCGGCGTACCAGATGATGCGCCGCGGCCTGATGACCCACTTCTGCTTCTTCAACCTCGGCGGCCGTGCCCACGAGCTGGGCGTGATGGAAGTGGCCCACTACCTGTGGAAAAAGTACGGCAGCAGCCAGCGCGTCCTGTTCATCAGCGTGCCGTTCGAAGAAGTGGTTGGCGAGATCCTCAACAAGGTCGACAACAGCTACATGGGCGTGACCCTCAAGCGCATGATGCTGCGCGGCGCCGCCCATATGGCCGACCGCCTGCAGATCGACGCGCTGGTGACCGGCGAAGCGATTTCCCAGGTGTCCAGCCAGACCCTGCCGAACCTGTCGATCATCGACTCGGCCACCGACAAGCTGGTGCTGCGCCCGCTGCTGGCCAGCCACAAGCAGGACATCATCGACCAGGCCACCGAAATCGGCACCGCGGACTTTGCCAAACACATGCCGGAGTACTGCGGCGTGATCTCGGTAAACCCGACCACCCATGCCAAGCGTCACCGCATGGAGCACGAAGAAAAGCAGTTCGACATGGCCGTGCTGGAGCGCGCTCTTGAGCGCGCCAAGTTCATTTCCATCGACCATGTGATCGATGAGCTGGGCAAGGACATCGAAATCGAGGAAGTGGCCGAGGCGCTGCCAGGCCAGATCGTCATCGACATTCGCCACCCCGATGCCCAGGAAGACGAACCTCTGGTGCTGGAAGGTATCGAAGTCCAGACCATGCCGTTCTACGCCATCAACAGCAAGTTCAAGCACCTGGACCCCACGCGCCAGTACTTGCTGTATTGCGACAAGGGTGTGATGAGCCGTTTGCACGCACACCATCTGCTCAGTGAGGGACATGCCAATGTGCGTGTTTATCGTCCGACATAAGACGCCGGGGCTGTATGGCGGCAGTATTCGCCATCGCCCTCCCGACCGCCGGGCCCGCTGAGCCTTAAACGGTACATATTGGCCGCCTACACTGGGCGGCAACCGAATCCTCTGATCGAGATACACTTGTGATCGAAAATCTGCGTAACATCGCCATCATCGCCCACGTTGACCATGGTAAAACCACTCTGGTCGACAAACTCCTGCGTCAGTCCGGCACTCTGGAGCGTAACGAGCTCAACGACGAGCGCGTCATGGACTCCAACGACCAGGAAAAAGAGCGCGGTATTACCATTCTGGCGAAAAACACCGCCATCAACTGGAACGGCTACCACATCAACATCGTCGACACCCCCGGCCACGCCGACTTCGGTGGCGAGGTTGAGCGTGTAATGTCGATGGTCGACTCCGTGCTGCTGCTGGTCGACGCCCAGGACGGCCCGATGCCGCAAACCCGCTTCGTGACCAAGAAGGCTTTCGAAGCCGGCCTGAAGCCAATCGTCGTGATCAACAAGGTTGACCGTCCGGGCGCACGTCCTGACTGGGTTCTGGACCAGATCTTCGACCTGTTCGACAACCTCGGTGCCACCGACGAACAGCTGGACTTCAAAGTGGTCTACGCCTCGGCCCTGAACGGCATTGCCGGCCTGGACCACACTGCCATGGCCGAAGACATGACCCCGCTGTACCAGTCGATCGTCGACAACGTACCAGCTCCGTCTGTTGACCGCGACGGCCCGTTCCAGATGCAGATCTCCGCACTGGACTACAACAGCTTCCTCGGCGTTATCGGTGTTGGCCGTATCGCCCGTGGCCGCGTCAAGCCGAACACCCCGGTTGTCGCCATCGACACCAACGGCAAGAAGCGCAACGGCCGTATCCTGAAGCTGATGGGTCACCACGGTCTGCACCGCGTTGACGTCGAAGAAGCCCAGGCTGGCGATATCGTCTGCATCAGCGGTTTCGATGAGCTGTTCATCTCCGACACCCTGTGCGCCCCGGATGCGGTAGAAGCGATGAAGCCGCTGACCGTTGACGAGCCGACCGTTTCGATGACCTTCCAGGTCAACGACTCGCCGTTCTGCGGTAAAGAAGGCAAGTTCGTCACCAGCCGTAACATCAAGGACCGTCTGGACAAGGAGCTGCTGTACAACGTTGCCCTGCGCGTTCAGGAGACCGACTCCCCTGACAAGTTCAAGGTTTCGGGCCGTGGTGAGCTGCACCTGTCGGTGCTGATCGAAACCATGCGTCGTGAAGGCTTCGAAATGGCCGTGGGCCGTCCTGAAGTGATCATCCGCGAAGTCGACGGCGTGAAGCAGGAGCCGTTCGAGAACGTCACCATCGACATCCCTGAAGAATCCCAGGGCAAGGTCATGGAAGAGATGGGTCTGCGTAAAGGCGACCTGACCAACATGGTTCCGGATGGCAAGGGCCGCGTTCGTCTGGAGTACAACATTCCAGCCCGTGGCCTGATCGGTTTCCGTAACCAGTTCCTGACCCTGACCAACGGTGCAGGCATCCTGACCTCGATCTTCGATCGCTACGACACCATGAAGTCGGGCCAGATGTCCGGCCGCCTCAACGGCGTACTGGTTTCGGTCGAGACCGGCAAGGCACTGACCTACTCGCTGGAAACCCTGCAGGCTCGCGGCAAGCTGTTCGTTGAACACGGCCAGGAGATCTACAACGGTCAGATCATCGGCCTGAACAGCCGTGACAACGACCTGGGCGTGAACCCGACCAAAGGCAAGAAGCTCGACAACATGCGTGCTTCGGGCAAAGACGAAGTCATCGCCCTGGTACCGCCAGTTCGCCACACCCTCGAGCAGGCCCTGGAATTCATCCAGGACGACGAGCTGTGCGAAGTGACGCCTAAGTCGATCCGTCTGCGCAAGAAGATCCTGGACGAAGGCGAGCGTACCCGCGCAGCCAAGAAAGCCAAGAACTGAGTTAGCTCAGGCTGAATGAAAACGCCCCCGGTCGAAAGGCCGGGGGCGTTTTTGTTTGCCTTGTGGAAAGCTCCAGTAGGAAGCGACTGTGTTTTGCAGGTGCTTGTTCGACGGCAAACCGAGGAGCCTTGTGACAATCAGAAGCCGTGCTTAGGTTGGCTGGCTCTTTCTTTGGAGCTTGGAACATGAATTGTCGTTACCTGTTGTTTATTCCGTGTCTCGCCGTCAGTTTTCAGGCCAGTGCCCAGCAGGCGTGTAGCGCGTTGCGACCGCAGGAAATAGCCCGCTGTCATGTCGAGAAGGTGAGACAGGCACCCTTGCAGTACCAGTTGGAGCAGAAGACACCCGCACAGGGCTATACGCTGTATAAATACCGGATGACCTCACAGACCTGGTCGCCTGAGCCCGTTGTTGAGCCCCGCCTGTGGGAGCACCGCGTCGAACTGTTCGTGCCAGACGTGGCATTGGCGGAGAAAGCGTTGGTAGTAGTCAATAACGGTGTGAGGTTTGGTGAGGAACAACAAATCCCTGACTACTCGTCCGAGGCGTTGAGTGCCATTGCCGTGCAGACACAGACTGTTGTGGCGTCGATCAGCGATGTGCCCAACCAGTATGTGACCTTCCGTGATGCACAAGCGCCGATGCGCGAGGATGATGCCGTGGCCCACACCTGGGCGCATTGGCTGCGTAACGAAGCGGCTGCCCCGGAGCTGCCGCTGCATGTGCCAATGGCCGCTGTCGCCAGCAGGGGCATGGACCTCATGGCTGACGCGTTGCCCGAGCTACGCCTCGAACAGTTCATCATCACCGGTGCCTCGAAACGCGGTTGGAGTGCATGGCTGACGGCCATGGCCGATGATCGGGTAGTTGCCATCGTGCCCAGCGTCATCGATGTTGCCGACACTTCCAGCATGCTGGAGGGCTTGCGCAAGCGGTACGGTGGTTCATGGCCATTGGCGCTTTGGCCCTATCAGGCTGCGGAGGTATTGCAGCAGTTGGGCAGCCCGGCCTTCGCTCGGTTGATGGCACTGATGGACCCGATGCAGTACCTGGATGAGCCGGGTGCTCGCCTGAAGATACCGAAATACCTGGTGTCCGCCAGCGGGGATGATTTCTTCGCCCCTGATCACGCCACGGACTACCTGCAGCGCCTGCCTGGCCAGACCAGCCTCAGGGTGCTGCCGAACTCGGACCATGGGGGCGTGCGTGCGCATGTTGTCACTACCCTCGTGCCGATGGTTCAGCGTATCCAGGCCAGCCTGCCGATGCCTCGCGTGCAAGTGGCTCCGGGCGAAGGAGCTGCGCATGTGCTGGTACGGCTTTCGGAAATGCCTGTAGCAGTTAAGGTATGGACTGCGGCTAACCCCTTGGATCGGGACTTCCGCCATGCCTGTGGGGTACGCTACACATCGCAGACGATCATCCCCAGTGAGGCGTTCAGCCTTGACTGGGCGCCGCCGGCGCAAGGCTGGCAGGCGCGGTTCGTAGAGGCGCGGTTTGCTGATGGTTTCGTTGTCACCAGCCCGGTCAGCGTTTTGCCGCAGACTTATCCTGAGCATCCACCAGCGGATCAGGGTGGTGCTTGCCGGAGCTTCCCCGCTGGTTGAAATGGGAGCGGTGGGTTCAGTGCTTCATGCCCAACTCGGCATCGCCACAGAATCGAGCGCCGCCCGCGCGGCGCTCGATTTATGCCCCGGCGCAAGACTCAACGCCCAACCACCTTGGGCTTGTAGGCGCAATACCCCGGCCGTGGCCCGACCTTGGGGTGGTTGCGGCAGGTATCCGGGCGCTTGTCATAAATGGTGCATAGCCGGCTTTTACGATCCAGGTACATGCAGTCGTCGTTGCTCATCCGGGTCAGGGTGAAGATCCCGGACTTCTGGTTGAAGCGCTCGATGATGCCTTCTTTTTGCAGGCGCTTGGCCACGTTCTTGGGGGGTTCGTCTTTTTCGAACTCGTCGACCACACCGATACGGATCAGATCCTTGATCTTCACCTCCACCGGCAGGGTGCAGCAGGTCGAATGGCAGCCATGGCACATGTTGCTGGTATAGCGCTGCCAGGTCTCCAGGCGGTCGACTTCGGCCGCGGCGATCAGGGTCGTTTTCATCTTTATAGGGTGGATCACGGTCTTGGGGCGCGCGATGATACCGGAATTGTTCAATTTATGAACAACCTTTTGCCGGAATCGCAGAGTGGGCATGAAAACTGCGAACCGTAACTGTCGCTCTCTGTCGAAGGGTCTAGTCTGAACACTCTCCCTCCGCTTTCGTCAACTTGCCCGAGGATGCCGCATGTCCCAGGAACCCAAAGCACGTGACGCCGAAGTCGCGGATTTTCGCGCTGCTGTACTGAACAAGCTGACCTACGCGGTCGGCAAGGACCCCGAGCACGCCTTCGACCATGACTGGTTCGAAGCCATTGCTCTGGCCGCGCGCGATCACATGGTCGACCACTGGATGGATCACACCCGGCAGGCCTATCGGCGCAGCCAGAAGCGTGTCTATTACCTTTCCCTGGAGTTTCTCATCGGCCGCTTGCTGTACGACAGCCTGAGCAACCTGGGCCTGCTGGACGTGGCCCGCGATGCGCTGGAAGGGCTGAATGTGGACCTCGAACGCATTCGCCTGCTCGAGCCGGACGCCGCGCTGGGCAATGGTGGCCTTGGCCGTCTGGCTGCGTGCTTCATGGAGAGCATGTCTACCCTGGGTATCGCTGCCCATGGTTACGGCATCCGCTACGAGCACGGGCTGTTCCGTCAGGCCGTGGTCGATGGCTGGCAGCAGGAACAGACCGAAAACTGGCTGGATTTCGGCAACCCCTGGGAGTTCGAGCGCGCCGAGGTGATCTACCCGATCAGCTTTGGCGGCAGTGTCGAAACGGTGCACGATGCAAGCGGTAGCCAGCGCCAGGTATGGTGGCCGGGCGAGACGGTGCGAGCGGTGGCCTACGACACGCCGGTAGTCGGCTGGCGTGGATCCAGCGTCAACACCCTGCGCCTGTGGCGTGCGCGGGCGCTGGAAGAGCTGCACCTGGAGCGCTTCAACGCCGGTGACCACCTGGGGGCTGTGGCTGAAGTGGCGCGTGCCGAGAGCATTTCGCGTGTGCTTTACCCCGCCGACAGTACCGAGGCCGGTCAGGAACTGCGCCTTCGCCAGGAGTACTTCTTCGTCTCGGCTTCGCTGCAGGACTTGCTGCGGCGCCACCTGAACATGCACAAGGACCTGCTCAACCTGCCTGATGCAGCGGCCATCCAGCTAAACGACACCCACCCTTCGATTGCGGTGGCGGAGCTGATGCGGTTGCTGGTGGATCAGCACGAAGTGCCTTGGGAAAAGGCCTGGGAGCTGACCGTCGGCACGCTCGCCTACACCAACCATACCCTGTTGCCAGAAGCCCTGGAAACCTGGCCGGTAGCGCTGATGGAGCGCATGCTGCCGCGGCACATGCAGATCATCTACCTGATCAATGCCTACCATATCGATGCGTTGCGGGCCAAAGGCCTGCACGATTTCGACGTGCTGCGCGCGGTTTCGCTGATCGAGGAAGACAACGGCCGACGGGTGCGCATGGGCAATCTGGCGTTTCTCGGCTCGCACAGCGTCAACGGTGTGTCGGCGCTGCACAGCAAGTTGATGAAGAGCACGGTGTTCTCCGAGCTGCACAAGCTTTACCCGCAACGGATCAACAACAAGACCAACGGCATTACCTTCCGCCGCTGGTTGTACCAGTCCAACCCTCAGCTGACCGAGATGCTGGTCGAGGCGCTTGGGCCGGAACTCAAGGACGACCCGCAGACGCTTCTGGCGGGCCTGGTGCCGTTCGCCGACAAACCCGGTTTCCGCAAGCAGTTCGCTGCCCAGCGGCTGCACAGCAAGCGTGCCCTGGCCAGCATCATTCAGGATCGCATCGGCGTCACGGTCAACCCCGAGGCGTTATTCGACGTTCAGGTCAAACGCATTCACGAATACAAGCGCCAGTTGCTCAACCTGCTGCACACCGTTGCACTGTACCAGGCCATACGCAACGACCCCGGCACCAACTGGGTGCCGCGGGTGAAGATCTTCGCTGGCAAGGCTGCGGCCAGTTACCACCAGGCCAAACTGATCATCAAGCTGGCCAACGACATCGCCCGGGTGGTGAATAACGACCCGACAGTGCGCGGCCTGCTGAAGGTGGTGTTCTTGCCCAACTACAACGTCAGCCTGGCCGAGAGCATCATCCCGGCGGCAGACCTTTCCGAGCAGATATCCACCGCGGGTTACGAAGCTTCCGGTACCAGCAACATGAAGTTCGGCCTCAATGGTGCGCTGACCATTGGCACCCTGGATGGCGCCAACGTGGAGATGTGCGAACAGGTGGGGGCCGACAACATGTTCATCTTTGGCCTGACCGCGCAGCAGGTTGAAGCGCGCAAGCGTGCTGGTGATTTTGGCGCCAGTGCTGCCATAGCCGCTTCCAACCGCCTGACCGATGTGTTGCAGGCCATTCGCAGTGGTGTGTTCTCGCCAGACGACCCTTCCCGGTACACCGGGTTGATCGACGGCCTGGTGGCCTACGATCGCTTCCTGGTGTGTGCCGATTTTGACGCCTACTGGGATGCTCAGCGCCGGGTCGAGGATCTGTGGCACACACCGCAGGAGTGGTGGCGCAAGGCGGTGCTCAATACCGCGCGGATGGGCTGGTTCTCGTCGGATCGGACCATTCGCGAGTATGCGACCGAGATCTGGAAGGCGCTGGATTGAGGCAGGCCTGTGCTGGCTTGATCGCGGGTAAACCCGCTCCTGCAGGGCCCTCATAAGCCTGTAGGCGCGGGCGCGCCCGCGAACCGCCCCACAACCAGACCACCGGCCTGGCGAAGGCTGAACTACCGACCTATTGTGCCGTCTGAGAGCCGTGGCGAGTCTCATCACTCGCTAGCCCGTCACTCTCCCTGTAAACTGCGTGGGTTTTTCATCCCCCCAATCCGTTCGGAGCCATACATGTCCCGCGTTACCCTGAGTCGCTATCTGATTGAGCAGACCCGCAGCAACAATACCCCTGCCGATCTGCGCTTCCTGATCGAAGTGGTAGCGCGTGCGTGCAAGGAAATCAGCCATCACGTGTCCAAAGGCGCCCTCGGTGGTGTGCTGGGCAGCATGGGCACTGAAAACGTGCAGGGCGAGGTCCAGAAGAAACTGGACGTGATTTCCAACGATATCCTGCTGGAAGCCAACGAGTGGGGCGGTCACCTGGCTGGCATGGCTTCCGAAGAAATGGACAACGCGTACCAGATCCCGGGCAGGTACCCGAAAGGCGCCTACCTGCTGGTCTTCGACCCGCTGGACGGTTCGTCGAACATCGACGTCAACGTGTCGGTCGGTACCATCTTCTCGGTTCTGCGTTGCCCTAACCAGTACCTGAGCCAGAACGAAAGCCTCAACGAAGAAGCGTTCCTGCAGCCAGGTACCGAGCAGGTTGCTGCCGGTTATGCCATCTACGGCCCGCAGACCATGCTGATCCTGACCCTGGGCAACGGCGTCAAGGGCTTCACCCTGGATCGCGAACTGGGCAGCTTCGTGCTGACCCACGAAAACATCCGCGTACCGGAGACCACCGCCGAGTTCGCCATCAACATGTCCAACCAGCGCCACTGGGAAGCCCCGGTACAGCGCTATGTGGGCGAACTGCTGGCAGGCGAGACCGGCCCGCTGAAGAAGAACTACAACATGCGCTGGATCGCCTCGATGGTGGCCGACGTGCACCGCATCCTGACCCGTGGCGGCCTGTTCATGTACCCACGTGACGCCCGCGAACCAAGCAAGCCGGGCAAGTTGCGCCTGATGTACGAAGCCAACCCGATGTCGTTCATCATCGAACAGGCCGGTGGCGCTTCCACCAACGGTTACGATCGCATCCTCGACATCAAGCCAGAAAGCCTGCACCAGCGCGTGTCGGTGATTCTCGGCTCGAAGGAAGAGGTCGAGCGCGTTACCGCTTACCACAAGGAGTAAATCATGCTCGCACCTTGGCAGCCGTTGCTGGAATGGTGGTTCGGTTGGGGCACCAGTGCCCAGGCCGTGGCTGACGAGAAGAGCACGCTGTGGTTCGGCAAGCATTACGATGCCGACGCCCATGCGCTTTTTGGCGACTTGGTCGAGCACGCCCTGGCGGGTGGGCTCGAAGAGTGGCAGCAAAGCCCGCAGGGCTGGCTGGGCCTGCTGATTTTGCTCGACCAGCTGCCACGCATGATCTACCGCGACACGCCGCGTGCCTTCGAGGGCGACCGGCGTGCTCAGGTGGTGGCCATGCAGGGCCTGCAGAAGGGCTGGGATTACCAGCTGCTGCCGATCCAGCGCGTGTTCGTGCTGCTGGTACTGGAGCATGCCGAAGTGCTGGACTGGCAGAACCTGTGCGTGGAGCGTTATCGAATGCTGCTGGACGAACAGCCCGAGGCCAACCGCCGGCTGTTCGAAGGCTTCCTCGACTATGCCGAACAGCACCAGCGCGTAATTGCCCGCTTCGGGCGCTTCCCGCACCGCAACCTGGTGCTGGAGCGGCCGAGCACCAGCGAAGAGATGGACTTTTTGCTGGAGCCTGGGTCCCGGTTCTAAGGCCCAAGGGGCCTGCTGCGCAGGCATCGCGACGCAAGGCCGCTCCAATTAGGGGCGGCCTTTTTTATTGGGCGCATGATTAATGCTTTGTGATTAATCGCACAATAGTGGCCATCCGACCAATGGTGTAGGGGCATAGGGGGTGGGGCAGGGAACCTGGGAGGGATTTTCACGTCGAAGGTCACTGCAGGCCACTCGCCTGTATCATCTTTCAGGAGTGTCCCTTCATGTCGTTGCGTTCCCTCGCCCTGTTGTCGCTGTGCGTCGTGCTGACTGCCTGCAGCAAGATCAATCAGGAAAACTATTCCAAGATCAAGGCCGGTATGAACAAGGCCGAGGTCGAGCAGTTGCTCGGCACGCCGACCGAGTGTTCTGGCGCGTTGGGCATGAGCAGCTGCACCTGGGGGGACGAGAAGAGCTTCATCAGCGTGCAGTACGCAGCTGACAAAGTGCTGATGTATTCCGGGCAGGGCCTCAAATGAGGCGTGCGTACCTGCTGATGGGGGTATGCCTGGCGTTGCTGCTGGGCGGTTGTGCAGGTTCCGTGCACGACCCGCTGGCGCCGAAAACCGCCGGCCATGTCGACCTCAAGCGCTACCAGGGCAAATGGTACGAGCTGGCGCGCCTGCCCATGCGCTTCCAGGAAGGCTGCGAGCAGTCCGAGGCCCATTACAACCTCAGGCCTGATGGCAGTTATGGCGTGCTCAACCGCTGCCGCACCATGGGTGATGAATGGCTTCGCGCGGAAGGGCATGCGAATATCCAGGAGCCGGGGCACACCGACAAGCTGTGGGTCGAGTTCGATAACTGGTTCACCAGGCTGGTGCCTGGCGTGGCGCGGGGTGAGTACTGGATTCTTTATGTGGACGACCACTACCGCACGGCAATCGTCGGCAGCCCGGACCGTAAGTACCTTTGGATTCTGTCGCGCACGCCGACACTGCCGGCTTGGGAGCGCGAGAACCTGCTGTCCAGGGCGCGGCAGCAGGGGTATGACACCAGCCGCTTGATCTGGCGGGCGTCCGATCAGCAAATTGTAAAAATGCACTGAGTTTTTTGGGGTTGCGTGGCAACCCTTCGCGGGCAAGCCCGCTCCCACAGGTTCTGCGCTGAACCCTGGGCTGCCCCCAAGACGTTTTGTGGGGCAGTCCACCACCCTGTGGGAGCGGGCTTGCCCGCGAAGGGCTGCAACGCAGCCCCGGTACGCTCAGCCCAAAAGCTGGCGCAACACCTTGGCAAACGCCCGCCCGCTTTCTTCTTCTTGGGCATGCCGCCCCTGGCGCACTACCCACTGCCCATTCACCATCACATCGCGCACCTGGCGATCGCCGCCGGCAAACAGCCAGCGGTTGAGAATGGCATCACCCTCCGCCATGGCGATGTAGGGGTCCTGCCCATCGAGCACCAGCCAGTCGGCACGCTTGCCCACTGCCAACTCGCCGACCGCCTGACCCAGCGCCTGCGCGCCGCCGGCCAGCGCCGCGTCATACAGCGTGCGCCCGACCATCGGTTGGTCGCCGCGATACAGGCGGTTGCGCCGCTGGTCCCGCAGGCGCTGGCCATATTCCAGCCAGCGCAGCTCTTCCACCACGCTCAACGACACATGGCTGTCCGAGCCAATGCCCATACGTCCGCCCTGTGCCAGGAAGTCCACTGCCGGGAAGATCCCATCGCCCAGGTTGGCTTCGGTGGTCAGGCACAACCCGGCCACTGCGCCGCTGCGGGCCATGGCAGTGACTTCGTCCGGTTTGGCATGGGTAGCGTGTACCAGGCACCAGCGGCGGTCCACGTCCACGTGCTCGAACAGCCACTGCAGCGGGCGCAGGCCGCTCCAGGCCATGCAGTCGTCGACTTCCTTCTGCTGTTCGGCGATGTGGATATGCACTGGGCACTGCCTGTCGCTGGCCGCCAACACTTCGGCGATCTGCCCAGGCGTTACCGCCCGCAGCGAGTGGAAGCAAAGGCCCAGTTGCTGCGCCGGTTGCGCGGCCAGCAGCGGGGCGAGCTGGGCTTGCAGCTGCAGGTACTGCCCGGTGGAGTTGATGAAGCGCCGCTGCCCGTCGTTCGGCGCCTGGCCGCCAAAGCCTGCATGGCTGTACAGCACCGGCAGCAATGTCAGGCCGATGCCGCTGTCGGCTGCGGCCGCGCTGATGCGTCGCGACAGCTCGGCGGGGTCGGCGTAGGGCTTGCCGGCCTGGTCGTGGTGCACGTAGTGGAACTCCGCCACCGAGGTATAACCGGCCTTGAGCATCTCGATGTACAACTGGCGGGCGATGACCTGAAGCTGCTCTGGGCTGATCTGCCCGACCAGGCGGTACATCAGGTCTCGCCAGGTCCAGAAACTGTCGTTGGGGTTGCCGGCAACTTCCGCCAGGCCTGCCATGGCGCGCTGGAAGGCATGCGAGTGCAAGTTGGGCATGCCGGGCAGCAGCGGGCCGGCCAGGCGCTCGGCGCCTTCGGCCGAAGCGCCAGGCTCGATGCTGGCCACGCGACCATCGCTGGCGACCTCGATACGCACATGGCTGGCCCAACCCGTAGGTAGCAGGGCGCGTTCGGCGAAGTAGGCTGACATCGGTGGAATCCTGTTATTGTTAACTTGTATATACATATACAGGCGTTTGCCTGCCGGGTAAACTGCGGCAAGCTACCGCTCATTTCATTTGCACAAGGATCCATCGCCGTGCCGACACCTCCTGTCTCCGTGCTGGTTGCCCAGATGGGCGAGGGCCCGGCGCCGCTCTACGCCCGGGTCAAACAGATGATCATCCAGCAGATCGACAACGGCAGCTGGCCACCGCATCACCGGGTACCTTCCGAGAGCGAGTTGGTCAACGAGCTGGGTTTCAGCCGCATGACCATCAACCGCGCCCTGCGTGAACTCACCGCCGAGGGCCTGCTGGTGCGCATGCAAGGGGTCGGCACCTTCGTGGCCGAGCCCAAGGGCCGTTCGGCGCTGTTCGAGGTCAACAACATTGCCGATGAAATTGCCGCGCGCGGGCACCAGCATAGCTGCCAGGTGATCACGCTTGCCGAAGAAGCGGCCGGCTCCGAGCGGGCGCTGGCTCTGGACATGCGTGAAGGTCAGCGGGTGTTCCATTCGCTGATCGTGCATTTCGAGAACGGCGTGCCGGTGCAGATCGAGGACCGCTACGTTAACGCGGCCATCGCCCCCGATTACCTCAAGCAGGATTTCACCCGGCAGACGCCTTACGCCTACCTGTCCCAGGTGGCGCCGTTGACCGAAGGTGAGCATGTGGTCGAGGCGATCCTGGCCGAGCCGGAAGAATGCCGCCTGTTGCAGATCGAGCGGGGCGAGCCTTGCCTGCTGATTCGTCGTCGCACCTGGTCCGGCCGCCAGCCGGTGACCGCTGCACGGCTGATCCACCCCGGTTCCCGTCATCGCCTGGAAGGACGTTTCAGCAAATGAGTCAGCTGCAGTTGTTGCGTGCGCACGATTACCCGCGCATGCCGTGGAAGAACGGTGGCGGTTTCACCGAAGAGATTACCCGCGACAGTGGCGAGGGCCTGGACGGTTTTGGCTGGCGTCTGTCGATTGCCGATATCGAAGAGTCGGGCGGGTTTTCCACCTTTGCCGGCTACCAGCGGATCATCACCGTGCTGCAGGGCGACGGCATGCGCCTGCTGGTCGACGGCCAGGCCAGTCGGCCATTGCTGGCGTTCGATGCGTTTGCGTTCAGCGGCGAGAGCCAGGTCAGCTGCAAGTTGCTGGGCGGGGCGATCCGCGATTTCAACCTGATCTATGCACCGCAGCGATATCGGGCGCGCTTGCAGTGGCTGGATGGCACCAGCCGGGTGTACAGCTCGGCGTCGACGGTGTTGTTGTTTGCTGCCAGCAGCCTGGTCGAAGTCACTATTTCCGGGCGCGAGACGCAGCGGTTGGGGTTGTTCGACTGCTTGCGGCTGGAAGGCAATGATGAATTGCTGGGGCTGGTTGTGCAGGGGCGATGCTGCCTGATCGAACTTGATGGGCGCTGAAGGTTCGGCTGTAGATTTTTGGCGCCTGTGAGATCGAGCGCCGCCAGGTGTCCGCCTCGACACATTCTGCGCCTGTGAGATCGAGCGCCGCCCGCGCGGCGCTTCGCGGGTAAACCCGCTCCTACGTTTGTTTCAGGTCAATTATGCCTGTGGGATTTGCGCGCGAACGCCTTGGTGCATGCCTCGATATCGCGTCGTACAAACAAGGCGGTCGCGCGCGCCAGGCACAGGATGGACTGGCCCGAAACAAACGTAGGAGCGGGTTTACCCGCGAAGCGCCGCGCGGGCGGCGCTCGATCTACGCACCGCCGCAGAACTTAAGCCGGACCGGCGCTCGCTTTACCCCCCCCCAAAAAAAAAAGTCAAGGTAGGAACGGCAAGGTCCGATTATTTTGGTTGTCCATGCTTGTACATACAAGTAAAGGTGTGTTTGTATATTGACCACGACATACCCGCCCGCGGACGACCGCAGAGGACCTTTCCCGTGACCGACAACAACAAATACCGTGACGTTGAAATCCGTGCCCCACGTGGCAACAAGCTGACCGCCAAAAGCTGGCTGACCGAAGCGCCACTGCGCATGTTGATGAACAACCTCGATCCACAGGTCGCGGAAAACCCGAAAGAGCTGGTGGTATACGGCGGTATCGGCCGCGCCGCGCGCAACTGGGCCTGCTACGACAAGATCGTCGAAACCCTGACCCGCCTGGAAGACGACGAAACCCTGCTGGTGCAGTCGGGCAAGCCGGTCGGTGTGTTCAAGACCCACAGCAACGCACCGCGCGTGCTGATCGCCAACTCCAACCTGGTGCCACACTGGGCCAATTGGGAACACTTCAACGAACTGGACGCCAAAGGCCTGGCCATGTACGGCCAGATGACCGCCGGCAGCTGGATCTACATCGGCAGCCAGGGCATCGTCCAGGGCACCTATGAAACCTTCGTCGAAGCCGGTCGCCAGCACTACGGCGGCAGCCTGAAAGGCAAGTGGGTACTCACCGCTGGCCTGGGCGGCATGGGCGGCGCCCAGCCACTGGCCGCGACCCTGGCCGGGGCTTGCTCGCTGAACATCGAATGCCAGCAGAGCCGTATCGACTTCCGCCTGGAAACCCGCTACGTCGACGAGCAGGCCACTGACCTCGACGACGCCCTGGCACGCATTGCCAAGTACACCGCCGAAGGCAAGGCCATCTCCATCGCCCTGCATGGCAACGCCGCCGAAATCCTCCCAGAGCTGGTCAAACGTGGCGTGCGCCCGGACATGGTCACCGACCAGACCAGCGCCCACGACCCACTGAACGGCTACCTGCCTGCCGGCTGGACCTGGGAACAGTACCGCGACCGTGCGCAGACCGAACCGGCTGCAGTGGTCAAGGCTGCCAAGCAGTCGATGGCCGTGCACGTGCAGGCCATGCTGGACTTCCAGAAGCAGGGCATCCCGACCTTCGACTACGGCAACAACATCCGCCAGATGGCCAAGGAAGAGGGCGTGGCCAATGCCTTCGACTTCCCAGGCTTCGTCCCGGCCTACATCCGCCCACTGTTCTGCCGCGGAGTCGGCCCGTTCCGCTGGGCGGCGCTGTCCGGTGAAGCCGAGGACATCTACAAGACCGACGCCAAGGTCAAGGAACTGATCCCCGACGACGCCCACCTGCACCGCTGGCTGGACATGGCCCGCGAGCGCATCAGCTTCCAGGGCCTGCCGGCACGTATCTGCTGGGTAGGGCTGGGCCTTCGCGCCAAGCTGGGCCTGGCTTTCAACGAAATGGTCCGCAGCGGCGAGCTGTCGGCACCGGTGGTGATCGGCCGTGACCACCTCGACTCCGGCTCGGTATCCAGCCCGAACCGCGAAACCGAGGCCATGCGTGATGGTTCGGACGCTGTTTCCGACTGGCCGCTGCTCAACGCCCTGCTGAACACCGCAGGCGGCGCCACCTGGGTATCGCTGCACCACGGCGGTGGCGTGGGCATGGGCTTCTCGCAGCACTCGGGCATGGTGATCGTCTGCGACGGTACCGATGAGGCCGCCGAGCGCATCGCCCGGGTACTGACCAACGACCCAGGGACTGGCGTCATGCGTCACGCCGATGCCGGTTATGACATCGCCATCGACTGCGCCAAGGAGCAGGGCCTGGACCTGCCGATGATCACCGGCTGATCACCACGCTTTGGATCGCACCCTGCAAGGGGTGATACTGAACAACAAGAAGGAGCGCGCAGGCACCCACAAGCGGGCCTGCGGCTCCACGCGATTTGGAGTAGTAACGTGACCGAACTCACCCTCAAGCCCGGCACCCTGACCCTGGCCCAGCTGCGCGCGATCCATGCCGCGCCCGTGCGCCTGCAACTGGATGCCAGTGCCGCGCCGGCCATCGACGCCAGCGTCGCCTGTGTCGAGCAGATCATTGCCGAAGACCGTACTGCGTACGGTATCAACACGGGTTTCGGCCTGCTGGCCTCGACCCGCATCGCCAGCCATGACCTGGAGAACCTGCAGCGTTCGCTGGTGCTGTCCCACGCCGCCGGTATCGGCGCGCCGCTGGATGACGACCTGGTGCGGTTGATCATGGTACTGAAGATCAACAGCCTCAGCCGTGGTTTCTCCGGCATCCGCCGCAAAGTCATCGACGCGCTGATTGCCCTGGTCAACGCCGAAGTCTACCCGCACATCCCGCTGAAAGGCTCGGTCGGCGCATCCGGTGACCTTGCGCCGCTTGCGCATATGTCGCTGGTGCTGCTGGGTGAAGGCAAGGCACGCTACAAGGGCCAGTGGCTGCCGGCCACCGAGGCCTTGGCGATTGCCGGCCTCGAGCCGCTGACCCTGGCCGCCAAAGAGGGCCTGGCCCTGCTCAACGGTACCCAGGCCTCCACCGCCTATGCCTTGCGTGGCCTGTTCCAGGGCGAAGACCTGTATGCCGCTGCCATCGCCTGCGGTGGCCTGAGCGTCGAAGCTGCGCTGGGCTCGCGTTCGCCGTTCGATGCGCGTATCCACGAAGTGCGTGGCCAGCGCGGCCAGATCGACACCGCTGCCTGCTTCCGTGACCTGCTGGGCGACTCCAGCGAAGTGTCGCTGTCGCACAAGAACTGCGACAAGGTCCAGGACCCGTACTCGCTGCGCTGCCAGCCGCAGGTCATGGGTGCCTGCCTGACCCAGCTGCGCCAGGCCGCCGAGGTGCTGGGCATCGAAGCCAACGCCGTGTCGGACAACCCGCTGGTGTTCGCTGCAGAAGGTGATGTGATCTCCGGCGGCAACTTCCACGCCGAACCGGTGGCCATGGCCGCCGACAACCTGGCCCTGGCCATCGCTGAAATCGGCTCGCTCAGCGAGCGCCGCATCTCGCTGATGATGGACAAGCACATGTCCCAGCTGCCGCCGTTCCTGGTGGAAAACGGTGGGGTCAACTCCGGCTTCATGATCGCCCAGGTCACCGCTGCCGCCCTGGCCAGCGAAAACAAAGCCCTGTCGCACCCGCACAGCGTCGACAGCCTGCCAACTTCGGCCAACCAGGAAGACCACGTGTCGATGGCCCCGGCCGCCGGCAAGCGCCTGTGGGAAATGGCAGAAAACACCCGTGGCGTGCTGGCCATCGAATGGCTGGGCGCGTGCCAGGGCCTGGACCTGCGCAAAGGCCTGAAGACTTCGGCCAAGCTGGAGCAGGCGCGCCAAGCGCTGCGCAGCGAGGTGCCGCACTACGACCGTGACCGTTTCTTCGCGCCGGATATCGAAAAAGCCGTGGACCTGTTGGCCAAGGGTAGTCTGACCGGTTTGCTGCCGGCGGGTGTGCTGCCAAGCCTGTAATGCTCCTTGGGGCCGCTTGGCGGCCCTTCGCGGTCAAGCCCGTTCCTACACAGCCTGCGATAGGCAAACGCTATCCATGTAGGGCGGGCTTGCCCGCGAAGGGGCTGCGCAGCAGCCGCTCAATCTCACGACCACAAAAACAATTCAAGGACGTGACATGCAACAAGCTCAAGGTCTCAAGCGCGGGCTAAGTGCCCGCCACATCCGTTTCATGGCCCTCGGCTCCGCCATCGGCACCGGCCTGTTCTACGGCTCTGCCTCGGCCATCCAGATGGCAGGCCCGGCCGTGCTGCTGGCCTACCTGATCGGTGGCGCTGCAGTGTTCATGGTCATGCGCGCCCTTGGCGAAATGGCCGTGCACAATCCGGTGGCCGGCTCCTTCGGCCACTACGCCACCACCTACCTCGGCCCAATGGCCGGCTTCATCCTCGGCTGGACCTACGCTTTCGAGATGGTCATCGTCGCCATCGCCGACGTCACCGCGTTCGGTATCTACATGGGTTTCTGGTTCCCGGAGGTAGCCCGCTGGATCTGGGTGCTGGGCATCGTTTTCCTGATCGGCGGCCTCAACCTGTGCAACGTCAAGGTATTCGGCGAAATGGAATTCTGGCTGTCGCTGCTCAAGGTCGGCGCCATCGTGGCGATGATCCTGGCCGGCCTCGGCATCATGGCCTTCGGTTTCAGCCAGGTGGGTACCGGGCATGCCGTAGGCATGAGCAACCTGTTCGACCACGGCGGCTTCATGCCTAACGGCGTGGGGGGCTTGATTGCGTCGTTTGCCGTGGTGATGTTCGCCTTCGGCGGTATCGAGATCATCGGCGTCACCGCCGGCGAGGCAAAAGACCCGCAGCGCGTCATTCCCAAAGCGATCAACGCGGTGCCACTGCGTATCCTGCTGTTCTACGTGCTCACCCTGTTCGTGCTGATGTGCCTGTACCCATGGCCGCAGATCGGTAGCCAGGGCAGCCCGTTCGTGCAGATCTTCAGCAACCTGGGCATTGGCTCTGCCGCTGCCGTGCTGAACGTCGTGGTGATTTCCGCTGCCATCTCCGCCATCAACAGCGACATTTTTGGCGCTGGCCGCATGATGTATGGCCTGGCCCAGCAAGGCCACGCCCCGCGCGGTTTCAGCAAGTTGTCAAAACATGGCGTACCGTGGATGACCGTCGTGGTGATGGGGGCTGCGCTGCTGATCGGCGTATTGCTCAACTACCTGATCCCGGAAAATGTGTTCCTGCTGATTGCCTCGATCGCCACCTTCGCCACGGTGTGGGTGTGGCTGATGATCCTGCTCACCCAGGTAGCCATGCGCCGCAGCATGAGCCGCGAGGAAGTGGCCCAGCTCAAGTTTCCGGTACCGTTCTGGCCATACGGCCCGGCCATGGCCATTGCGTTCATGGTGTTCATCTTTGGCGTGCTCGGCTACTTCCCGGACACCCAGGCGGCATTGATCGTCGGCGTGATCTGGGTGGTGTTCCTGGTGGCGTCCTACCTGCTGTGGTGCAAGCCGCGCGCAGGGCAGGGCCAACCGGTAGCGGAGCCGGCCGAGCTGCACCGCTAGCAAAGGAGATTGTGCATGAGAACCCTCTGGCAGCATTGCCATGTTGCAACCATGGCCGATGGCCGTTACTCGGCCATCGAGGACGCGGCGATCGTCACCAGCGCCGGGTTGATCGAGTGGATAGGCCCACGCGCCGAGCTGGCGCCGGTCGAAGCTGACCGCACGGTTGACCTGGGGGGGGGCTGGGTCACCCCCGGGCTGATCGACTGCCACACCCATGCGGTGTTCGGTGGCAACCGCAGCGGCGAGTTCGAGCAGCGCCTGCAGGGCGTGAGCTATGCCGAAATCGCCGCGCAGGGCGGTGGTATCGCGAGTACCGTGCGGGCTACCCGGGCAGCCAGCGAAGACGAACTGTTCGCCAGTGCTCGCCAGCGCGTTCAGGCACTGATGCGCGATGGAGTGACCACCCTCGAGATCAAGTCCGGCTACGGCCTGGACCTGGCCAACGAGCGCAAGATGCTGCGAGTGGCCCGGCGCCTGGCTGACGAGTTGCCGTTGACGGTGCGTGCCACGTGCCTGGCGGCGCACGCTTTGCCCCCGGAGTACGCAGGTCGGGCCGATGACTACATCGCGCACATCTGCGATGAAATGTTGCCGGCCCTGGCCGCCGAAGGCCTGGTAGATGCGGTGGATGCCTTCTGCGAACACCTCGCGTTCTCGCCGGCCCAGGTCGAGCGACTGTTCATCAAGGCACGCGAACTGGGCCTGCCGGTCAAGCTGCATGCCGAACAGCTGTCATCATTGCACGGCTCAAGCCTGGCCGCGCGTTACCAGGCACTGTCGGCTGACCACCTGGAGTTCATGACAGAGGAAGACGCCGTGGCCATGGCAAACGCCGGCACGGTCGCCGTGCTGCTACCGGGTGCGTTCTACTTCCTGCGTGAAACCCAGCTGCCGCCAATGGATGCATTGCGCCGCCACGGGGTAAGGATTGCCCTGGCCAGCGACCTCAACCCCGGCACTTCGCCAGGGTTGTCGCTGCGGTTGATGCTGAACATGGGCTGCACCTGCTTCCGCATGACGCCGGAAGAGGCCCTGGCAGGCGTTACGGTGCACGCCGCCACGGCGCTGGGCCTGGGTGACAGCCACGGCTCGCTGCAAGTGGGCAAGGTGGCCGACTTCGTTGCCTGGCAAATCGAACGCCCCGCCGACCTGGCCTACTGGCTGGGTGGCGACCTGCCCAAGCGCGTAGTGCGCATGGGCCACGAAATCTCCAATTGAGCGAGGCACGATGGACAAGGTATTGAGTTTTCACCAAGGTCGCCTGCCGCTGCTGATCAGCATGCCGCACGCTGGCTTGCGTCTGACCGACGCCGTGCGCGACGGCCTGGTCGACCAGGCGCAAAGCTTGCCGGACACCGACTGGCACATCCCGCAGTTGTACGACTTTGCCCGTGACTTGGGTGCCAGCGTGGTGGCCGCAGAGTACTCACGCTTCGTCATCGACCTGAACCGCCCGGACGACGACAAGCCGCTGTACGTCGGCGCCACCACGGGCTTGTACCCGGCGACCTTGTTCGGTGGCGAACCCCTCTTCAAAGACGGGCTGGCGCCGTCTGGCGAAGAGCGCAGACGCTATCTGGAGCAGATCTGGCGCCCTTATCACGCGACCATTCGTCGTGAACTGGACCGCTTGCGTGAGCAGTTTGGCTATGCGCTGCTGTGGGATGCCCATTCGATCCGTTCGCTGATACCGCACCTGTTCGACGGCAAGTTACCGGACTTCAACCTGGGTACTTTCAACGGCGCCAGTTGCGATCCGGCACTGGCTGAGCGGCTGCAGGGTGTGTGCGCCAAGGTGCAGGGTTACAGCCACGTGCTGAATGGTCGGTTCAAAGGCGGTCACATCACCCGGCATTATGGCGACCCGGCCAACCATATCCATGCTGTGCAACTGGAGCTGGCGCAAAGCACCTATATGGAGGAAGTCGAGCCATTTGCCTACCGGGAAGACTTGGCGCAACCGACGCAAGCGGTATTGAGGCAGCTACTGCAAGCGCTGCTGGCCTGGGGCGACGAGCGTTACAAGCGTTGAGTGGAGGCGGCGACGCTATCGGCGTCGCCAGGCACCGTGGGAGGCAGTTGCCGGAAATCTGCGCAAGGGTCAATTCGCGCCGTTCGAACGCGTCAGCAAGGACGGTGCTGAAAGCGCAATTCAGGTTTATGATGGCCCACGGCCGAATAATCCTCACACGGAGTGCGCAATGCAGACCCTCTACCCGCAGATCAAACCCTACGCCAGGCACGATCTGGCCGTGGAAGCGCCGCATGTGCTTTATGTCGACGAAAGCGGCTCGCCGGAAGGTCTGCCCGTGGTGTTCATCCACGGAGGCCCCGGTGCTGGCTGCGACGCCCAGAGCCGCTGCTACTTTGATCCCAACCTGTACCGCATCATCACCTTCGACCAGCGCGGCTGTGGCCGCTCCACGCCCCATGCGAGCCTGGAGAACAACACCACCTGGCACCTGGTCGAAGACCTGGAGCGCATTCGCGAACACCTTGGCATAGACAAGTGGGTGCTGTTTGGTGGCTCTTGGGGCTCGACCCTGGCCCTGGCCTACGCTCAGGCTCACCCAGAACGCGTGCACGGCCTGATCCTGCGCGGCATCTTCCTGTGCCGGCCGCAGGAAATCGAGTGGTTCTACCAGGAAGGCGCCAGCCGCCTGTTCCCCGACTACTGGCAGGACTACATCGCACCGATTCCACCGGAGGAACGCGGCGACCTGGTCAGGGCCTTCCACAAACGCCTGACCGGTAACGACCAGATCGCCCAGATGCACGCCGCCAAGGCGTGGTCCACCTGGGAAGGCCGTACCGCCACCCTGCGCCCCAACCCGCTGGTGGTCGACCGCTTTTCCGAACCGCAGCGGGCGCTGTCGATCGCCCGCATCGAATGCCACTACTTCATGAACAACGCCTTCCTCGAACCGGACCAGCTGATCCGCGATCTGCCCAAAATCGCCCACCTGCCGGCGGTGATCGTGCATGGTCGCTACGATGTGATCTGCCCCTTGGACAACGCCTGGGCGTTGCACCAGGCCTGGCCGAACAGTGAGTTGAAAGTGATCCGTGACGCCGGTCACGCGGCTTCCGAGCCTGGCATCACCGATGCCTTGGTGCGTGCCGCCGACCAGATGGCCCGGCGCCTGCTCGACCTGCCTCTGGAAGAAGCATGAGGGGCCTGCTGCAGCGCGTGCGCGGTGCGCGGGTTGAAGTGGCGGGGGAGGTGGTCGGCGCCATCGACCAAGGGTTGCTGGTGCTGGTCGCGGTCGAGCCTGAAGATTCCCGTGAACAGGCCGATAAGCTGTTGCACAAGCTGCTGAATTACCGGGTGTTCAGTGACGAGCAGGGCAAGATGAACCTGTCGCTCAAGGATGTCGGGGGTGGCCTGCTACTGGTGTCACAGTTCACCTTGGCGGCCGACACCCGCAATGGCATGCGTCCAAGCTTCTCGACCGCAGCGCCACCGGCCCTCGGCGCCGAGTTGTTCGACTATCTTTTGCAACAGGCAAAAGCTCAGTACGCCGACGTAGCCAGCGGCCGTTTTGGTGCGGATATGCAGGTGCACCTGGTCAATGATGGCCCCGTAACATTTATGTTACAAATATGAGGTCAAAAAACCCTTTGTTCACAGGAAAACAAGGGGTTTTGTACGATAAATAGTTGCTCCAGCCTGATGCGTTGTCACGCAACCTGCTGGATAATCGCGCGCTGCATGGACCTGCGTTCGCAGGTCCGTTTCACTCTGACTCGAGCATTGTCTGGATCCGTTTGGGGAATCATTACGCCCTCGCGGGGTCCGAACAGTGCTCGCCAACCCGGCATTTGTCGCTGGCCGTTGGTTTCATGATCTGTTTTCGGCGAGGGTTGCTCGTGATTGTTAGTCCCCAAAAAGCATCAAGAATCCCCGGCGTCCGGCTACGCAAGGCGCTGATGGCCAGTGTGGCTCTGGTCGGCCTGATGAGCGCGGGCCAGCTGTGGGCATTCAATCTTGACGATGTTGCAGCCAAGGCAAAGGATCTGGCCGGCCAGAAGTACGACGCACCAAAAAGCAACCTGCCGGCCGTGTTCCGCGACATGAAGTTTGCGGACTACCAGAAAATCCATTTCCTGCAGGAAAAGGCCGAGTGGGCCAAGGACAAGACCCCGTTCAAACTGTCGTTCTATCACCAAGGCATGCACTTCGACACCCCGGTGAAAATCAACGAGGTCACCGCCACCAAGATCAAGGAAATAAAGTACGACCCGAGCCGTTTCGAGTTCGGTGACGTGCCACACGATCCGGAAACCACCAAGAACCTCGGTTACGCCGGTTTCCGCGTGCTGTACCCGATCAATAAGGCCGACAAGCAGGACGAGATCATGACCCTGCTTGGCGCCAGCTATTTCCGTGTAGTCGGCAAGGGCCATGTGTACGGCCTGTCGGCCCGTGGCCTGGCCATCGACACCGCACTGCCATCGGGCGAAGAGTTCCCGCGCTTCACCGAGTTCTGGGTTGAAAAGCCCAAGCCGGCCGACAAGCACCTGGTGATCTACGCCCTGCTGGATTCGCCGCGCTCCACCGGCGCCTACAAGCTGACCCTGCGTCCGGGCAACGACACCGTGGTCGACGTGCAGTCCCGCGTGTTCCTGCGTGACCACGTCAGCCGCCTGGGCATTGCGCCGCTGACCAGCATGTACCTGTTCGGCCCCAACCAGCCGTCCAAGGTGCTCAACTACCGTCCGGCCCTGCATGACTCCGAAGGCCTGTCGATTCACGCGGGCAATGGCGAGTGGCTGTGGCGCCCGCTGAACAACCCGAAACACCTGGCTGTGAGTAACTTCAGCGTCGAGAACCCGCGTGGTTTCGGTCTGATGCAGCGTCAGCGCGCCTTCAGCGACTACGAAGACCTCGACGACAACTACCAGAAGCGCCCAAGCGCCTGGATCGAGCCGAAGGGTGATTGGGGCAAAGGCACCGTCGACCTGGTCGAAATCCCGACTGCCGACGAGACCAACGACAACATCGTGGCCTTCTGGAGCCCTGAAAAGCTGCCTGAGCCAGGCAAGCCGTTCGAGTACGCCTACCGCCTGCACTGGACCATCGACGAGCCGAAGTTCCAGGCCCCCGAGCTGGGCTGGGTCAAGCAGACCCTGCGTTCCACTGGCGACGTCAAGCAGTCCAACCTGATCCGCCAACCAGACGGCAGCGTGGCCTTCCTGGTCGACTTCGCCGGCCCGGCGCTTGCCGCCCTGCCGGAGGATACCGCCGTGCGTAGCCAGGTCAGCGTGGGCGACAACGCCGAGGTGGTCGAGAACAACCTGCGCTATAACCCTGAGACCAAGGGCTGGCGCCTGACCCTGCGTTTGAAGGTCAAGGAAGCCAACAAACCGACCGAAATGCGTGCCGCGCTGGTGCGTGATGTGCCGGTCGAAGCCGCCAAGCCTGCCAAGGATGCCAGGCAGGACAAGGCAGCAGCCAAGCAAGCCAAGGCCGAGAAATCCGCCAAGGCCGAACAACCTGCCGCCGATGCGGCGCCCACCAACGGGACCCCGGCCACCACCGAGAAGGTGCTGACCGAGACCTGGAGCTATCAGTTGCCTGCCGATGAGTAACTCAAGCGCAAGGCCGGAATCGCTTGGCGAGTACCTGGCCCACCTACCCCTGAGCGATGAGCAGCGGGCTGAACTTGCCAGCTGCACCTCGTTCAGTGAGCTACACCAACGCTTGGCGGCCAACCCGGCCGCCAGCTCTGCCGAGGCCGTGCAGGCCTCGGTGGGCCCGCGCCTGACCGTGGGCAGCGCCGCCGAGCTGGAAGATGCCGAAATGCTCGGCGTCGACGGCAGCGGTCGCCTGTGCCTGAAGATCGCTCCGCCGATCAAGCGCACCAAGGTCGTGCCCGAGCCATGGCGCACCAATGTGCTGATCCGCATGTGGCGACGCATGACCGGCCGCCCCAACGCCCCGCAGCCGCCCAAGCGCGAGCTGCCGCCGGCTCGCTGGCGCACGGTTGGCTCTATCCGCCGTTACATTCTGCTGGCGCTGATGATCGGCCAGACCATCGTCGCTGGCTGGTACATGAAAGGCATCCTGCCGTACCAGGGCTGGTCGTTCGTGGACTTCGACGAAATCGTCAACCAGCCGCTGTGGGACACGGTGGTGCAGGTGTGGCCGTACGCTCTGCAAACTTCCATCCTGATCCTTTTCGGCATCCTGTTCTGCTGGGTGTCGGCGGGCTTCTGGACCGCGCTGATGGGCTTCCTCGAGCTGCTCACCGGGCGCGACAAATACAAGATTTCCGGTAGCAGCGCAGGCAACGAGCCGATCGCGCCCGAGGCGCGTACCGCGCTGGTGATGCCGATCTGCAACGAAGACGTGCCGCGGGTGTTCGCCGGCCTGCGCGCAACGTTCGAGTCGGTGGCCGCCAGCGGCAACCTCGACCGGTTCGACTTCTTTGTGCTCAGCGACACCAACGACACCGACATTGCCGTGGCCGAGCAACAGGCCTGGCTGGATGTGTGCCGCGAAACCAAAGGCTTTGGCCGCATCTTCTACCGCCGCCGTCGGCGCCGTGTGAAGCGCAAGAGCGGCAACCTCGACGACTTCTGCCGTCGCTGGGGTGGCGAGTACAAGTACATGGTTGTGCTCGACGCCGACAGCGTCATGAGCGGCGAGTGCCTGAGCAGCCTGGTACGCCTGATGGAGGCCAACCCGGACGCCGGCATCATCCAGACCGGGCCGAAAGCCTCGGGCATGGACACCTTGTATGCACGCATGCAGCAGTTCGCTACCCGCGTGTACGGCCCACTGTTCACTGCCGGTCTGCACTTCTGGCAGTTGGGTGAGTCGCACTACTGGGGCCACAACGCGATCATCCGCATGAAGCCGTTCATCGAGCACTGCGCCCTGGCACCGTTGCCAGGCAAAGGCGCGTTCGCCGGTGCCATCCTTTCCCACGACTTCGTCGAGGCCGCGCTGATGCGCCGTGCCGGCTGGGGTGTATGGATTGCCTACGACTTGCCGGGCAGCTATGAGGAACTGCCGCCAAACCTGCTCGACGAGCTCAAGCGCGACCGCCGCTGGTGCCACGGCAACCTGATGAACTTCCGCCTGTTCCTGGTCAAGGGCATGCACCCGGTTCACCGTGCGGTGTTCCTCACCGGGGTGATGTCTTACCTGTCGGCGCCGCTGTGGTTCCTGTTCCTGGTGCTGTCGACCGCGCTGCTGGCGACCAACACGCTGATGGAGCCGCAGTATTTCATCGAGCCGTACCAGCTTTACCCGCTGTGGCCGCAGTGGCACCCGGAGAAGGCTGTGGCGCTGTTCTCCACCACCATTGTGCTGCTGTTCCTGCCCAAGCTGCTCAGCGTCATCCTGATCTGGGCCAAGGGCGCCGTCGAGTTCGGTGGGCGAGTCAAGGTTACCTTGTCGATGCTGATGGAGATGCTGTTCTCCATGTTGCTGGCACCGGTACGCATGATCTTCCACACCCGCTTCGTGCTGGCCGCATTCCTCGGCTGGGCTGCGACCTGGAACTCGCCGCAGCGTGACGACGACTCCACGCCGTGGGGCGAAGCGGTGCGCCGGCATGGCCCGCAGACGCTGCTGGGCATTGCCTGGGCCGCACTGGTGGCGTGGTTGAACCCGAGCTTCCTGTGGTGGCTGGCGCCTATCGTCGGTTCGCTGGTGTTGTCGATCCCGGTATCGGTGATTTCCAGCCGCACCCGCCTGGGCTTGGCGGCCAAGGACGAGAAGCTGTTCCTCATCCCAGAGGAATACGCCACCCCACAAGAGCTGCTGGCTACCGACCAGTACACCCACGAAAACCGCTGGCATGCCCTGCATGATGGCTTCGTGCGGGCCGTGGTCGACCCGCGGCAGAATGCCCTGGCCTGTGCCATGGCCACTGCCCGTCATGGCCAGGCGGCACCGATCGAAGCGTTGCGTGCCGAGCGCGTTGCCAAGGCGATTGAAGTCGGGCCAAAAGGCCTGGACCTCAATACTCGCCTGGCCCTGCTCAGCGACCCGGTGGCACTGAGCCGCCTGCACGAGCAGGTGTGGGCCGAGCACAATGCGGCCTGGATCGATGTGTGGCGTGCGTCGATCAACAATGACCCGCATTCGCCGCTGTTGCCGTTGCACCCGGAAAACGCAGGCCAACCGGCACTCGTCGGCGCCTGATCGGGCCTCTTCGCGGGTAAACCCGCTCCTACGGGGGCCTGATCGGGCCTCTTCGCGGGTGAACCCGCTCCTGCCAGGGATACACATTCCCTTGTAGGAGCGGGTTCACCCGCGAAGCTTTTTGGCCTGGCCCCCTCATTTTGGCCAACAAAGTCCCCCCGCAGCTCTAGGTCCACGGGCCGCCATGCGTTAGCATCCCTCTCCGATACGACGCTTCGGCCAGTACGGCCGTGCCAACACAATAAGATTCGCTACTTTTCTTGCTAGGGGACTTGGTGATGATCAAGAAATACCTTTCGCGACTGCTGGTCGGTGTGACCGCCCTGGTCGCCGTGACCGCGGCACAGGCGGGCGCCATCGATGACGCGGTCAAGCGCGGCACCCTGCGGGTGGGCATGGACCCGACTTACATGCCGTTCCAGATGACCAACAAGCGTGGCGAGATCATCGGCTTCGAAGTCGATATCCTCAAGGCAATGGCCAAGTCCATGGGCGTGAAGTTCGAGGCCGTGTCCACCGCCTATGACGGCATCATCCCGGCCCTGCTGACCGACAAGTTCGACATGATCGGCAGCGGCATGACCCTGACCCAGGAGCGCAACCTGCGTCTGAACTTCAGCGAACCCTTCATCGTGGTTGGCCAGACCCTGCTGATCCGCAAGGAGCTGGCTGGCGAGATCAAGTCGTACAAGGACCTGAACAACGAGAAGTACCGCCTGACCTCCAAGCTTGGCACCACCGGCGAAATGGTGTCCAAAAAGCTGATCAGCAAAGCCAAGTACCACGGTTACGACAACGAGCAGGAAGCCGTCATGGACGTGGTCAACGGCAAGGCCGACGCCTTTGTCTATGACGCGCCGTACAACGTGGTGGCGGTGGATAAAGCCGGCGCCGGCAAGCTGCTGTTCCTCGACGAGCCCTTCACCTACGAGCCGCTGGCCTTCGGCCTGAAGAAAGGCGACTACGACAGCATCAACTTCATCAACAACTTCCTGCACCAGATCAAGCACGACGGGACCTACGATCGTATTCACGACAAGTGGTTCAAGAACAAGGACTGGCTGAAGGAAATGGAATAAGGCTCAGGCCACAAGCCCGGCTTTATGACCCCGACGCGCAGGCAAACCCTGCGCGTTCGCATTTACGGAAGTACCCCACGTGATCAAACACAAGAAAGCCCAGTGGCCTTGGCATGGGTTGACCGCCCTGGTCCTGGTAGGCCTGGCGCTCAGCCTTTACATGGCCACCTCGATGATTTCCTACGAGTGGCGCTGGAACCGCGTACCGCAGTACTTCGCCTACAAGGCCGAGGAAACACAACGCGCTGCCGGCTACGGCACTGTGCAGGAAATCGTCATCTCCGGTGACAACGCCCGCGTCACGCTGAAGGACGAAAATGGTGCCGAGCAAGTGCTCGATGTGGCCAAGGACAGCCTGCAACTGAGCCGCGGCGACGATGTTGCCGAAGGCGACCAGATTGGGGTAACCCGCCATTGGGCCGCTGGCCCGCTGGCATGGGGCCTGTGGACCACCTTGTGGATCTCGGTGGTGTCCGGGGCGCTGGGCCTGGTGATCGGCCTGTTCGCCGGATTGTGCCGGTTGTCGAACAACCCGACCCTGCGCGACCTGTCGACCGTGTATGTCGAGCTGGTGCGCGGCACGCCGCTGCTGGTGCAGATCTTCATCTTCTACTTCTTCATCGGCACCGTGCTCAACCTGTCCCGCGAGTTTGCCGGGGTAGCGGCCCTGGCATTGTTCACCGGTGCTTACGTGGCCGAAATCGTCCGTGCTGGCGTGCAGTCGATTGCCAAGGGCCAGAACGAGGCTGCCCGGTCGCTGGGCCTGAACGCAGGCCAGTCGATGCGCCATGTGATCTTGCCGCAGGCGTTCAAGCGCGTGCTTCCGCCCCTGGCTGGCCAGTTCATCAGCCTGGTCAAGGACACATCGCTGGTGTCGGTGATCGCCATCACCGAGCTGACCAAGAGTGGCCGTGAGGCTATCACCACCTCGTTCTCTACCTTCGAGATCTGGTTCTGCGTGGCAGGCCTGTACCTGCTGATCAACCTGCCGCTGTCGCACATTGCCAGCCGGCTCGAGCGGAGGCTTGCGCAAAGTGATTGAAGTCCGTGACCTGCTGAAAGTCTTCGACACCCGTGGCCAGGTGGTAAGGGCTGTGGATAACGTCACCACTCAGGTCGCCAAGGGCGAAGTGGTGGTCGTGCTCGGCCCGTCGGGGTCGGGCAAATCGACGTTCCTGCGCTGCCTCAATGGCCTGGAGCATTTCGACCAAGGCCATGTGGCCATCGATGGCCTGCAACTGGCCGACCCCAAGACCGACATCAATGCCTACCGCCGCGAAGTCGGCATGGTGTTTCAGCACTTCAACCTGTTTCCGCACATGACCGTGCTGGAAAACCTGTGCCTGGCGCAGAAGGTGGTGCGCAAGCGCAACAAGGCCGAGCGTGAAGCCAAGGCCCGGGCGTTGCTGGAGAAGGTGGGTATTTCGCAGAAGGCCAACGAGTACCCGTCGCGCTTGTCTGGCGGCCAGCAACAGCGGGTGGCGATTGCCCGGGCCCTGGCGATGGACCCGAAAGTGATGCTGTTCGACGAGCCGACCTCGGCGCTTGACCCGGAAATGGTCGGTGAGGTGCTGGACGTGATGAAGACCCTGGCCCAGGAAGGCATGACCATGGTTTGCGTCACCCACGAAATGGGCTTTGCCCGCGAAGTGGCCGACCGCGTGCTGTTCTTCGACCATGGCAAGCTGCTGGAAGATTCCGCGCCAGGCGCGTTCTTCGATGCGCCGAAGGACCCGCGTGCGCAGGCGTTCCTGCGCCAGGTATTGTGAAACTTGGTGGGCGGTAGAGCGTAGCCAACCCCGGAGCTCGCTTCCTGCGGGTTGGCTATTTCACTCATCCGTTGATTTGGAATACAGCTGGCAAATGAATAATTGCGTGGCATGTGGCTTAAGTGATTTTTCTAATTGCTTTTGAAACTACATGAGGATATTTCTCTGCTAGGTAATCTAGACGGCTGCGCGCTGCCTGAATTGCTATTTTGTTATGTTTAACTCGCCACTTTGCTGCCTCAACTTTCGACGGTGTTTGCTCTAGTTCGAGGCGCTTTGTAGTCAACTGGTCATGCTCGGCTGCAAGATTCTTCAATCCGGACGCTTTATCGGCGTAACCTGCGTATAAGTAACTTGCCTTTACGCCGTGCTTGCTATTTTCGTATATGACTGTGCCATCCATTTTGCTCATATCGTCCATGAACGCTAACATTTCCTCATTTGTTTCTTGGAGTTTGGTATCAATCGTTTGAATATCTCGCTGTATCTGAACGTCTTTTCTTTCTTCGTTTCCGACGTTAAACTTTAAGTTTTCAGTGCTGTCTATGTGATGTTTCAAATTCTTTGAGGCTTTGACTAGAGACTTTCCAGCTTTCCAATTCTTGTAGCGCGCTATAAGTCCACGGGCATTTCCTGAAGGATCATTATAATTAATCGGGTCTCCCGCAGTGTAAGCATATGTATTAAGATTTCCGGCCAAGAAAATGCTGGCACGATCGGCAGAAATAAATCGCCTAAGACGGGGGCTGTATCCACGTTCTCCACGGCCTAACAAGTACACGCCGAAATCTTCCAGATGCTCTCCGTTGAAGCCTAGTGTTACAGGTAAAGGCCCAGTGCCGTAATTTCCATAAGCACAGTATGTCACGCTGTTGATGGCAGAACTCTGGGTCGAAACCAACACGGACTTTGCTCTGTCCACAGCAATCAGGTTGGTCTCGGTAAAGGGTGACCCCCCTAGCTGGCACAGCGGAGTGCCGGCCGCGGTCATCACTCTTATTGAACTACCGGGCACTCCAATAGATGCGAGCCGATCATGCTCATAAAAGCGTAACTGACGATTAGCCATGAGAAGATTCCCTGTTGAATCATGACCTCAAGGATGCGGGCAGCAAGGTAGCCCCGACAACTGACAAAAATGCCAGGTTGGTGCGCTCCGGTAATTCTTTATGCCAAAGCCCGGTTTGAACGGTCGAGGGGCTGCAAAGCAGCCCCGCTAACCTCAGATGCTGAACCGCCCAACCATCCCCCGCAATTGCTGCCCCAGATGCTCCAGCTCTCCACTCGAGGCGGCCGTCTGCTCACTGGCCGCACTGGTCTGATCTGAAACATCCCGAACATTGATCACACTTCGGTTGATCTGCTCGGCCACCACGCTCTGCTCTTCACTGGCGGTGGCAATCTGCTGGTTCATGCCCTGAATGCTCGATACCGTGTCGGTGATCTGGCTCAGTGCGTGCCCGGCCCTGCGGCTCAGCTCCACGCTCTGTTCGGTCAGGCTCTTGCTGCTGTCCAGCAAGCGAGTCACTTCGTCGGTACCGTTGTGCAGACTGTCTATCAGTTGGCCGATCTCTTCGGTCGCCGTCGACGTGCGCTGTGCCAGACCACGCACCTCATCGGCCACTACGGCAAAGCCGCGGCCGGCTTCACCGGCCCGCGCCGCTTCGATCGCTGCGTTCAGCGCCAGCAGGTTGGTCTGTTCGGACACCGACTTGATCACATCGAGAATGCTGCCAATCCTTTGGCTCTCGCCTGCCAGGTGCTGCATGGCCGCCAGGCAATGGTCCATCTGCCCGGCCAGTTGTTCGATACGGCCGATGGCTTCGGCTACTACCTGGTCACCCACCTGAGCCTGCTGGTCTGCATTGGTGGCGGCCAGCGAGGCTTGCTCGGCGTTCTGTGCCACTTCCTGCACAGTGGCGCTCATCTGGTTCATGGCAGTGGCCACCTGGTCAGTTTCCTCGCGCTGCTGATTGATGCGCAGCTTGGTGTCTTCGCTACTGGCCGCCAACTGCGTGGCGGCCTGTGACAGCTGGCCGACACCCTGATCAATGCCACCGATCAGCTCGCGCAGGCTCAAGGTCATCTCGCGCATGCTGGTTTGCAGCTGGCCCATCTCGTCGCGACGTTGCACGGTGTCGACCTGGCTCAGATCCCCCTTGGCGATGCGCGCGGCCACAGCCAGCGTCTGGCGCAATGGCTGGGTGATCTGCAAGGTGATCAGCCAGGCGGCCAGCGCCCCTACCACCATTGCCAACAGCGCCACACTGGTCAGCAGCGACCGGGCGGCCAAGGCCTCTCTGTCGCGTTGTTCGACCTTGCGTTTGCCCAGTTCGAGGCTCACTGTTCGTAGCTCATTGCCCATGTTTTCCATGTTGTTCTGCAACTGCTCGACACGTACGGCGGCGCGGCGATACTGATCCAGGCTGGTGCGGTACTTGCTCAGCTCGACACCCGGTTGCTCACTGATGGCGCGTGGCAAGCCCAACGGCGCAAGGCCTTCAAGCAGTTGCGCAAGGCTACTGTCGGCGGCGTCGAGGGCGTTATCACCGACTTTGGCAAAATCCTCGACCGGGACGAAGGTGTAGGCTGGAACCAGGCTTTGCTGGTTGGCACCTTCGACATGCCGGCTGAGGGTGTCCATCAGGCCCAGCACACCACTTTGCTGACTGTCGTCAGGCATTTTCAGCAAGGCCTGGGTCTGCAGTTGGTCAATCGCCTCGCTGAGTGCATGCTCCTGCGACTGCAGGGCTTCGCGCAGGGCTACACGGCTGGCGACGCTGCGCTGCAGTTCGCTGAAGTTGTCGCGCAGGCTCTGCAACAATGCCATTTTTTCTGTCAGCAACTGCCGTGACTCATCGACGTTGCTGCGTTGTTGCAGGGTAGTGAGCATGCTGTTGAGCTGGTCGAGGATATTGCTGATGCGCGCTCTGCTGGCATCGTCGTTGAGCACGCGGTAGGTGATGCGTTCCGCGCGCAGGTCTTTTGTCAGGTCGTTGATCAGGCCTATTTCGCTGAGTTGCTGTGAGCGCACGATGGCACCATCCAAGGCACGCCAGCCGCTGATGGTGGTGGCCAGGGTGAGCAGCAGGACCACGGCGAAGCCGAGGGCCAGCTTGGCGGCGACACTGATGTTGCCGAGCTTGCGGTTGAGGGAGCCAAGCATGGGGAATCTCCGAGCGAGTGAGAGAAAGGATGCAGGCGCATGGCTGGCATCACATCTCTGCCCATCGGCAGCGGAGCTGTAGGACTTGACCTGATAATCAGGTAGGAAAATTCGCCGCGAACAGTAGGATATATTTCGTCCTGTGCCGGTCTCTTCGCGGCGGCAATGGTGAACGGCGGGGGGAGATTGGCCAGCAGGCCCGTCCTCTTCGCGGGTAAACCCGCTCCTACGACGGCCTGTGCATGTGTGTAGGAGCGGGTTTACCCGCGAATACGGTGGCGGCGGCAACGGTGAACGGCGGGTGGAGATTGGCCAGCAAGGCCGGCCCATTCGCGGGTGAACCCGCTCCTACGACGGCCTTTGCATGTGTGTAGGAGCGGGTTTACCCGCGAATACGGT
>NZ_JBICJR010000032.1:0-85292 GCF_043103245.1 Pseudomonas sp. YQ_6
CCGCCGTAGGAGCGGGTTCACCCGCGAAAGGGCCGGGCCTGCTGGCCAATTTTCACCCGCCGTTCACCGTCGCCGCCGCTATCGTATTCGCGGGTAAAACCGCTCCTACAGTGGGCACACATCGGTGATCGGGCGCAGCCCGCCGTAGGAGCGGGTTCACCCGCGAAAGGGCCGGGCCTGCTAGCCAATTTTCACCAGCCGTTCACCGTCGCCGCCGCTACCGTATTCGCGGGTAAACCCGCTCCTACAGTGAGCACACATCGGTGATCGGGCGCAGGCCGTCGTAGGAGCGGGTTTACCCGCGAAAGCGCCCTAGAGCCCGAGCTTGACCATGCGAGCCTTCACCGAAGCCTCGATCCCGGCTGCATCCAGCCCGCACTCAGCCAGCATTTGCGCAGGCTTGGCATGCTCGACATAGATATCCGGCAGCCCCAGGTGCAGAAGCGGCTTAAGCACTGCCTGGCTGGCAAGGAACTCACCCACCGCAGCGCCCGCGCCACCCATGATGGCGTTCTCTTCGATGGTTACCAGCAGCTCATGGTTGCCTGCCAGCTCCAGCACCAGCGCCTCGTCCAACGGCTTGACGAAGCGCATGTCGACCACCGTGGCGTTGATCTGTTTGGCCACTTGCATGGCCTCGGCCAGTTGTACGCCGAACACCAGCAGGGCCACTTTCTCGCCCTGGCGGCGGACCACGCCTTTACCGATCTCCAGTGGTTGCAGGTCACCGCTGATCGGCGCATTCGGGCCGGTACCACGCGGGTACCGTACAGCGGCCGGGCCGTTGTACAGGTGGCCGGTGCTGAGCATCTTGCGCAGTTCGTTCTCGTCGCTGGGGGTCATCACCAGCATGCCCGGGATGCAGCGTAGGTACGACAGGTCGTAGCTGCCGGCGTGGGTCGGGCCGTCCTCGCCGACCAGGCCGGCGCGGTCGATGGCGAACAGCACGTCGAGGTTCTGCACCGCCACGTCGTGGATCAGCTGATCGTAGGCACGCTGCAGGAAAGTGGAGTAGATCGCCACCACCGGCTTGCTGCCCTCGCAGGCCATGCCGGCCGCCAAGGTCACGGCATGTTGCTCTGCGATCGCAACGTCGAAGTAGCGCTCAGGGTAGCGCTCGCTGAAGTCGACCAGGTCCGAGCCTTCCTTCATTGCCGGGGTAATGCCCACCAGGCGGTTGTCGGCGGCGGCCATGTCGCACAGCCACTGGCCGAACACCGCGGAGTATTTCGGGCCGCTGGCTTTCTTCGGCGCAGCCGGCTTGTCGGCCGGCTCCAGCTTGGTGATGGCGTGGTAGCCGATCGGGTCAATCTCGGCAGGGGCGAAGCCTTTGCCCTTCTTGGTCACCACATGCAGGAACTGCGGGCCTTTCAGGTCACGCATGTTGCGCAGGGTGGCGATCATGGTGGGCAGGTCGTGGCCGTCGATCGGGCCGATGTAGTTCCAGCCCAGTTCCTCGAACAGCGTGCCTGGCACCAGCATGCCCTTGGCGTATTCCTCGGTGCGACGGGCAATTTCCCAGGCGCCTGGCAGTCGCGACAGCACTTTCTTGCTGCCTTCGCGCATGCTCGCGTAGGTGCGGCTGGAGAGGATCTTGGCCAGGTAGTTGGACAGGCCGCCGACGTTGCGCGAAATCGACATGTCGTTGTCGTTGAGGATCACCAGCATGTCGGCATTGACTTCCTGGGCGTGGTTCAACGCCTCGAATGCCATGCCGGCGGTCAGCGCGCCATCACCGATCACCGCGATCGACTTGCGTGCGCTGTTCTGCAGGCGGGCAGCAATGGCCATGCCCAGCGCGGCGCTGATCGAGGTGCTGGAGTGGCCAACGCCAAAGGTGTCGTACTCGCTTTCGCTGCGGCGCGGGAACGCCGCGATGCCGTCCTTCTGGCGCAGGCTGAGCATGCGGTTACGGCGCCCGGTGAGGATCTTGTGCGGGTAGGCCTGGTGCCCCACGTCCCACACCAACCGGTCGTCCGGGGTGTCGAACACGTAGTGCAGGGCGATGGTCAGCTCGATCACGCCCAGACCGGCACCAAAATGCCCACCGGTCTGCCCGACGGTGTAGAGCAATTCCTGGCGCAGTTCGTCGGCCAGCGTTTCCAGGTCGGCTTCGGCCAACCGGCGCAGGCCGGCAGGCGTGTCAGCGCGGTCGAGCAACGGCGTGACCGGGCGTTCGCGGGGGATCTCTTGAAACGTCGTGGGCATCAGGCGAGTCGTTATAGGTTTGTGAAGACGCGGCAGTTTACCCCATTGTGGGAAAAGTGCCCATTCGACCACAGGTTACGCGGCCCTCTGTAGGAGCGGGTTTACCCGCGAATGCGTCGGCAAATTCAAGATCGCATTCGCGGGTAAACCCGCTCCTACAGGGATAGGTGAAGCTTTTTAGTTACGGCGTTCGACGATGTAACGCGCCAAGGCCCGCAGCGGTTCGGCCGTTTCGCCGAACCCTTGCAGTGCAGCCAGCGCCTGGTCGCGCAGTTCGATTGCATAGACTTTGGCGGCTTCCAGGCCCAGCAGGGCCGGGTAGGTCGGTTTGTCACGCGCTATGTCTGCACCTTGGCGTTTGCCCAAGGTAGCAGTGTCGCTTTCCACGTCGAGGATGTCGTCCTGCACCTGGAATGCCAGGCCAATGGCCTGTGCATAAGTCTGCAGGGCATCCAGCTGCGCCGGTTCGGCACGGGCACTGGCCAGGGCGCCGAGGCGTACACTGGCTTCGATCAGCGCGCCGGTCTTGTGCCGGTGCATGAACTCCAGCGCCTGCTGGTCCAGCTTCTGGCCCACCGAACCGAGATCGATGGCCTGGCCGCCAACCATGCCGGCCGGGCCGGCAGCTTTGGCCAGTACCTGAACCATGGCCAGACGAATGCTGTCGATCTGAGGGCTCAGGCATGGGTCGAGCAGGGCACTGAAAGCCAGGCTCTGCAAACCGTCGCCCGCGAGGATTGCGCACGCTTCGTCAAAAGCCTTGTGGGTGGTCGGCTGGCCGCGACGCAGGTCGTCGTCGTCCATGGCCGGGAGGTCGTCATGCACCAGCGAGTAAGCATGGATCAGCTCTACCGCGCAGGCTGCGCCGTTGGCCTGTTCGGCCGGGGCGCCCAAGGCTTCGCAGGCCGCATAGGCCAACAGCGGGCGCACGCGTTTGCCGCCGTTCATCACGCTGTAGCGCATGGCGGCGTAAAGGCGTTCCAGCTCTTTGCTCGGGGCGATGAACAGCGGTTCGAGGGCTGCGTCGACTCGCGCCTGGCAACCGGCCTGGTAGGTGCCAATCATGCTTCCGGCTCCGCGTCGAAGGGCTGGGCAGCCAGTTCACCGTCGCGCTCCAGCAGAATTTGCACCTTCTGTTCGGCCTGGGCCAGGGCGCCCTGGCAGTCACGTGTCAGGGCGATGCCTTGTTCAAAGGCGGCCAGCGACTCTTCCAGCGACAACTCGCCGTTCTCCAGGCGCTCGACCAGTGCTTGCAGGTCTGCGAGGGATTGCTCGAAATCGAGGGAGGCTTTTTTGCGGGCCATGGCGACTGTCTCGGTGGCATTCAGAACGGCGCGACACTAGCAGAGCGGGGCAGGGGTAGCAAACTTCCGGCAACTGCTCGGCTTATGCAGACCGACGGAGCAGCGGCCCTGTGTAGCGAAAGGGCCGCTCACACAAGGACCGCAAAGCGTCCCGGTTCGGATCAGGCCGGCTCTGCTTCCCGTTCAAGCATCGCCTCACGGTACCGCGCCAGCTCCTCGATGGTCAGCACCGGCAAATTGTACTGCCGTGCATATACCGCCACCTGCTCACCACGGGCCATGCTGCCATCGGGGTTCATCAGCTCGCACAAGACCGCTGCCGGGCGCAGGCCGGCCAGGCGCGCCAGGTCTACCGAACCTTCGGTGTGTCCACGGCGGGTCAGCACGCCGCCATTGCGGGCGCGCAGCGGAAAAACATGCCCCGGGCTGACGATATGGCGCTGTTCGGCGCTGGAACTCAGTGCTGCGGCAATGGTGGTAATACGATCCTGGGCCGAAACCCCGGTTGTGATCCCTTCCGCCGCCTCGATGGTGACGGTGAAGCCGGTCCCATGACGGGCCTGGTTGTTCTGCACCATGGGTGCCAGCTGCAGTTCGTCGACGGTGGCTTCGTCCAGGCACAGGCAGACGATGCCGCTGCAATCGCGAATCATCATGGCCATGGTCTGCAGCGAAATGTTCTCGGCGGCGGCAATGATGTCCGCTTCGTCCTCGCGGTCGTCATCGTCGAGCAACAGTACAGGGCGCCCGGCCTGGAAGGCGGCGATGGCGGCGGAAACATTGGGGAATTGCGCGTGGTGCTGGGTGAACATGAAACGCTCCTCGTGAATGATCGATGAACGTCTCGGGGCGAACAAAATGCGCGCGCAAGGGCGCCCGGATGGCCCCTGCATGACGCCTTCTTTCATCCGGACTATGACCGTCGGCTCTGGAGTTGCACCAGATCTGCTGACCCCCGACATGGTCGGGGCGCTCGCGGGCTTATCTTTCGATTTACCGCCGGTGGGGACTTACACCCCGCCCTGAAGACCGACCAAGCATACAGCACAGGGCCACCCCAGTGGCAACCCGCGGTTCTACTACCTTCGACGAGACTTGCAGCAGTAACCATCTACCCCTTTTCACCTGCCGCAGCGCCTACCTTCGTGACGGTCACTTTGGCAAGCCTAGGAAACGAACCGTCATGTCCTTTCTCTATCCTTTTACCGATACCGATCTCCATCTCGCATTCAGAAAGGTCGCCGACACATTGTTCGACAAGAAACGCGACTACGTCGACGGCGTGCTCAAGCCCAAAATGCTCATCATTGCCGGTGCACAGGGCTCGGGTAAAACGTACTTGCTGGAAAAAACGCTGTTGAAGAGCGGGCGCTACGACAATTATGTTCGCCTTTACGAAACCCATTTTCGTGAACTGCACCCTCATTATCGGGCGATGGAAGACAAAGGCGTGCTGCATGTCTACGAGCATACCGAGTCGTTCATCTGGCGGCTGGGGGCCATGGTTTGCACGTATGCGATGGAAAACAAATACAACATCATCATGGAGACCGCGCTCGACAGCCCTCATTTCGCTGATTTTCCACCTGAAGCCGCCCGGCAGGGCTATCAGAGCGAGGTTCATCTGGTAGCGTGTCAGAAAGAGTTCAGCCACTGGTCGACCCTGGACCGTGTGGTCAACAGCGTTGCCAATCATGAGATCGAGCGTGTGGTCAGCCTGACGCAGATCGAAGAGGCGCAAATCAATGGCAGGTCCATCATCGATGCTTTCGAAAACGCCTGTATCGAGGTACCGGGTTCTGAAATCGTGATCTATCGACGTGGCCTGGAGACGGAAAAGAACAGTCTGCCGGTCTGTCACAGCACCTGTCCTGAAAAAGGGCTCCTCGTGCCCCAGCAGACCTACCAGGGCAGAGCATTCTTCCGCGGGGCAGACCTGAAGATCAACTTCAAGGTCCAGCGCAGTCCCCAGGCCGATTTCCCCTGTTCCTATATTCAGTATGCGCAGGTGGTGCATGCCGGCCTGCTGGGTTCGGAACACCGTCGGGCGATGGCCGAACTCAATTGCAAAACCCTCGGCCAGGCTCAGAGGCTGATGTCGCAGTTGCCTGTCGATGTCTACCGCGAGCTGTGCCTGTACGTGCTCAAGTACGCGCAACGTTGAGCCGGGCAGGCACAGGGCTGGTCACTGGCCAGACATGCCTTCGATCACCCTGCGCAGGGAGGCGCCCAGCATGGGCCCATGCCCCAGACCCTCGAAGCGCTCAAAGCGCACGTCGAGGCCTTTGATCGCGGCCAGATCTGCCGCCAGTTGGCGCGCAGGCAACTCGTCGTTCTCGTGCGGCGAACCATGCGGGCTGGCGGGCTCCTGCCCGCCGCGCATCAGCAACAGGTGCGGGCGCGCCTCGCCCAGGCGTGAGGGAAGTCCTTGCGCCTCCCGGACAATCACGCCATCGCGCCACCACAGTGACGGGCTGGCAGCAGCGTAAAGGCTGAATGCGCCGGGGCGGGTAAACAGTGCGTGAAGCACGGCCAGGCCACCATAGGAGTGCCCCCATAGCGTCTGTCGTTGCGGATCGATCGGCGCCACAGCCGACACCATCGTGCGCATGCGCCCGGTCAGAAGCTTCAGGAACGCATCGACCCCGCCGCTGGGCTGGCCGGTCAGTGGGTCACGCTGCTGCGCCTGCTCCGGCAGCGCCGGGGTGTAGTCCAGCGTGCGGCCGGCCCTGTCGATGCGCAGTTCGGTCGGATAACCCACCGCCACCAGCAGGGGCGCCTGGCCCGCTGCGAGCCTGTCCAGTTGCTGCTGATCCAGCGTCCCCAGCGCAGCATTCCCATCGAGCATCCACAGCACCGGGTACCCCGATGCCGGCGCTGGACGATTCGGCTTGCCAACCCACAGGCGGTAGTGACGCAGGCCATCGGCCGAGTCCAGATCAAGCTGGCTGAAGTGATAGGCCAGGTCCTGGCGCTGTAACACCGACGTGTCCATCTTCTGGTCATGCTCGGGCTGGGCCAGGACAAGAGGGGCCGCCAGGGCAAGTGCCAAGGCCAGCATCAGGGTGTTCTTGCTCATCGGGCGTCTCGTCAGGGCTTTGCAAGGAGCGCAAGGTTTGAGCGCCCAGATGATAACCAGTCCCGATCGAGCGTAAAGCGCATTAACTTTCTAAACAATCTCAGGCCGCAGGCAAGGTCATGTGCAGACACAGGCCCGGGTGCCCATTGCTGGCCCACAACCGCCCGCCTTGCAGTTCGATGGCGCGACGGGCGATAGCCAGGCCCAGGCCGAAGCCTGCGCCACTGTCGGCCAGGCGCTGGTAGGGCTTGAAGATGCGCTCAAGGTCGGTATCAGGTACGCCTGGCCCCTGGTCGCTCAGGCGCAGGTGCCAGCATGCGCCTGAGCGCCAGCCATCGAGGCTGATCCGGCCTTCGGTCGGCGAGTGGCGAATGGCATTGCGCAACAGGTTTTCCAGGGCTTGGGCCAGGCTGTCCAGATGGGCCTGCACCAGGCAGTCGGTGCCAAGTGAACACGGCAGGCGCGCACGGTCCCAGCCGCTTTCGAAGCAGACGTCCTCGCACAAGGCTTCCCACACGGAAAGTACCAATACCGGCTCGGTCGCCAGGCTGGGCTGTTCGGTGTCCATCCAGGCCAGGTCGAGGGTGTTTTCCAGCAGCTTCTGCATGTCCCCCACCTCACGGTCCAGGCGCTCGCGCAACTGCGGCGGTGGCAAGTCGCTGTCATGGGCGATGCGCAGCCGCGCCAGCGGCGTGCGCAATTCGTGAGACAGCGTGCGCAACAGGAGGCGTTGTTGCTCAAGACTCTGACGCAGGCGCCCGGCCATGTGCTCGAAGGCCTGAGCCAGCTCACCCAGCTCATCACGGCGTTCCTGCAGAGGCAGGGCGGGGCTGTCCAGGTCATCGGCCCGCAGGGCGTCGGCGCGGTCGCGCAGGCGGTTCAGCGGCACGACAAGATGCCGGTATAGCGCAAGGCCTAGCAGCAGGGCCAGCAGTGCGGGGGCAACGCCATGCGTGACCACATGGGTCCAGGGTGTCAGGCCAGTGGGTAGCAGCCGTTCGGGCAGTTGCAGCACCAGGCGGCCATGCTCGGGGTGTTGCGGAAATTCGATGCTGACGTAGGGCAGTTCATCCTGCAGGCGCCGGCTCATCGGCCAGTCGAGCTTGCGCATGAATGTCAGGTGGCTGGCTTCCTCGGCGCTCAGCGGCGTGGTGCCAAGGCTCTGAAGGTATGGACCGATCACGGCCACCCAGGTGTCCTCGGCCCGTTCCACCTGCTTGCGCCAGGCTTCGATGCCGACCGCGCCGTCCTGCTCCAACGCCTGTTCGGCCTGTTGAGCATAACGTGCCAGGTAGTCCTGATCGGCCGGGGACAGAAAATAGGTACTGCGTTCCACCGAAAGGCCCCAGGTCCAGATGAGCCAGATCAGCAACAGGCAGAAGCTGACTTGCAGCAAGGCCAGTTTCCACAGCAACGGGTGGCGACGCATCAGGCCTGCTCCGTGTCGACCAGGATGTACCCTTGGCCACGCACGGCCTGGATCTGCAGGTGCTGGGCGCTGATGTCGGCCAGTTTGCGGCGCAGGTTGCACACATGCACATCCAGGCCTCGGTCCAGTCGGGTATAGGCCCTGTGCAGCACGGTCTGGTACAGGAAGGGCTTGCTCAACGCTTCGTCGGGGTGGGCCAGCAGCGTGACCAGCAAGCGGAATTCGGAAGCGGTAAGGCCAGCGGCGTTGCCGTTGTGGATAACGTCCTGGCGGTCGTGGTCCAGCATCACCTCCCCCACGTCGGCACGCAGCGCGGTACCACGATCGAATGCTACGCGACGCAGCAAGGCATCCACCCGAGCGTCCAGCTCCGCCAGGCTGAAGGGCTTGGGCAGGTAGTCGTCTGCACCACGGGTGAAGCCGCTGATGCGATCCTGCTCGGCCCCTAGTGCCGACATCAGCATGACCGGCACTGCCTGCTGGCGGCGCAGGGCATCGAGCAGGCTGAGGCCGTCGATGCCTGGCAGCATGATGTCCAGCAGCACCAGTTCGAACTGCGATTGCTGTATGGCATTCAGGGCCTGGGTGCCGCTGGCGCAGGCGTGCACCTGGAAACCGCGGTTGCGGAAATGGCGTTCCAGGTCCTGAAGCAGGCGTGGGTCGTCTTCGGCAAGGAGAAGTGAGGTGGGCACGGCGAGCCTTGATGAGAACTTTTATCAGTTGCGAATCATCCCACTGGCTGCAGGGAAAGGGCAACGCCTTGATGTGTTAAGAAGGTTAATCCTGCTGCACCCTGGTTTTCGCTCCGGTATCGTTCGCAAAAAGCAACTTGTTTCGTTTGCGATTCGATATCATTTGGGCGAAGGGTGTGTCATGACCGGTTTCAAAAGTGTGGGCAGCTTGCAACGGGTTCGGGGATGGCTGGCGCTGGGGTTGCTGGCACCGTTTTCTTTATCGGCAGTGGCCGAAACGGTAGCGACCCAGGCGGCGGCCGAAGACACCTCGCTTGATCTGCCTGCATTGACCATCGAAGGCAACCGCCTGTACGACATGCTGCCTTCGGAAGAAACCGGCGGTTACAGCGTCGATGCCGCTACCGTGGGCACCAAGACGCCGGCAGCGCTCAAGGACATTCCGCAGTCGATCACCGTCTACACCCAGGACTACGTCAAGGATCGCCAGTTCGTACATCTGGATGACCTGGCCAAGTACACCGCCGGCCTGCGCACCCTGACCAACGACAGCGGCCGTTCGTCGATCTACGCCCGTGGCTACGAGTACAGCGAATTCAACATCGATGGCCTGCCGGCCCCCATGGCCAGCATCTTTGGCACCGTACCGTCGCTGGCCGCGTTCGACCGTGTCGAAATCATGCGTGGCCCGGCCGGGCTGTTCAGCAGCACCAGCGAACTGGGCGGTATCGTCAACATGGTACGCAAGCGCCCGACCGCCGAATTTCAGGGCCATATCGAAGGCAGCTACGGCACCTGGGACACCAACCATGAAGAAATCGACCTGAGCGGTCCGCTGGACGCCGGCGGTCGCGTGCGCGGGCGCTTCATTGCGTCCCGTGACGACACCAATGGCGAGGTGGACTACAACGCCAACACCAGCAACAGCTATTACGGTGCGCTGGATATCGACCTGGACGAGGCCACCACGCTGTCGTTCGGCCTGATGCACGAGGTGAAGAACATCACCCCGCACAACGGCTATCCGGCCACGTTGTCCGGTGAAGTGCCCGACTTCAGCCACTCCCGTTTCCTGGGGGCCGACTGGAACTACTTCGATGGCAAGACCACCGACCTGGTCGCCGAGCTGACCCACCGCTTCGACAACGGCGGTTATGGTCGTGTCGCTGCCCGTGGCTCGCACCGCGATACTAATTATCTTTACGCCTTCACCGCCACCAACGCCAATACCGGCGCCAACTCCGAACGCGCCAGCGCCCGCGATTTCACTCAGGACACCTACTCGCTGGACGCCAGTTACAGCCAGCCGTTCGAAACCTTTGGCCAGGTCAGCGAGTTCGTGGTGGGCAGCGACTACAAGAACTACGACACCGAGTATCTCAACGGCACCACCAACCTGGGTGCCATCAACGTCAACACCTACTCGCCTAAACAGTTCGCCAAACCGTCGCCCAACTACAGCACCGAGACCGGCATGCAGGAAGAGGAATACGGCCTTTATTCCAAGGTCACCTTCCGCCCGATCGAGCGCCTTGCGCTGATTGCCGGTGGCCGTTTCAGTTGGTATCGCGGTGATTTCTACACCACCACCCTGAGCAGCGGTGCTACGACCAATGACAGCAAACGTGTGGACGGCCACTTCACCCCGTACGGGGGCCTGGTCTATGACTTGACCGAGAACCACGCGCTGTACGCTAGCTACTCGCAGGTTTTCAAGCCTCAATCCGACACCGACAGCAATGGCCGGGTGTTGAAACCGCGTGAAGGCGAGCAGTACGAGTTCGGCCTCAAGAGCAGCTACTTTGGCGGCGACTTGAATACGCGCTTCTCGGTGTTCCGCCTGACCGACAAGAACCGCGCTACCACCGTGTACGATGCTGATGGTGTGGCCACTACCGATTCCGTTGCATCCGGCAAGACCCGCGTGAAGGGCGCGGAAGTGGAAGTAAGCGGCAAGCTGACGCCAAACTGGGAACTGCTGGCTGGCTACACGTGGATGGAGACCGAAACCGTCAAGGGGGACGCCGAAACCACGTTCTTCATCATGCCGCGCAACCAGGCTTCGCTTTGGAGCAAGTACACCATCAGCCAAGGGCCGCTGACCGGCCTGGCGATTGGTGGCGGAATTTCCGCGATGAGCAACTTCTACTCCGAAAACGGCGGCGTGCGTATCGACGCGCCGGGCTACGCGACGGTGGATGCGATGCTGTCTTACCCGGTGACTTCGAAGCTGACGGCCACCCTCAACGTCAACAACCTGTTCGACCGGGACTACCTGTCGCGGGTGGGGTCTACCTCGACGTTCAACTTCTACGGGCCGTCGCGCAGCATGATGGTTGGGGCGCGGTATGACTTCTGACGGGGTCTGTGGCCGCTAGGTGCGCCTTAACTCAAGGCCGCGCCCGCAAAGGGCGCGGCCTTGAGGCTGAATGATGAAAAACTTGGGAAAGTATCTGCACCATCGGATATCAGTGCCATAAAGTTGTGAGGCCGCGTGTTAATAAATAGCTTGCTTTTAATTCAGGTATATTAAATCTACGATGGGTGCCATTGATGCTTTATTTCCTGCCATTGGGTGTCTGACAACCACTTGTCTGCCAGCGGAAAGAAAATATTCTCCTCGGCATCCATATGGTCATAATATTTCTTGATGAAGTCTTCGATCGTGTCGGCGATTACTCTGGCCTCTTGCTTTGACTGCTCCAACATCTTGAGCTGTCCGGCAATTCGCGTGAAGGCTTTATGATCTTGCTCGATGGCCATGACCCGTTGGTGGATCGGTGCGTCGGTTGTCAGCAAGACCAGCCGAATAAGCTCTTCATTTTCATGGTGGTGCCGCTCTGCATCACCGTGCAAGGCTTCCAGTAGCTTAAACAACAGCTTGCAGTCATCGGCACCCGCAGAGCCGTGCCTTATCCTCTCCAGTAATTCTTTGATCTGAGTAATTTTGGTAGCCACCTCATGATGATAGGCGTGCAGCTCTTTCAATAAGGCGTTCATGCTAAGTCCTCATCACTACATCAAGCCGTTACAGATTAAATATAAGTAATAAGCAATCTCCAAGGATGGCCGCACGTGTCAGCGCACATCTAATCGTTTTATTATAGTCTGGCGCGAAACGCTCACCTTCAGAAAAAAACCTCCATTGGAAGATTTCGAAATATCCACTTGATATCTATATGCGCGACAAGAAGAAGCTGACACCCCAGAATCGCTTGCGGGCTGAACGTGAACAGCGGGGGGCTGAGCACGACGGGAGCTGTCAACCTTATGCAGGACGGGGCATTGCAAAATTAAAAAGCCGGCTTGTGGCCGGCTTCTCGGGGACGCTTCCGACTAATTTATGGTAAGCCGCAATCGCCTTAACTGTGTGGCCATCAAGGGCCTGAAAGAGATGGCAGATGCCCGTGTGGGATATCGCCGAGCCCTCTGGAACGCGGCTCGCGCCGGTCGGGGCTTAATGTGCGGCGTAGCATACAAGGGCGGGCGCAGGATGCCCAGCAAAAAATTGCACAGGGTGCTTCAGCTGGGCCGCTGCTGGCGGAAATGTGACCAGTGGAAGACCCAACCAAGAATTTCCAGGCCCTGCGCCTGACGCTGAGCAGCGGTGTAGCGTTCGACCGTGTAGTTGCGCCGGTCATGGCTGTGCAGGTACAGGGTGTCGTGCGGGCCAAGACTGAGATTGTTCACCCTGAGCATGCCGTTTTGCAGCAGGGCATAGGTTTCGCCCTCGACCACCTGGGTCATGCCCAGGTCGATGGCCAGCGTAGCTTGCAGCGGAATCAGCGGGAGCATGTTGCTGGTCGGCATTGCCAGGCAGATTGCGTTGCCGGCTTGCACACCCAAGCCCTTCAGGGCTTTTGCCGGCAAGCGCAGGTGCTTGCTGCCCACCGGCGACAGCAAGCCGTTGCGCACTTCGTAGTAGGGTACCTTCAATACTCGGCCACGATGTTCCGTCAGCGGGGTAAGCGGGTTGGCGGGCGCCGGCCGTGGAAGGCCGTTGCGCAGGAGTGGATTGGGGTGTTTGGGGCCTTCACCGGTGCGCAGCCAACGCCGGTGCACACAGAACAGATCGGCCAGTTCGTCCAGCCGGGCCAAAGGCACACCGCGTTTGAACCAGTTGTTGACGTGCTGTGCTGTGACGCTGCGCTGGGCGGCGAAATCGGAAGGGGTCAGGCCACATTCTTGGAGCAGGGCCCTGAGGCGGTCGCCGGAAGTGTTCATGGCGGCGAGTGTAGCGGCGAATTGCCAGACAGGATATGAACCGGATGTTGACGGGGTTTGTATGAAAAGTGGTTGTTTGTAAGGTTCTGGTGTAGGACGGCGTAGGATTTATTACCAGTAATGTGCGTATTGCCCATTCCTGCATAAAAAAACCCCGCCTAAGCGGGGTTTCTCCTGCAATCGGAATCAGCCCTTGTAGGCAGCTACCGATTTGGTGATCGCGGCACGGGCGGCGTCGGCGCCTTCCCAGCCTTCGATCTTGACCCACTTGCCCTTCTCGAGATCTTTGTAGTTGGCAAAGAAGTGCTCGATCTGCTGGATCAGCAGGGCTGGCAGGTCGGTGTATTCCTTGACGTCAACGTACAGCTGCGACAGCTTGTCGTGAGGAACAGCGATGACCTTGGCGTCGCCGCCACCGTCGTCGGTCATGTTCAGCACGCCAACCGGACGGGCGCGGATAACCGAGCCTGGGGCCACTGGGTAAGGGGTAACCACCAGCACGTCCAGCGGGTCACCGTCGTCAGCCAGGGTGTTCGGGATGAAGCCATAGTTGGCTGGGTAGAACATTGGGGTAGCCATGAAACGGTCGACGAACAGCGTGTCGCTGTCCTTGTCGATCTCGTATTTGATCGGCGCGTGGTTGGCCGGGATCTCGATGGCGACGTAGATGTCGTTCGGCAGGTCTTTGCCCGCCGGAATCTTGCTGTAGCTCATTGGGCAGTGCCCCCGTGTTTGACCAAAAAGTGGCGGCGATTATAGGCACATTCTGCCGGGGCACGCCACGCTTGGCCTGATGTGCGGGCCCGTCAGGCGTGGCTTTCGCAGTACTCGGGGTGTTCCGCCTGCAGCCGGCACAGGCGTGCCAGCGGGTCTTGCCGGTAGAACAGCGACAACTGGTGGTAGACCTGTGGATAAGCCTGATGAAGCAGGTCAGGGGCACTAAAGAAGTACTCGCTGGTAACGGCAAAGAACTCTGCCGGGTTTTCCGCAGCGTAGGGGTCGATGGCGGTTTCGGCGTCGGGGTTGGCGTCCAGTTGCTGGTTGAGGTCGTCGTAGGCCTGCTGCATGGCTGTTGCCCACTCATCAACTGGCATGCTGCTGTGCAGCGGTGGCAGGCCGTTGGCATCGCCATTGAGCATGTCGAGCTTGTGCGCCAGCTCATGGATGACCAGGTTGTAAGCCTCCCAGCCACCACTGGCCTGCACGCCGTTCCAGGCCAGGATGATCGGCCCCTGCTGCCACGCCTCGCCGCTGTGTTCGCCGTCCCATACATGCTCCACGCCACTGGCATCGCGGTGGCGCTGGGGGCTCTTGAAGTCGTCGGGGTACAGGATGATTTCGTGGAAGCCTTGGTACCAGTTCAGCTCACCCAGGTGAAGCAGCGGTAACTGTGCCTGTGCGGCCAGCATCAGGCGCTGCTCGTCGTCCAGCTCGACACCGGGCAGACAGGTGAGGTGCTTGTCGAGCAGGAACAGGACGCAGGCTTCGCGCAGCCAGCGGTCTTCCGCGTCGCTGATGCCGTCCAGCATCGGCAGCCGCTCGCGTACGGTCTGCCATTGCTGTGGCGTGATCGGGTAACGCGCCAGAGTACGCTTGCGCCGCCAGGCGCTGAATGACCACATGCCGTTTGTTCTTTACCTGTTCAGTGAGCCTTGGCCGTACGGCCCAGGCGCCCACGCAGCAAGCCGAGAATCATCGGCACCAGCGACAGGATGATGATGCCCACCACCATCAGCGACAGGTGCTGCTTGATGAACGGCACGTTGCCGAAGAAGTAGCCCAAGGTGACCAGGCCGCCGACCCAAAGCAGCGAACCGGCAATGCTGAAACCGAGGAAGCGTGGGTAGTGCATGTGAGCGATGCCCGCGACGAACGGTGCGAAGGTGCGCAAGATGGGCAGGAAGCGCGCCATGGTCACGGTCTTGCCGCCATGGCGTTCATAGAAATCGTGGGTACGTTGCAGGTAGTCCCGGCGGAAGATCTTGGAGTTGGGGTTGTTGAACAAACGCTCGCCGGCTGTTCGGCCGATCACGTAATTGGTGCTGTCGCCCAGGATTGCAGCGGCCATCAGCAGGCCGGCCAGCAGCACCGGGTCCATGCCGCCACCCGCCGCCACGGCGCCGGCGATGAACAGCAACGAGTCGCCCGGCAGGAATGGCATCACTACCAGGCCGGTTTCGCAGAAGATCACGGTGAACAGGATGGCGTAGATCCAGGGACCGTAATTGGTGACCAGCAGATCGAGGTAGGCATCGAGATGCAGGATAAGGTCCAGCGGGTTGAAATCCATGTACAGCACCTGTGTTCTTGGGCGTAGGCTTGGTTACCGGGGGGAGGGTAAATTTTCACACATGACAGGTGAGCCATTATACGGCTAAGTCAGGAACATGCCCGGAGAGTTTGTAGCGGGGGGTTACGGTAGAAGGGTATTCCTTTACCAACCGCTTCGCGGGCACGCCTGCTCCCACAAGGATCATTACCTTGCTTGTGGAAGCGGGCGTGCCCGCGAAGCGGTCGGTGCCGGTCAATCCTGGCTGATGGGCAGGATGTAGCTCTTGAACTCGGTATCCTCACGAAAACCGATGGATTCGTAAGTCTTGTGCGCTACTTCATTGTTCGCGCTGGTCGACACGCGCATGCGCACGGCATTGGTCTCTTTGGCCATTTTCTTCGCTTCGCGAATCAGGTGGTCGGCGACCAGCATGCGCCGGGAGTCCTCGGCTACATAGATATCGTTGAGAATCCATACCCGCTTCAACGACAGCGACGAGTAGCTCGGGTACAGCTGGCAAAAGCCCAGCAGTTTGCCGTCGTCATCATCCGGAAGTGCCAGGTAAATCACCGATTCGTCCCGCTTCAGTCGCTTCTCCAGAAAGCTGCGCGAGCTGTCGGGGTAGGGCAGTTGCCCGTAGAACTCACGGTATTTGACGAACAACGGGGTAAGCAGGTCGAGGTGTTCCAGGGTTGCTTTGATGATGCGCATGTGCGGCCCTCAGAGTCCATTTGGGAAACAGCGGAATGCCAGCAGCGTTCAAGGGCATGCTGCCCAATGCACGGCACAAGTGCAATCCGCCTTCCGTGACAGGTTTTTTACCCTTTGCCGAGCAGGAAGTTACCTTTCTGATTGGCGCTGTCTTCATTCTCCAGGCTATGGACCTCGGCTTCGTCCTTCAGATTCACCCCGGAAAGCTGGCGCCGGCAGGCTTCGCGCATCAAGTACAACAGGCGGTGCGCCGCCATGCCATAGCTCAGCCCCTCCAGGCGGATATTGGAAATGCAGTTGCGGTAGGCATCGGTCAGGCCGACCTTGGGTGCGTAAGTGAAATACAGGCCAAGGCTATCGGGTGAACTCAGCCCCGGGCGCTCGCCGATCAGCATCACCGTCATCCGGGCGCCCAGCAGTTCGCCGACCTCGTCGGCCACTGCCACACGGCCCTGCTGCACCAGCACCACCGGAGCGCTGGTCCAGCCGTCGGCGGCAGCCTGTTCGTCGAAGCGGGTCAGGAACGGCAGCGTGTGGCGATGCACGGCCAGTGCCGAGAGGCCGTCAGCCACCACGATGGCCAGGTCGACGCCACCGGGGTTGGCCTGGGCATGCTGGCGAAGGGTCGCAATCGAGTCTTCGTTCAGCCGCCGGCCAAGGTCCGGGCGCTGCAAGTACTGGTGGCGGTCGCTGGCAGCGCTATGCAACACCAGGCTCTCGCGCCCGCGGTCACTCAGCTGGCTGGCCAGGCCGGCGTGGTCGAAAGCCAGGTGCACGGCATCTCGTGCCTGGGCATGGGCGAACTGGAAGTCCAGCTGCGCCCCGGTCGGCAGGCTGGTGCCGGTGCGGCCCAGGGCGATGCGCGCCGGGGTCAGGTTGCGCAGGGCCAGCCAAGGGTTGTCGGGGGTAGGCGTGCGATGGTCCATGGTCATCCCTATGCAAGCTGTGCCAAGGCCTGGCGGAAGGCCGGCGGCAGGTTGTCACCGAAGCGCACCCGGCCATCTGCCTGGGTGAAGATACCGGTGCGGGCCAGCCATGCCTCGAATTCCGGCCCGGGCTTCAGGCCCAGGGTCTGGCGCGCGTACAACGCGTCATGGAACGAGGTGGTCTGGTAGTTGAGCATGATGTCGTCGGAGCCGGGGATGCCCATGATGAAGTTGATGCCGGCCACACCCAGCAGCGTCAGCAAGGTGTCCATGTCGTCCTGATCGGCTTCGGCATGGTTGGTGTAGCAGATATCGCAACCCATCGGCACGCCCAGCAGTTTGCCGCAGAAATGGTCTTCGAGGCCGGCGCGGATGATCTGCTTGCCGTTGTACAGGTATTCCGGGCCAATGAAACCGACCACGGTGTTGACCAGGAACGGCTTGAAGTGACGAGCCACGGCATAGGCGCGGGTTTCGCAGGTCTGCTGGTCGACGCCGTGGTGGGCGTTGGCCGAGAGCGCACTGCCCTGGCCGGTTTCGAAATACATCAGGTTCTGCCCGAGGGTGCCACGTTTCAGCGACAGCCCTGCTTCGTAGCCTTCCTGCAACACGTTCAGGTTGATGCCGAAGCCGGCGTTGGCCGCCTCTGTGCCGGCGATGGACTGGAACACCAGGTCCAGTGGCACGCCGCGGTTGATCGCTTCGATCGAGGTGGTGACGTGGGTCAGTACGCAGGACTGGGTGGGGATGTCGTAGCGCTGGATGATGGCGTCGAGCATTTCCAGCAGGGCGCAGATCGAAGCGATGCTGTCGGTGGCCGGGTTGATACCGATCATGGCGTCGCCGTTGCCGTACAGCAAACCGTCGAGAATGCTGGCGGCAATACCGGCCGGTTCGTCTGTCGGGTGGTTGGGTTGCAGCCGGGTCGACAGGCGCCCGCGCAGGCCCATGGTGCCGCGGAACCGGGTGACCACGCGGATTTTCTGCGCCACCAGCACCAGGTCCTGCACGCGCATGATCTTCGACACGGCAGCGGCCATTTCCGGGGTCAACCCGGGCGCCAGGGCGCGCAGGCTGCTTTCGTCGGCTTCCTCGCTCAGCAGCCAGTCGCGCAGGCCACCCACGGTCAGGTGGCTGACCGGGGCGAAGGCCTGGGCATCGTGGGTGTCGATGATCAGGCGGGTAACTTCATCTGCTTCGTAAGGGATCAGTGCTTCATTGAGAAAGTGCGTCAGCGGAATATTGGCCAACGCCATCTGCGCGGCGACGCGCTCGCCGTCGTTGCTGGCCGCGACACCTGCCAGGCAGTCCCCGGAGCGTGCCGGGCTGGCCTTGGCCATCACTTCCTTGAGGCTGTCGAAGCGGTAGACCAGATGGCCGACCGTGTGTACGAAACTTGCCATACAGAATCTCCAGAGCCGCGGGTTGCCCCGCGGCGGGTGGCGGCGATCAGTGCAGGGCCTCTTCGGCCTTCTGGATCGCGGCGAATTCCTCTTCCGGTGTGCCCGCGACCAGGTGGTGGCGGCTGTAGAAAGCAAAGTAGGCAATTAATACCGCATAGATCACTGCAGCGCCAATGACTACCCGCGGGTCAACCAGGAATCCGGCGACCACGGCGATACACGCCAGCACCAGCGCCAGGCCGGAAGTAAAGATGCCACCCGGGGTGCGGTAGGGGCGTTCCATCTTTGGCCGGCGGATGCGCAGGGTGATGTGCGCAGCCATCATCAGCACGTAAGACAGGGTAGCGCCAAACACTGCCACCAGGATCAGCAAGTCACCCTGGCCTGTCAGCGACAGGGCAAAACCGATGATGCCCGGGATGACCAAGGCCATTACCGGGGCCTTGCTCTTGTTGGTTTCCGACAGTTTGCGCGGCAGGTAACCGGCGCGGGACAGGGCGAAGATCTGCCGTGAATAGGCATAGATGATCGAGAAGAAGCTGGCGATCAGCCCGGCCAGACCGACCAGGTTGACGAAGCCGCCCATCCAGGTTGAGCCGCCGTAGGCCTTCGACAGGGCTTCGACCAGCGGGTTACCGGAGGCCTTCAGCGCCTCGGAGCCTGCGCCGCCCGGGCCGACCACCAGGATCAGCAAGGCGAAGGCCAGCAGTACCAGCATGGCGCCGATCAGGCCGCGTGGCAGGTCACGCTTGGGGTTCTTGGTTTCTTCTGCGGCCAGCGGCACGCCCTCGACAGCAAGGAAGAACCAGATGGCGTAGGGGATGGCTGCCCACACGCCGACATAGCCGAACGGCAGGAAGCTGCTGGCGCCGACGGCGTCCGTTTTGGCGATGTCGAACAGGTTGGCTGCATCAAAATGGGGCACCATGCCTATCAGGAATACGGCGAGTGCAATGGCGGCGATGGCGGTGATGATGAACATCAGCTTCAGTGCCTCACCCACGCCGAAAATGTGGATGCCGATGAACACGATGTAGAACGCCAGGTAGATCATCCAGCCGCCGATACCGAACAGCGATTGGCAGTAGGCGCCGATGAACACCGCGATGGCGGCAGGGGCGATGGCGTATTCGATAAGGATCGCCGTGCCGGTCAAAAAGCCGCCCCACGGGCCGAAGGCACTGCGGGCAAAGCCATAGCCACCGCCAGCGGTGGGGATCATCGACGACAGTTCGGCCAGCGAGAAGCACATGCACAGGTACATGGTTGCCATCAGCAAGGTGGCCAGGAACATGCCGCCCCAGCCGCCTTGCGCCAGGCCGAAGTTCCAGCCGGCGTAATCGCCGGAAATGACGTACGCCACGCCCAGGCCGACCAGCAGTACCCAGCCGGCGGCGCCTTTTTTCAGTTCACGTTGCTGGAAATAGTCAGAGCCGACTTTCTCGAAGTCGACGGAAGAGCCTGCCGGCGATCCGGCGGAATGTTCGCTTGGCATAGATTCACCTGTTGTTTTTCTTGGTGGCCGGGAGGGTTCCGGGCCGATGGTGATGGGTACTGCAGGAAGCGAGCCAGAGCGGTTGGTGCACGGTTGCCGCCCTGGGTTTAGGTTATGCCGGCCTGGCCTCTTTGCGGGTGAACCCGCTCCTACAGGGATTGCGCAAGATTCAAGACCAGCGCAGGACCTGTAGGAGCGGGTTTACCCGCGAAGAAGGCGACGCGGTCTAGAAGAAGCCCAGCGGATTGATGTCGTAGCTCACCAGCAGGTTCTTGGTCTGCTGATAGTGATCCAGCATCATCTTGTGTGTTTCACGCCCAACCCCCGACTTCTTGTACCCGCCGAACGCGGCATGCGCCGGGTACAGGTGGTAGCAGTTGGTCCACACACGGCCAGCCTTGATGCCGCGGCCCATGCGGTAGGCACGGTTGATGTCGCGGGTCCACACGCCGGCGCCCAGGCCGAACTCGGTGTCGTTGGCAATCGCCAGTGCTTCGGCTTCGTCCTTGAAGGTGGTGACGCTGACCACCGGGCCGAAGATTTCTTCCTGGAACACGCGCATCTTGTTGTTGCCCTTGAGCAGGGTCGGCTGGATGTAGTAACCGGTAGCCAGCGCACCTTCCAGCTTCTCGACCTTGCCGCCGGTGAGCAGCTCGGCGCCTTCTTCCTGGGCGATCTGCAGGTACGAGAGGATTTTTTCGAACTGCTGCTGCGAGGCCTGGGCGCCGACCATGGTGTCGGTGTCCAGCGGGTCGCCGCGCTTGATCTGCAGCACCTTCTTCATCACCACTTCCATGAACTGCGGATAGATCGACTCTTGCACCAGGGCACGCGACGGGCAGGTGCACACTTCGCCCTGGTTGAAGAATGCCAGCACCATGCCTTCTGCTGCCTTCTCGATGAAGCTTGGCTCGGCCTGCATGATGTCTTCGAAGTACACGTTCGGCGACTTGCCACCCAGTTCGACGGTGGACGGGATGATGTTCTCGGCGGCGCATTTCATGATGTGCGAGCCCACCGGGGTAGAGCCGGTGAAGGCGATCTTGGCGATGCGTTTGCTGGTGGCCAGGGCTTCACCGGCTTCGCGGCCATAGCCTTGCACTACGTTGAGCACGCCAGGTGGCAGCAGGTCGCCAATGACTTCGAGCAGCACGGTGATGCCCAGCGGCGTCTGTTCGGCTGGTTTCAGCACCACGCAGTTACCAGCGGCCAGTGCCGGGGCAAGCTTCCAGGCAGCCATCAGGATCGGGAAGTTCCAGGGGATGATCTGCCCGACCACGCCCAGTGGCTCGTGGATGTGGTAGGCCACGGTGCCTTCATTGATTTCGGCAGCGCCGCCTTCCTGGGCGCGGATGCAGCCAGCGAAATAGCGGAAGTGGTCGACGGCCAGCGGAATGTCGGCGTTGAGGGTTTCGCGGATCGGCTTGCCGTTGTCCCAGGTTTCGGTAATGGCCAGCAGTTCGAGGTTCTGCTCGATGCGGTCGGCGATCTTCAGCAGAACGTTGGAGCGATCCTGCACTGAAGTGCGGCCCCAGGCGTCGGCCGCAGCATGGGCGGCATCCAGGGCCTTCTCGATGTCTTCGGCAGTAGAGCGGGGGAATTCAGCGATCAGCTTGCCATTCACCGGGGAGGTATTTTCGAAGTACTGCCCCTTTACCGGAGTAACGAACTCACCACCGATGTAGTTGCCGTAGCGGCTCTTGAAGGAAACCTTCGCGCCTTCGGTTCCGGGATGTGCATAACGCATGGTGTGTCTCCTTGGTATTGTGTTTTTTAGGGAGTTGAAAAGCATAGAGCAAGGGTTGGGCCAGTGTTGGCCACGCCAGGCAAATCAATGACTTGGGTCATTTTTACGGGGCTGATCAAGGGCCGCTGTACCGGTGTCGGTACGCCTGGGGTGACATTTTGTGCCGTTTGCGACACATCGCAGGCGTGTGCATTGCAAAGCCTACCCGGGTGGAGGATGCTGGGCTGACGCTCTATCTGCGGAGAATTACAACAATGCAGAGCAATCACTTCACGCGCCATGCCCGGCAGGTTCATAGCGTTGCCCATGGTGGGGCCGGGGAGGGCGGCAGTGACCCGTCCATCGCCCGCTCCTGGCTGCGCTGCCTGGAGGATTACCACCTCGACCCGGCGGTGATCGAAGCGCCGGTGGTGCTTGAGCATGGGCGCCTGCTGGAAAGCCGCGAGCGCCTGCATCAGGTGCTGCAAATTGCCGACCATGAAATGAACAGCCTGCACCAGCAGCTTTCCGGCGCAGGCCACGCGGTGCTGCTGACCGACGCCCGCGGGGTGATCCTCAACTGCGTCAGTGCCCCCGCCGAGCGGCGTAGCTTCGAGCGTGCCGGGCTGTGGTTGGGCGCTGACTGGAGCGAGGCGCGCGAGGGCACCAATGGCATCGGCACCTGCCTGGTCGAGCGCCAGGCGCTGACCATCCATCAGAACGAGCACTTCCGTGGCCGTCACACCGGGCTGACCTGCTCGGCCAGCCCGGTGTTCGACCCGCATGGCGACCTGCTGGCGGTACTCGACGTGTCCTCTGCGCGCCCCGATGTATCGCGGCAAAGCCAGTTCCACACCATGGCGTTGGTCAACCTTTCGGCGAAGATGATCGAAAGCTGCTATTTCCTGCGCCATTTCGAGCAGCAATGGTTATTGCGTTTTCACCTGCAAGCCGAGTCGGTCGGCCTGTTCAGCGAAGGTTTGCTGGCGTTCGACGGCGATGGGCGCATTTGCGCTGCCAACCAAAGCGCACTGAACCTGCTGGGCACGGTACGGGGCGGCGTGCTGGGCAAACCGTTGGAGTGCTTTTTCGCGTGCAGCCATGACGAAATGTTCAGCCGTGCCACGCCCGGCGGCAGTGCCGTCTGGCCGCTGCGTACCCTGGACGGTCGCCAGGTGTTCGCTAGCCTGCGGGGGCAGGCCCGGGCGCCGGTGTGGTCGGTGCCGGCCGCCCACCCGCGGCCCGCAGGTGAAGTGGAGCCGCTGGTCTGTCTGCTTGACCCTGCGTTGCAAAATGATTTTCGCCGCAGCGTGCGGGTGTTCGAGCGCAATGTGCCATTGCTGCTGCGCGGCGAGACTGGCTGTGGCAAGGAGGCCTTCGCCCAGGCTGTGCATCAGGCCAGTGAGCGGCGCGGCAAGCCGTTCGTCGCCATCAACTGCGCGTCTATCCCGGAAAGCCTGATCGAGAGTGAGCTGTTCGGGTACCGCGGCGGCAGTTTTACCGGCGCGCGCAAGGAGGGTATGCGTGGCAAGCTGTTGCAGGCCGATGGCGGCACCTTGCTGCTGGACGAGATCGGCGATATGCCGCTTGCCCTGCAAACCCGACTGCTGCGGGTGCTGGAGGAGCGCCAGGTGGTGCCGATCGGGGGAGAGCCACAGGCGGTGGACGTGCGCATCGTCAGTGCTACGCACCGTGACCTGCTGGAACGGGTTGAACAGGGCAGTTTCCGCGAGGACCTGTATTACCGCCTCAATGGCCTGGAGGTCGCGCTGCCGGCGGTACGCGAACGCAGTGACAAGGCGCAGTTGCTGGACTTTCTGCTACGTCAGGAGACGCAGGGGCAATGGATAGACATCGAGCCCAGGGCGCGGCAGGCGCTGCTCGCATTTAACTGGCCAGGGAACGTGCGGCAGATGCGCAATGTGCTGCGTACCCTGGTGGCGCTTTGCGAAGATGCCCGCATTACCTTTGCGGACCTCCCCGCCGTCATCCGCACCAGCCCACCTCCTGTGGGGGCGGGCGAGCCCACGATGTCCGACCAGGCAATAGAGGGCGAGGGCGTTGCCCTCGTTCGCGGGCAAGCCCGCTCCCACAGGTCCGGCGGTGCCGCAGAGATTGAGGGTGAGTCTGTAGGGACCGAGGTTCTGCTCGACGCGGAGCGGCAAGCGCTGAAGGAGGTCCTGGAGGCAAAACACTGGCATCTCACCCGCGTCGCCGAGCACTTGGGCATCAGCCGCAATACCTTGTATCGAAAACTGCGCAAACACGGCATTACCAGAGGCGACTGAGCGAAACAGCGGGTGCGATTTGTCGCGCCCTGGGCTACCCTGCCTCGATGTTTTGCGAGGTCGACCATGCATATTCACATTCTCGGTATTTGCGGCACTTTCATGGGTTCGCTGGCGGTGCTGGCCAAGGAACTTGGCCACCGCGTCACCGGCTCCGACGCCAACGTCTATCCCCCGATGAGCACCCAGCTCGAAGCCCAGGGTATCGAACTGACCCAAGGCTATGACCCGGCCCAGCTGGATCCGGCGCCGGACCTGGTGGTCATCGGCAACGCCATGTCGCGCGGCAACCCAGCGGTTGAATACGTGCTGAACAAGGGCCTGCCCTACGTCTCCGGCCCGCAGTGGCTGGCCGACCACGTGCTGCAAGGCCGCTGGGTGCTGGCCGTTGCCGGTACTCACGGCAAGACCACCACCAGCAGCATGCTGGCCTGGGTGCTGGAGCACGCCGGCATGAGCCCGGGCTTCCTGATTGGTGGCGTGCCGCAGAACTTCTCGGTGTCGGCCCGCTTGGGCGATACGCCGTTCTTTGTGGTGGAAGCCGACGAGTACGACAGCGCCTTCTTCGACAAGCGCTCGAAGTTCGTCCACTATCACCCGCGTACCGCGATCCTCAACAACCTTGAGTTCGATCACGCGGACATCTTTCCGGACTTGGCCTCGATCGAGCGGCAGTTCCATCACCTGGTGCGGACTATCCCCGGCGAAGGCCTGGTCATCCACCCGACCACCGAGCAAGCGCTGGAGCGTGTGATCGGCATGGGCTGCTGGACACCTGTGCAAACCACCGGTGAGGGCGGCCAGTGGCAAGCCCGCCTGCTCAGCCCCGATGGCTCGCGCTTTGAAGTACTGTTCGAGGGCGAAGTGCAGGGTGTGGTGGATTGGGCGCTGACCGGCCAGCACAACGTCGCCAATGCCTTGGCTACCCTGGCAGCAGCGCGTCATGTAGGCGTGGTGCCCGCCATGGGTATCGAGGGCCTGAGTGCGTTCAAGAGCGTCAAGCGGCGCATGGAGAAGGTTGCCGAAGTACAAGGTGTGACCATTTACGATGACTTCGCCCACCATCCGACCGCCATTGCCACCACGCTCGACGGCCTGCGCAAGCGGGTGGGGGAGGCGCCTGTGATCGCGGTGATCGAGCCACGCTCCAACTCGATGAAACTCGGTGCCCATCGTGACGGCCTGCCAGAAAGCGTCAACGACGCCGACCAGGTGATCTGGTATGCGCCGGCCAACCTCGGCTGGGACCTGGCCGGCACTGCTGCGCAGTGCAAGGTACCAAGCGTGGTGGCTGACAGCCTCGAAGCGATCATCGAGCGGATCAAAGGCCAGGCTCGCCCAGGCACCCATGTGGTGATCATGAGCAACGGCGGCTTCGGCGGCCTGCACGGCAAGTTGGCCGAGGCGCTGAAGTGAACGGGCCGGAACGCATTACCCTGGCCATGACGGGCGCCTCGGGTGCCCAGTATGGCCTTCGCCTGCTCGATTGCCTGGTACGCGAAGACCGCGAGGTGCACTTCCTGATCTCCAAGGCCGCACAGTTAGTGATGGCCACCGAGACGGATGTTGTGTTGCCGGCCAAGCCCCAGGCGATGCAGGCCTTCCTGACTGAATACACCGGCGCGGCCGATGGGCAGATCCGTGTGTATGGCAAGGAAGACTGGATGTCGCCGGTAGCCTCGGGTTCTGGCGCCCCGGCGGCAATGGTGGTGGTCCCCTGTTCCACTGGTACTTTGTCGGCCATCGCCACTGGCGCCTGCAACAACCTGATCGAGCGTGCTGCCGACGTCACCCTCAAGGAGCGTCGTCAACTGATCCTGGTGCCACGCGAAGCGCCATTCTCCACCATCCACCTGGAAAACATGCTCAAGCTGTCGCAAATGGGCGCGGTGATCTTGCCGGCGGCTCCGGGGTTCTATCACCAGCCGCAGACCATCGACGACCTGGTCGACTTTGTCGTGGCGCGTATCCTCAACCTGCTGAACATCCCCCAGGATATGTTGCCGCGTTGGGGCGAGCACCACTTCGGGGTGGATGATTGAAGCGAGCACTGGCGGGGTTGCTGGCGCTGGTGATGCTGGGTGGGTGCGCCACGGTGCGCACGCTGAATGCCAACAAGCCCGGCGCACCGGTGGTGTATGCCGGTACCCGTCTGGATTTGTATGTGATCAATGGCGGGTGTTGCCCGCGGGATCATTACGGGGCGGACGCTCCGGCGTATCCGCGCCTGGATCTGCCCGGCAGCATGCTGCTCGATACCCTGCTGCTGCCGTTGTCTTTGCTGACAGCGGCCGGCATAGGCTTCCAGGCTAGCGGCGGCCTGTGATGGCCTTTGCGGGCACAGGCGAAGCCTAGATCCTGCCCAACCTGCGCAATTCATCCGACTCGACGACCCGCACGCCGTCTTCTTCCTCCAGCGCCAGCCGCCACAGGGCACGGGCCAGGGTACAAGCCTCGATTCCCCGGTATTTCCCGGGTATGAACCGGGAAAACGGCGCAACTAGCTGTTCAGTCAGCCGTGGCTCCAGTCGCTCGCCCAGCAGGAACGAGGGCCGCACGATGGTCAACTGTGGCCAGTCCTGAGCCTTGAGCGCTTCTTCCATCTCGCCCTTGACCCGGTTATAGAAAATTGACGACTTAGGGTCGGCGCCCACTGCACTGACCACCAGCAGATGCCGTGCGCCCATTTCCCGGGCACGCTTGCTGAAGGCGACCACCATGTCCAGATCCACTGCGCGGAAAGCCGATTCGGAACCCGCCTGCTTCAGCGTGGTGCCCAGGCAGCAGTACGCGATGTCGACCCGCCCGGCCAGTTGCGGAAGGAATACTGCCGGGTCGCCCACCGGGTTTTCCAGGTGCGGGTGCTCGGCCAATGGTCGGCGTGTAGGCGCCAGGACACGGGTGATGGTGGGCTCGTTGAGCAGGCGGTCTAGCAGGTGTTCACCGGTCAGACCGGTGGCTCCGGCAAGCAGGACATGCTGAGGCGTCAAGTACATGATGTCTCTCCCTTGTTACACACAAGTCTAGTGAGTGCCGGGCATTTTTGCCTGTTCCCTCACGTTGGCCTGTGTGGCGTTACGCAACGCTTCTTCGGCTTGTTGCTGGCGCAGGCGATGCCAGTGCTCAAGCACGGCCGGCGGTGCCCACAGCTGCGGCTCGGAGGCCTCGAAGCCTTCCCTTTGTTCTCTTTCGGCAACGCTGGCACGTGCCAGTTCAAACGCCTGTTTCAGGTCGTCGGTCTGGTTCAGCGCTTCAGCGAACAGGGCATCGCCAAAGTAGGTGAAGTCGGCTTCCTCCGAGCAACCGAAGGAGACGCGGTCGGCCCGGGCAGCGGTCATGATGACCGTGCGCTCGTCTTTGAGGGGAGCGATATAGCCCCCTGAATAGCAGGCGGAGATGACGATTACCTTGTCGCGATCCTTCAGCGGCGCCAAGGCTGTTGCCAGCTCGTCAGCGGCCAGGTCGGCCAATTGCAGACGGGGCTGGTCGAGCACCAGCTGGTGGTCCTGGCTGCCATGGCTGGTGAGGTAGATGAACACCAGGTCTTCGGGGCCGCTGCGCTCTGCCAGGGTGGCGGCAGCGCGGGAGAGGTTTTCGCGGGTGGCCATGGGGCGTGTGGCCATGTGGTCGCGGTGGTTGACCAGGGTCACTTGGCCACGGGCGCCAAAGCGCACCTTTAGCATGTTGCTGACGTAGTCGGCTTCGCGCAGGAATACGCTTTGCTGGCCATCGCCGGCCACGACCAGGCTATACAGCTGGATCGGTGGCGCCGAGCGAGGTACCCGAGCCAGCGCCTCGTCCAGCAGCCGGCCCTGGTTGAGCAAAGCCAGGTCCAGTGGGTCTGGTAGCAGCTTGCCATTCTGGTCGCGCACGCGCACGCCGTTGGCCCATGTTCCGCTTTCGACCTTGCCACTGGGCAGAATCAGCCGCCCATGGCCATGGTAGGCATCGTTCAGGAAACCGCCGATATACTTGCTGCCGTCGGCCAGTTGCAGGCTGCCCTGGCCCGACAGACGCCAGTCGGCGAACTCACCCCTGTAGTGGCTGCCATCGCTGCCCAGCAACTCGCCTTCGCCGATCAGCGAACCGTCCTTGAATTCACCGATCCACACGTCGCCATCGGCATTTTCGTAGCGGCCTCGGCCCTCCAGGCGGTTGTCCTTGAATTCGCCGATGTACTGCTCGCCATCAACGCTGTCGTAGGTGCCGGCGCCTTGTAGCTGGCCGTTGACGAAGTGGCCGCTGAACTGGTTGCCGCTGGCATCGCTGCGCACCCCGGCGCCGTTGGGCTTGCCCTTGGCGAACAGGCCTTGGTAGCGACTGCCGTCGGCCAGCTCCAGTTGGCCTGCGCCGTCGTACAGGTCGTCCTTGAACTGGCCGCGGTATGTCTGGTCGGCTTGCTTGAGGGTGCCCTCGCCGTCGCGGCGGCCGTGGCGGAAGGTGCCGCTATAGTGGCTGCCCGGGGTTGTCAGCTCGCCCAAGCCCTGAAACAGCCCCTCGGCGAACTGGCCGCGGTAGACCTCGCCGTTCTGGCCATGCCATTCGCCCTGGCCGTGCCACTGGCCGTCCTTGAAGCTGCCGGCGTACCAGCTGCCATTGGGGTAGTCGATCCGGCCCTCACCTTGCAGCAGGCCATCGACCACCTGCCCCCGGTAACGCCCGCCGTCAGGCAGCCGTGCGTCCGGCGGGAGCAGCGATTCGCCATCGCCACAGGCGGCGAGCAGCAGGACCAGGGTAATGGGGAGCAATGGACGCATGGCGAGGACCGGGCAATAGGTCTGCCGAGTATGACGCAGAATGGGATCCTGAGACAGCGAGCCCCTGTGTCAGCGCAAGGCCTTGGAACCTTGCCCTGTAGGAGCGGCTTCAGCCGCGAACACCGGCAAAGCCGGTGCCCGCCACGGTGTTGCATTGTTCGCAGGCCCACCCGCTCCCACAGGTGCCACGTTGCCTTCAAGGTGCAATCAGCGCACACCTGGTGAAACGATGATCTTCACGTTCTCCTCTTTGTTGTTCACCAGTTCCTCGAAGCCCAGCTCGACAATCTGTTCCAACCCGATCCGGCCGGTTACCAGCGGGCGAATATCCAGCCGACCATCAGCAATGAAGGCAATCACGTCGGCAAACTCGCCGTTGTACGCCAACGCCCCCAGCACCTGTTTCTCGGTGGACACCAGCTCGAAGAAGTTGAACTCGCTGGGCTCTTCGAAAATACCCACCAGCACGCATTTGCCCGCCTTGCGGATGGTGTCGATGGCCAGCTTGGCCGTATGTTTATTGCCGATGCACTCAAAACTCACATCGGCGCCCAGCCCTGCAGTCAGTGCGCGGATTTCCGCCAGGGCATCGCACTGGCTGGGGTCCAGCACCACGTTGGCGCCTACTTCTTTGGCCTTGGCTTTGCGTGCTGAGGACATTTCCAGGGCGATAACCTGCGCTGCGCCCGCGGCTTTGGCACACATGATGGTGCAAAGGCCGATGGTGCCGGCTCCCACCACTACAACGGTTTGCCCAAGCAGGCTGCCGGCCTTTTTCACCGCGTGCATACCCACCGCCAGCGGTTCGATCAGTGCTCCGGCTTCGGCAGGGAAGCCCTGCGGCAGCCGGTAGAGCAGGTTGGCGGGCACGTTGACCAGCTCGGCGAAGGCACCGTTGTTCATCAGGCCGGTGAACGCCAGGCGTTCGCAGATGTTGTACAGGCCATGGGTGCAGTAATAGCAGGTACCGCAATGCTGGCAGGCGTCTGCCGCCACCGGGTCGCCTACGGCATAGCCTTCCACGCCTTCGCCAAGCTTGGCGATGTGGCCGCAGAATTCGTGGCCGAGGATGCACTGGCCCTGAATGCCGGTCAGCGGGTGCGGGGCCTCTACCGGGATGAACACCGGGCCGGCAACATATTCGTGCAGGTCGGAGCCGCAGATGCCGCACCAGTCCACCTTGATCTGCACCCAGCCCGGCGCAGGGTCGGCCGGCAAGGGTACCTGTTCGACACGTATATCATTGCGGCCATGCCAGACAGCAGCGCGCATGTGGGTGTGGCTCAGGTCATTCATTGTTGTTCTCCAGGCTCACGAAAAGGGCTTAGTGCTTGCGCAGGAATGCGAGCAGTTGCTGGTTGACCTGTTCGGCTGCCTCCATCTGCACCATGTGGCCGGCCTCTGGCAGCACCTGTACTTCGGCTTCCAGGCCCTCGGCGTGGCTGGCCGGGATGATCGCATCCCTGCCACCCCACACCACCAATGCCGGGTGATTGCCAAGTACCCCGCGCAAGTCGTGGCGCTGCCGGTCGCCGTCGGCGAGCGCCCCTGCCAGCTGCTGCAGGGCCTGGTCCACACCTTCCAGGCGCTTGAACTTGAGCATGTCTTCCAGCATTTGCCGGGTGACCAGCGCCGGGTCGGCAAACAACTGCACCATCTGCGGTTTGAGTGCATTGCGGTTGGCCGCGGTAACGAAACCTTGCAAGTACTGTCCGTTGATCGCTTCGCCCAGACCGGCGCTGGCCACCAGGCTCAGGCTGGCCACCCGCTGCGGGGCCAGGCGCGCCACGTTGAGGCTGACGGCACCGCCCATGGAATGGCCAGCCAGGTGCGCCTTGGCGATGTCCAGGTGGTCGAGCAGGGCGAGCACGGTTTCGCTCAACTCATCCAGGTCGGCCCGCTGCAGGGCCTTGGCCGACTCGCCGTGGCCCGGCAGGTCGAGGGCGATGACCCGCCGCTCGGCAGCCAGCGCCGGGTGGTTGAACAGCCAGTTGTTGAGGTCACCGCCAAAACCGTGCACCAGCACCAGCGGTGTGCCGCCTTCACCCAGCTCGAACCAGCGCAGCAGGCGCCCGCCAACTTCCGCCTTCTGTGGGGCCGGCCCCTGGCTCTGGTCGCTGCCGCCTTCGGCGACGAACTCGGCCTGGAAGCGCTGTACCACCGCATCGATCTCGGCCTCCTCTGCTTCGCCTTCGACCACCACCGCCAGCAGTGCGCCGACGGGCAGGGTTTCATCCGGCTTGGCCACCTGGCGGCGCAGCACGCCGCTGAACGGCGCTTCGACGCTGCTGCTGATCTTGTCGGTCTCAACGTCCAGCACCTCGTCGCCCTTGCTGATTTCGTCACCTTCCTGCTTGAGCCAGGTGTCCACCCGGCCCTCGGTCATCGACAGGCCCCACTTGGGCATGGTCAGGGTATGGATCTGGCTCATGCGGCACTCCTTGCGGCTTCGATTACCTTGCGCACGGCGGCTTCAATCTTCGCCGCATCAGGGATGTACAGGTCCTCCAGGGCATCGGAGAACGGCACCGGGGTATGCGGTGCGGTGACCATTTCGATGGGGCCCTTGAGTGCGCCAAAAGCCTTCTGCGCCACCAGCGCGCTGATGTCGGTGGCCATCGAGCAGCGCGGGTTGGCTTCATCGATCACCACCAGGCGGCCGGTCTTCTCCACACTTTCCAGAATGCTGTCTTCGTCCAGCGGGCTGGTAGTGCGCAGGTCCAGCACTTCGCAGTCGATGCCCTGGCGGGCCAGGTTGTTGGCGGCCTCCAGCGCCACATGCACCATGCGCCCGTAGGTAACGAGGGTCACGTCGTCGCCATCGCGCAAGAAGTTGGCTTCGCCGAACGGTACGGTGTACACCTCTTCCGGCACCTCGCCCTGCATGCTGTACAGCAACTTGTGTTCGCAGAAGATCACCGGGTCGTTGTCGCGGATCGCCTGGATCAACAGGCCCTTGGCATCGTAAGGCGAGGATGGGCACACCACTTTCAGGCCGGGGATGTGCGTCCATAGCGAGGTGAGCATCTGCGAGTGCTGGGCGGCTGCGCGCAGGCCGGCGCCATACATGGTGCGCATCACCAGCGGGGTTACTGCCTTGCCGCCGAACATGTAGCGGAACTTGGCGGCCTGGTTGAGGATTTGGTCCAGGCAGCAGCCGGCGAAGTCGACGAACATCAGTTCGCACACCGGGCGCAGGCCCTGGGTGGCGGCACCGACGGCCGCGCCGACGTAGCCGATTTCCGACAGCGGCGCGTCAAGCACGCGGCCGGGGAATTGGTGATACAGGCCTTTGGTCACGCCCAACACGCCACCCCAGGCGTCATCCTCGCCGGGCGCACCGGCGCCGCCGGCGACGTCTTCGCCAATGATGAACACTGTGCTGTCGCGACGCATTTCCTGGGCCAGGGCTTCGTTGATGGCCTGCTGGTAGCTGATCTTTCTTGCCATGGTGGTTCTCCTGTTGTTCTTGTAATCCGCGGCTCACGGGTAGGCGACGTAGACGTCGGTGAGCAGGTCGGCGGGCTGTGGCTTGGGATCGGATTTGGCGCGGCGTACGGCGTCTTCGATCAGGTCCTCGACGCGGGCGTCGATGGCGTCCAGTTGCTCGGCCGTGAGCAGGCCGGCGCGGGTGGTCTTGTTGCGAAATTGCATGAGGCAGTCGCGGGATTCGCGCAGGTTCTTCACTTCATCAGGGGCGCGGTAGGTTTGCGCATCGCCTTCGAAATGGCCGTAGTAACGGCTGAGCTTGACCTCGATCAGCGACGGCCCTTGCCCGGAACGGGCGCGCTCGATGGCAGCGCCGGCGGCCTCGTATACGGCAAAGAAGTCAAAGCCGTCGATGGTGACGCCTGGCATGCCGAAGCCGGCAGCGCGGTCGGCAATATGGTCGCAGGCTACGGACCAGTTGGAGGCAGTTGCCTCGGCGTAGCCGTTGTTCTCGGCCACGAAGATGCAGGGCAGGTTCATGATCGATGCCATGTTCATGGCCTCGAACACCGCGCCCTCGTTGGATGCCCCATCGCCGAAGAAGGCTACCGACACGTCATCGCGGCCCTTGAGCTTGGCCGCCAGCGCCGCCCCGGCCACCAGTGGTGCGCCGGCGCCGACGATACCGTTGGCACCGAGCATGCCTTTTTCCAGGTCGGCAATGTGCATCGAGCCGCCCTTGCCGCCGCACACGCCGGTTTTCTTGCCGTAGATCTCGGCCATCATGCCGTACACGTCCACGCCTTTGGCGATGCAGTGGCCATGGCCGCGGTGGGTCGAGGCAATGCAGTCGCTGTCGCGCAGGTGGGCCATGACCCCGGCTGCAGAGGCTTCTTCGCCGGCATACAGGTGGACGAAGCCGGGAATTTCGCCGGTGGCGAACTCCACATGCAGGCGCTCTTCGAAGGCGCGGATGGTCCGCATGACTTCATAGGCATGCAGCAGTTGATCAGTACTGAGTTGATTGGACATCTTGTTGTTCTCCGGGGTTGTCTCAACACGGGTTTGCAGGGTGCAGCCGGTGGCCGCGCGGGACGGCCAGCAGGTGGTGGCGGGCGGCATGCGCCAGCACGGCCTCGACGTCCACACTGAGTGGGCCTTGGTGGTCGAGGGTGATGGTGGGGGTGTCATGCTCGGCAAATTCGATTTCGCGTTCGCCGTCCAGGGCCAGGGTGCCGCTGGCGAGGCTCAGGCGCTGGGCGACGCCGGGTGTCAGCGGACCGCAGGCAGTGATGCCGCAGGCTTGCAGCAGGCCGGGCGCCAACGGCGCCAACAGCGCCTGTTCGGCGTCGGGGGCCAGGCGTACCCAGGCGCCGTGCGGGTCTTGCCGTGACACCGGGCACCACAGACCGCACAGGGCCGACAGGCCGATGGCGTGGGGCTCGGCGAAGCAGGCGAAGACTTCGCAGAGGTCCTCGCTGCGGCTTAGCGCACGGGCACCGATGAAGCGCTGCGGCGACACGGCCACCTCGACCAAGGCCCACTCGATCAGTTGTTGTTCAGGCACGTTCACCAGTAAGCGTTTGTTGCGGCGCAAGCCGATGCTGGCCGGTACCCGGCCACTGGCAAGCAGGCCACCGGCCAGGCCCGCGCTGGTGGCTTCGCGAAGTTCGGGGAAGGCGTTGTTGGTGCCGGTGGACAGGGTCAGCAGCGGCACGTCACCGGCTTCGGCGGCGACCGCCTTGTGGGTGCCATCACCGCCCAGCACGGCGATCATCGCCACGCCGCGCTCGACCATGCGCCGGGTAGCCAGGCGGGTATCGGCCACGGTCTGGCTCAGTGGCAGGTCGAGGATTTCGATGGCCGGCCAGTGCTGGTCACGGGCCCCCGGGCCCTGGCTGGCCTTGAGCACGGCGGCAGCGATGCCGGTCATGTCGATGGGCAGCAACACCTGGCCAATGCCGGTGGCGCCGAAAGCGGCCAGCAGGCGCTGTATAGCCGAGGCCTTGTCGGTGCTCGAATAGAGCCCGGCATTGGCGGTCAGGCGGCGCAGGTCGCGGCCAGAGGCAGGGTTGGCAATGATCCCGACAATCGGGGCGGGTAGCGGCATGGCGCACCTCGTATTTTTGTTTGCAAGGGCAGGAGCAAGCGGGGTGCCAGCTTTCTTCGCGATGGCTGAAGTAGCCGGGCTAGAGGGCTCTGGTCGTGTTCGGGCAGGTTTTCACGGGTAGGGTGGAGAGACGCCGGGTGCCAGCGCCGGGCCTGCTTAGCCGAGACACTGAGACGCTGCGTCTCAAGCCAGCCGGTAATCACACAGTGCTTGTCGGGGCATGCCCAGAGGCGCTTAATGGCCGTACAACGATAAAAACAGTAACGAGAACCGGAGGGCCTGAATGCTTGCCGCGAACTCCCGAGCCCATGTGGACTGCGTCAGCAGGGTGTTGAAGAATGCCGACCACCTGCCGCAGGCGCCGGTACCACCGCTGATCCTCGATTCATGGCGCCGCTCCATGGATGTGTACCGCCTCGATCCCGGTTCCCAGCAGGGGCCGCGTATCCTTTCCCAAAGCCTGCTCAACGAATGCCGCGAACGCGCCGAGCTGTTCCTGCGCATCGCCAGCGATGCCGTGGCGCGCTTGCATGAGCGGGTGCGCGGCGCTGACTACTGCGTGCTGCTTACCGATGCCCAGGGGCGCACCATCGATTACCGGGTCGAGTCGGCCATCCGCAACGACTGTCGCAAGGCCGGGCTGTATCTGGGGACCTGCTGGTCGGAGGGCGAGGAGGGCACATGCGGCGTGGCGGCGGTGCTGACCAGCAAGGCACCGGTCACGGTGCACAAGCGCGATCACTTTCGCGCCGCCTTCATCGGCCTGACCTGCACAGCGGCGCCGGTGTTCGACCCGTTGGGCGAGTTGTTGGGCGTGGTCGATGTGTCGGCCTTGCAGTCGCCGGACGATCGGCGCAGCCAGCACCTGATCCGCCAACTGGTCGAGCAAACGGCCCGCGAGATCGAAAACGCCTTCTTCATGCACAGCGCCCAAGGCCACTGGGTGATGCGCGCCCATGGTACGCCGGGCTATGTGGAGAGCCAGCCCGATTACCTGCTGGCCTGGGATGCCGATGGCCGCTTGCAGGCGATCAACAGCCTGGCGCGGCAACGCTTGGTGGAACGCCTGGGGCGCTTGCCCGAGCATATTGGCGAACTGTTCGACATCGACCAACTGCGCCGGGTGAGCGCGTCGTCCGCCCAGCGTCTGCCTGGTCTGGGCGGTTTGTATGGACGGGTCAGCGCACCACAGCAACGCCAGCGTGCGCAGCCTTTGCGACAGGCCCAGGACACCCGTATCGAGCAGCACCTGCGGTTGGCCACGCGGGTCAAGGACTGCAACCTGGCGGTGCTGGTACTGGGTGAGACCGGGGCCGGCAAGGAGGTATTCGCCCGCCAGCTGCACCAGCAAAGCCAGCGCTGTGATGGCCCGTTCGTTACCCTGAACTGCGCGGCCATTCCGGAAACCCTGATCGAGAGCGAGTTGTTCGGCTATGTGGCCGGGGCCTTCACCGGGGCTTCCAGCAAAGGCATGCAAGGGCTGTTGCAGCAGGCCGATGGCGGCACGCTGTTCCTCGACGAGATCGGGGACATGCCGCTGAACCTGCAAACCCGCCTGCTGCGGGTGCTGGCGGAGGGTGAGGTGGCGCCGCTGGGTGCGGCGCGGCGGGAGCGGGTGGATATTCAGGTGATCTGTGCGACCCATCGCGATCTGGCGGCGATGGTGGAGGACGGGCGATTTCGTGAAGACTTGTACTTCCGCCTGGCCAATGCCCGCTTTGAGCTACCCCCTTTGCGTGAGCGTGATGACCGGCTGGGGCTGATTCACCAGTTGCTGGACGAAGAGGCTGCGGCCTGCGGGGTGGATGTGGTGTTGGCGGATGACGCGCTGCAGGCGCTGCTGGTTTATCGCTGGCCGGGCAATTTGCGTCAGCTACGGCAGGTGTTGCGGTATGCCTGTGCGGTGAGTGAAGGCGGGCAGGTGCGGCTGCAGGATCTGCCGCAGGAGGTGCGCGGTGAAGCGGTTGGCTCGGCTGAAAGCGGGGTGTCGTGCCCGGCCCGGCAGCTGTTGCTGGACGCGCTGATTCGCCATCGCTGGAAGCCGGCTGATGCGGCGCGGGCTTTGGGTATTTCGCGGGCGACGCTTTATCGGCGAGTGCATGAGCATCGCATCGACATGCCGCGGATGAAGGGGTAGAGCCCTGGGGCCGCAACGCGGCCCCAGATTCTGGCAGGCAATAAAAAACCCCGGCACAGGGCCGGGGTTCTGGTACATCACACTACACGATCACTCCTGGTTGGCCAGTTTGTGCTCGAGGTAGTGAATGTTGACGCCGCCTTTGCAGAAGCCTTCATCACGCACCAGGTCGCGGTGCAGCGGGATGTTGGTCTTGATGCCGTCGACGACGATCTCGTCCAGGGCATTGCGCATGCGCGCCATGGCTTCGTCGCGGTCCTTGCCGTAGGTGATCAGCTTGCCGATCAGCGAGTCGTAGTTCGGCGGAACCGAATAACCGCTGTACAGGTGCGAATCGACGCGTACGCCGTTGCCGCCCGGGGCGTGGAAGTGCTTCACCTTGCCTGGGCTCGGGATGAACTTCTTCGGGTCTTCGGCGTTGATCCGGCACTCCAGCGAGTGGCCACGGATCACCACGTCTTCCTGGCGGAACGACAGCTTGTTGCCCGCGGCGATGCTCAGCATCTCCTTGACGATGTCGATGCCAGTGACCATCTCCGACACCGGGTGCTCAACCTGCACACGGGTGTTCATCTCGATGAAGTAGAAGCGGCCGTTTTCGTACAGGAACTCGAAAGTACCGGCACCACGGTAGCCGATCTCGATGCACGCATCGACGCAGCGCTTGAACACTTCCTGACGGGCTTTCTCATCGATGCCCGGGGCTGGTGCTTCTTCCAGGACCTTCTGGTGACGGCGCTGCAGCGAGCAGTCACGGTCGCCCAGGTGAATGGCGTTGCCCTGGCCGTCGGACAGTACCTGTACTTCCACGTGACGTGGGTTGGTCAGGAACTTCTCCAGGTAAACCATCGGGTTGCCGAAGGCAGCACCGGCTTCGGTACGGGTGAGCTTGGCCGAGGAAATCAGGTCCTCTTCCTTGTGCACCACGCGCATGCCGCGACCACCGCCACCACCGGCGGCCTTGATGATCACCGGGTAGCCGACGTCGCGGGCAATCGCCAGGGCAACTTCTTCGTCTTCTGGCAGTGGGCCATCGGAGCCCGGTACGGTCGGTACGCCCGACTTGATCATCGCGTCCTTGGCCGAAACCTTGTCGCCCATCAGGCGAATGGTGTCGGCTTTCGGGCCGATGAAGGCGAAACCGGATTTTTCCACCTGTTCGGCGAAGTCGGCGTTTTCCGCCAGGAAGCCGTAACCCGGGTGAATCGCAGTGGCGCCAGTCACTTCGGCGGCAGCGATGATCGCCGGGATATGCAGGTAGGAATCCTTGGACGATGCAGGGCCGATGCAGACCGACTCGTCTGCCAGGCCCAGGTGCATCAGTTCACGGTCGGCAGTGGAGTGCACGGCGACGGTCTTGATACCCAGCTCTTTGCAGGCACGCAGGATCCGCAGGGCAATTTCCCCGCGGTTGGCGATCAGGACTTTTTCGAGCTTCCCAGACATCGTTGGCTCTCCGCGATTCAAACGATGGTGAACAGCGGCTGGTCGAACTCAACCGGCTGGCCGTCTTCTACCAGGATGGCGTCGATGACACCGCCAACATCGGCTTCGATGTGGTTCATCATCTTCATGGCTTCGACGATGCACAGGGTGTCGCCTTTCTTCACGGACTGGCCAACTTCAGCGAAGTTAGGCGAGGTCGGCGAAGGCTTGCGGTAGAAGGTACCTACCATTGGCGAACGGACCACGGTGCCTTTCAGGGCCGGGGCGGCAGCAGCGGCTTCGGCGGCTGGCGCAGCAGCGGCAACCGGCGCAGCGGCAGGGGCGGCAGCCATAGGCGCCGGTGCGTAGAACTGCTGGGCAGCTGGGGTCTTGCTGTGACGGCTGATACGGACCGACTCTTCGCCTTCCTTGATCTCCAGTTCGTCGATGCCAGACTCTTCCAGCAGCTCGATCAGTTTCTTGACTTTACGGATATCCATTAATCATCAACTCCCAAAGGTTCGGTCAGGGGGCGAAATACAAAAAACGTATCTGAAACGTTTCTCTCGAACCCCGGCCCACTTAGGCCAGGGTTTTCATCATTTGGGCTGTGCGTTGGCAGCCAGTTGTTCCAGCGCGGACTCCAGGGCCAGGCGATAACCGCTGGCGCCCAGACCGCAGATCACCCCTACGGCAACATCGGAAAAGTAGGAGTGGTGACGGAACGGTTCGCGTTTGTGCACGTTGGACAGGTGCACTTCGATGAATGGGATGCTCACCGCAAGCAATGCGTCACGTAATGCGACGCTTGTGTGGGTGAAAGCAGCCGGATTGATCAGGATGAAGTCCACACCCTCGTTGCGTGCGGCATGAATGCGGTCGATCAGTTCGTATTCGGCATTGCTCTGCAGGTACAGCAGATGGTGGCCTGCGGCGCGGGCACGTTGCTCCAGGTCCTGGTTGATCTGAGCCAGGGTCACGGCGCCATAGTGGCCTGGCTCGCGAGTACCGAGCAGGTTGAGGTTTGGGCCGTGGAGCACCAGTAGCGTTGCCATCTGCGGATTCCTTGGATTTGTAGGGCAATTCGACACAGCGCGGCGAGTGTGCCGTAAAGCAACGGCAAGTGTCCAGTTCCCGGCAATAGCCAGCACGATGTCCGAGGTTCGCGCGAAGTATGTGACCGAATAATTAAATCCGGTCACTCATTTCAGGATTTTTCCGGGCTCGCGGGAAGTTATAGACCGACTTTGCCGCGCACGCGCGTCAGAATCTGCGCAAATTCACCGGCATTTATCTCGCCAATCACCCGATCAGCGGTAATTTCGCTGCCGTTCGCAGCAAAAAACAGCAGGGCGGGTGGGCCGAACAGCTGGTAGCGGTCGAGCAGCGTGCGTTGCTCGGCATTACTGTCGGTGATGTCGAACCGCAGCAGTTTGAAGCCGGCCAGTTGTGTTTGCACCTGCGGTGCGTTGAGCACCTCATGCTCGATCACCTTGCAGCTGATGCACCAGTCGGCGTACCAGTCCAGCAGCACTGGTTGGCCGGCGGCCTTGGCTTGCGCCAGGGCTGCGTCCAGAGCATCAGGTGTGGTGATGGTCTGCCAGGCATCGGCTTTTGCTGCCGGCAGGCTGCCGCTGGCGGCCAGTGACGCCCCCGGCAGTGGGCGCAGTGGGTCGCCCTGGCCAGTGAGGGCGCCGTACCAGCAAGCCAGCGCGTACACCAGCAAGGCAAGACCGAGCAGTTGCGCCAGGCGCTGGGCCGTCGTCTTGACGACGAATTCCAGCGCGCCGAGGAACAGTGCCACACCCGCGGCGAGGAAACCGACCAGCAGCAAGGTCACAGGGCCTGGCAGTACACGGCTGAGCAAACCGATGGCCAGCCCCAGCAGCAATACGCCAATGGCGTTTTTCACCGTGTTCATCCATGGGCCGCTTTTGGGCAGCCAGGCCGCGCCACCGGTGGCCACCAGCAGCAGTGGCGCACCCATGCCCAAACCCAGGGTGAACAGCTTGAGCGCGCCACCCAGGGCATCGCCGCTGGCGCTGATATAGAGCAAGGCACCGGCCAGGGGAGCCGATACACACGGAGAAACCAGCAAGCTGGAGAGCACTCCGAGCACAGCTGCGCCCAGCAGCGAGCCGCCGCGGGTGTGGTTGGCGACGTTGTTCAGGCGGTTGCTCAGGGCCTGGGGCAGCCTCAGTTCGAAGAGGCCGAACATGGCCAGGGCGAATACCACGAAAAACAGCGCGAAAGGTACCAGCACCCAGGCAGACTGCAGGCGCGCCTGCAGGTTCAGGCTTGCGCCGAACAGGCCCATCAGTGCGCCGAGCACCGCGAAGCTGGCGGCCATTGGCAGCACGTAGGCCAGCGACAGCGCCAGGCCGCGCACGCCGCCAACCTGGCCGCGCAGCACCACACCGGAAAGGATCGGCAACATCGGCAGGACGCAGGGGGTGAAGGTCAGGCCGACCCCAGCGAGGAAGAACAGCAGCAGCGACTTCCAGTTCCAGCCGTGTTCGCCGGTGGCTGGCGTGTTTGCAGCGCCTTCGCCATCGATACTCAGGCGTGCGGTTTCCGGCGGGTAGCACAAGCCCTTGTCGGCGCAACCCTGATAGCCCACCAGCAGGGTGAAAGCGCGTGGGTCTTTGCGTGGCAACTCGATATCGAGCACGCCGTGGTACACCTCAACGTCGCCGAAGAATTCATCGTGCTTGGCCTCACCCTTGGGGATGTTCGGCGTGCCCAGGGTGATATCGGCCGGTTCCGTGCGGAACTGGAAGCGGTGGCGGTAGAGGTAGTAGCCATCGGTGGCGACGAAGCGCAGCTTGATGGTTTGCGCATCGGCCTGGACCAGGTTGAGCTTGAAGGCCTCGTGTACCGGCAGGAAATCGGCGTTGTTGGCCAGCGAAGCGGCGCCAAGGGTGGCGCTGGGGCGGTTGTCGAGCAGGCCTGCGGCGAAGGCAGGGCTGGCCAGCAGCAGGAACAGCATGAAAAACAGGCGGCGCATGGCGGACTCGCGAGGTGGAACGTGCCCGGCATGATAACGGATGCGCAGGAATAATTGGCCCGAAACAAACGTAGGAGCGGGTTTACCCGCGAAGCGCCGCGCGGGCGGCGCTCGATCTCCCAGACGCAACACATATCACGTCAAACCCTCTTCAGTTGCTACACCTGTCCTGGCGACCACCCGCCGACTCAGACCCTGAACGCTCGCACGGCCCGGTTCAGCTCACCGCCCAGGCTCAGCAGCTGTTCGCCCTGTTCACGCCCCTCGCCAATGCGCTGCAGGTTGTCTTCACCCAACGCGTGAATCCGCTCGCTGTGGTCACGAATCTCGCTCACCGCGCCACTCTGCTGCGCCGTGACATCGGCAATCCGCACCGCCGTATCGGCAATGGTACGAATGGCACAGACAATCTCATCCAGCGCCCCATCCGCCGCCTGGGCTTGGTTGGCCGTGGCCTCGGCATGCTCCAGCTGCGCGCGCATCCCCGCCACCGAACTTCTGGCGGCCTGCTGCAAGCGGTCGATCAACGCCTGGATCTCGCCGGTAGCCCCCGTGGTGCGCTGAGCCAGTGAGCGCACCTCATCGGCGACCACGGCAAAGCCACGGCCCATCTCGCCGGCACGGGCCGCTTCGATCGCGGCATTCAGTGCCAGCAGGTTGGTCTGCTCGGCAATCGCGCGGATCACCGTCAGTACCCCGCCAATGGTGGCCGACTCTTCCGCCAATTGTTCGATCATGCGGGCGTTGCCTTGCACTTCATCGACCAGTTCGCGCAAGCCCGACAGGCTCTGGCCGATTACCGCCTGGCCTTGTTCCACCGCACGCCCGGCATCGCGGCTGGCCTCGGCGGCTGCGCTGGCATCACCAGCCACTTGTTGAATGGTCGCTTCCAGCTCGCCCAAGGCATCGCGGATCTGCCCGGTATCGCCGGCCTGTCGCTCGGCGCCGCCGTGCAGCGCAGCGCTCATGCCGGCCAGGGCGTGGCTGCTGCCGGCGACCTGCTCGGCGTTATGGCGGATGGTGCCGACCAGTTCCACCAGGTACTGACGCAGGCGGTTGAGCGACTCCTGGATGTCGTGCAGTTCGCGGTTGGTCTTGCCAAGGGCGATGGCTTGGGCGAAGTCGCCCTCGGCCCAGCGCGACAGGGCCGGGGCCAGTCCGGTCAGGGTGCGTGCCAGGCGCCGTTGCAGCGTATCGATCAATAGGGCGATCAGCAGGATAAGGCCGATCATCAGGCCTTGGATGATGCGCACCTCGGCAGCGATTTTCGCATGCTGGCCGCGCACTTCGGGTTCCAGCGCGGCGATGGCCTGTTGTACGGCTTCCAGGCGCTGGCCGGTAGTGGCGGCCAGCTCGGCGCGGCGCTCGATCTGTTCGCGGGTGCGTTGCAGTTCGGCCGGGTAGCGGTTGAGCAGGCTTTGCAATTCACGCTTGAGGCCCACGGCAATGTCTTCCTGCTGGGCGCTGCTCTGGGATTCCAGGCCCATCATCGCAGCGAAGTCGTCGGCTCCGGATTCGGCCGTGCGGGTTACGCCGAGCAGTGGCAGGCCGTCGACCGTCTGGGCCTGGGCGCGGATCAGTTGCAGCTCGCGCTCGACCTCGTCGGCCAGCTCCGGGCGGCCGCTGCTGACCAGCTTGTCGCGAGCCAATGACAGCCGCCCCAGGTGCAGGGTGGCGTCGAGCAAGGGCAGCAAGTAGCGATTGGCTTCGGCGTTGCCACTGTCGCGGGCGTAGCTGGCCATCTGCTCGAAGTTCGCCCCCAGCTCCCGCTCGGCTTGCAGCAGCAGGGCCTGTGGGTCGCCGGCCAGCTTGCCGGCGGCCAGCAGTTCGTTGGCGGTGAAGGCCTGCAGGCTATCCAGGCTGGGGCGCAACTTCTCGGCCAGCTCTACCGGCCAGTCCGTCAGTGCGGCCTGCAACTGTTGGTTCGCCTCCATGGCGGCAGCCTGGCGCAAGGCATCGCCGCTGCCCAGATAGGCCTGGATATTGCGCGCTGCCTGGTTCTGGAACTGCTGGGACAGGCCCAGATAGCGCTCCATCAGCTGGTAGGGGCGTTCGAGGGCGCGCTGTGACCACCACAGGGTGACGCCCAAGGCGATACACACGGTCACCAGCAACAGGGTGTTGAAATTGGTCAGCCACTTCAGCCGCATAGCCGCGAACTTCCTGCGCAGGGGAGAGGTAGGCGCCTGAAGTTATTGCGATTTTGTGACGGGGTGATGACGCCAGGGGCTTGGTGTCAGAAAAAAAAGTGGCACAGTGCCTTCATGTGGTGTGGCCGGCACAGTGAGTGCGAATTTCAGGGCTCTACACGAACGACACAATTACGCCCCGCATGCTTGGCCCGGTACAGGGCCTCGTCCGCTGCACTGGCCATGGTCAGTGCATCCAGCCCCTCGTCCAGTTGCACCACCCCTGCACTGAAGGTGCACTGCAAATCCCGCGGCTGCGCCGGGTAGAGAATTTCGGCAAAGCGCCGGCGAATTTCGTCCAGCACCTTGTGTGCGGCATCCAGCGCGGTATTGGGCATGACGATGGCGAACTCCTCGCCACCGTAGCGGCCAATGAAGTCGGTCTTGCGCAAGCGCTGCTTGAGGAATAGGGCAAGGCTCTTGATCACTCGGTCGCCCATGGGGTGGCCGTGGCGGTCGTTGATCTTCTTGAAGTGGTCGATGTCGAGCATGGCGAAGCTCAACGGCTGCTGCTCACGGCGGGCGCGGAAGCTGCAGTCTTCCAGCAGCTGCAGGATATGGGTGTGGTTGTACAGCCCGGTCAGGCTGTCGCGGACCATGCGCGCCTTCAAATGGCGGGCGCGGGCGGCGCGGTTGCGCACGGTAGTGATCAGGTGGCGTGAGCGAAACGGCTTGGTCAAAAAGTCATCACCGCCTTCGCTCATGGCATCCAGTTGCTTGTCCAGGTCGTCCTCGGCAGACAGGTAGATGATCGGCACACTCACATAACGGTCACTGTGGCGGATTACCTTGGCCAGCTCCGGGCCGGTGCAGGCCGGCATGTACAGGTCGAGGATGATCAGGTCGGGCTGGAAGTCGGCAAGCTCGGCCATGGTGCGGATCGGGTCGGTCAGGCTGCGGGTGAGCATGCCGGCGCCGGCCAGTACACGCTCGGTGTACATGGCCTGTGTGCGCGAATCGTCGATGATCAGCACGCGCAACGGGTCGTGCGGGGCGGTGTTGGTCAGTAGTTCGACCTTTTCCAGCAAGCTGGAGGCTTCCAGGCTGCCGGTGAGAAAGTCCTGACCGCCGGCGCGTACTGCGGCAAGGCGGGTAGGGGTGTCGGCTTCGTGATGGCTGAAGAACAGCAACGGAATGGCGCGTGCCAGGCCCTGCTGCACCTGAGCGGCCAGCAGCAAGCCCAGGCCGGCGCCGGTGAAGTCGACATCCATGATGATGGCCGACGGCGGGTACTCGCTGATCGAGGCGAGAAACGCTGCGGCGCTGGGCAACGCTTGCACCACCAGACCAAAGAATTCCAGTTGCTGGGCCAGGCGCTGGGCGCGCTCGTGGTCCTGCAGCAGGATGTACACCGGTTTGCGCACGGGCAGCAGCAGCTGGTCGAGCGGGTCGTCCTTGCGCAGGCCGTTACGCGTCAACTGTTGGACGGGGCACTGCGGGCTCGGCTCGACTGCTTGGCTCATGTCCTGGCTACTTATAGGTTGGGATGTGCTGGGGCAATGATGGCTCTATGCTAGCAGCTCTTTTCACGTGCGTGAGTGCCCTGCGTCAACAAAGCGGGCAGAACGAATATTCAGTTGCTGACTGAATGGTCGCTTATGCGTACGGTGGTGTCTGCTTTATAGTGCAGCCATTAGGGCTTCCCGTGGCACGCTAGCGCAGGCCTGTGGTCAAAGCCCCTGAACCGTCGTGACTGATTAAGGACAAAGCCATGCTGGACTGGAAAAACCGCGAGGCCAAAGCCGAGCCCCGTGAGCGTGTCGACGGGCGCGGCGCTGCCGCCCGTAGCTACCTTGGCGGCCTTTGGAGCCGTGCCCTGGGGACCCTGATCGGGTTGTACCTGCTGGTGTGTATCGGCCTGGGCTGGTACTGGAGCCAGGAGCCTGCTCTGTTCCCGGTGCAGCAAAACGCCCAGGCCGCAGCCGAACGTGCTGGCCAGCAGATGGTGGTGGGCTATACCACCGTCGAAACCCTCAAGACCGTGGCCGGCACCTTGTTGAACAAGCCGGGCGGCTACATTTCCAACGACCGCTTCCCGCCAGGGCTGTGGATGGACAACATGCCAAGCTGGGAATATGGCGTGCTGGTCCAGGTCCGCGACCTGTCCCGTGCCCTGCGTAAAGACTTCGCCCGTTCGCAGTCGCAGTCCACCGAAGACGCCGACCTGGCCAAGGCCGAGCCGCGCTTCAACTTCGACAACAAGAGCTGGATCCTGCCATCGAGCGAGTCGGAGTTCGAAGAGGGCATCAAGTCGCTGACCCGCTACCAGACCCGTCTGGCTGCCGGCGACAAGGGCGCTATCTTCTATACCCGCGCCGACAACCTGAACAACTGGCTGGGTGACGTCGCCACTCGTCTGGGCTCGCTGTCGCAGCGCCTGTCGGCCAGCGTTGGCCGGGTCAAGCTCAACACCACGCTGAAGACCGAGTCGGTCGTTGCCGGCCAGGCGCCGCAGGTGGATGAGGAACTGGTGGAAACCCCATGGCTGCAGATCGACAACGTGTTCTATGAAGCCCGTGGCCAAGCCTGGGCGCTGTCGCACCTGCTGCGTGCCATCGAGGTGGACTTCGCCGACGTGCTGGCGAAGAAGAATGCCACCGTCAGCGTGCGTCAGATCATCCGTGAGCTGGAGGCCTCGCAAGAGTCGCTGTGGAGCCCGATGGTGCTCAACGGCAGTGGCTTCGGCATGTGGGCCAACCACTCGTTGGTCATGGCCAACTACATTTCCCGGGCCAACGCTGCGGTTATCGATCTGCGTCAGCTGCTGTCGCAGGGTTGATGATGGCTATCAGCCCAACCGAGGCCGCCCATCGGGCGGCTTCCGACCGCGAGCTGGTCACCTGGGTGGACGAAACCGACCAGGTACTGGGCGCCTTGCCCCGTGCCGAGCTGCGCGAGCGTGGCCTGATCGGTCGCTGCACGTTCATTCTGCTGTTCAACAGTGCCGGTGAATTGTGTGTACACCGGCGTACGCTGAGCAAGGCGCTGTACCCCGGGTATTGGGATGTGGCGGCGGGCGGCATGGTCACGGCCGGGGAAGCGTATGCCGAGTCGGCCGCGCGCGAGCTGGCCGAAGAGCTGGGCATCGAAGGCGCTGATTTGCGCTTCCACGAGCGGTTCTACTTTGACCAGCCGGATAACCGCTTGTGGTGTGCGGTGTATTCGGCGGTGTCGGATGCACCGTTGCGGTTGCAGCCGGAAGAGGTGATCGAGGCGCGCTTCATCGGTCTGGAACAGGCTGAGCAGGAAAGCCTGAGCAAGCCTTATTGCCCGGACTCGTTGGCGGCGTTGCAGCGCTATAAGGCAAGCCTGAGATAGTCGTTTTGCTGGTACCGGACGCCGTCTCTCACGGGCGCAACGCCGCGCTTGGGGGCTGCACAGTCCCTGTGGGAGCGGGCGCGCCCGCGAATGGTCGCAAAAGATTCGCAAAATGCCGCAATCCTGTACTTAGCAATCGCCGTATTTATCGTTACACTGCGCGCCCTTTTCGGGCTGCCGCAATTCTTGCAGCAGTAGCGCCGCCCCTGCCAGAGTGGGGCTTCGCGGTCGGCCTCCACCCCAAGGCACGACCAGTTTTTGTCCTCAGCACCGAGGAACAAAAGTGGCCAAGAAAGCTTCTTCCTTTTCCGCCCTTGGCGGTCTCGTGTACTCCACCGACGCCGGTCGGCACTGCCCCGACTGTGGCCAGCCGGTGGACGCCTGCACCTGCAAGCAGCAAATCATCCCCGAAGGCGACGGCATTGCCCGCGTGCGCCGCGAAAGCAAAGGCCGTGGCGGCAAGACCGTGACCACCGTCACCGGTGTGCCGCTGCCGCCCGACCAGCTCAAGGAGCTGGCGACCACGCTCAAGCGCCGCTGCGGTACCGGCGGCGCCCTGAAGGACGGGGTTATCGAGATCCAGGGCGACCATGTCGAGCTGTTGATCGGCGAGCTGACCAAACAGGGTTTCAAGGCGAAAAAGTCCGGAGGCTGAGGCCATCGCGCGATTTTTTGCCCAGCGCTTTCTAAACTCGTTCCCGTGGTCAGAGTCTATGCCTGAGCACGGATGAATCGTCATTTTCAGCTTTTACACTCGCCCCGCTGCCTGCGGGCAGTGTCTTCGACTTATCTATAGGGGACTTGAATGTCCGTACGACGCACACGCAAAGACGATGGTAGCCAATGGACCGTGGCCGACAGCCGCAGTGTTTATGGCATCCGCCATTGGGGCGCTGGCTATTTCGCCATCAATGAAGCCGGGCGCGTCGAAGTACGCCCCAACGGCCCTCAAAGCGCTCCGATCGACCTGTTCGAACAGGTCGACGAACTGCGCCAGAGCGGCTTGTCGCTGCCCTTGCTGGTGCGCTTCCCTGACATTTTGCAGGACCGTGTGCGCCAGCTGACCGGTGCGTTCGACGCCAACATCGCGCGCCTGGAATACCAGAGCCAGTACACCGCGTTGTACCCGATCAAGGTCAACCAGCAGGAAGCGGTGGTGGAAAACATCATCGCCACGCAAAACGTTTCCATCGGCCTGGAAGCCGGCTCAAAACCCGAGTTGCTGGCAGTGCTGGCGCTGGCGCCGAAGGGCGGCACCATCGTCTGCAACGGCTACAAGGACCGTGAGTTCATTCGCCTGGCACTGATGGGCCAGAAGCTTGGCCACAATGTGTTCATCGTCATCGAGAAAGAGTCGGAAGTGGCCCTGGTGATCGAAGAGGCAGCCGAGCTCAAGGTGAAACCACAGGTTGGCCTGCGCGTTCGCCTGTCGTCGTTGGCCTCGAGCAAGTGGGCCGACACCGGTGGCGAGAAGTCCAAGTTCGGTTTGTCCGCCGCCCAGTTGCTTTCGGTGGTGCAGCGCTTCCGCGATGCGGGCCTGGATCAGGGCATCCGTCTGCTGCACTTCCATATGGGTTCGCAGATCGCCAACCTGGCTGACTACCAGCACGGTTTCAAGGAAGCCATCCGTTATTACGGCGAACTGCGTGCGTTGGGCCTGCCGGTCGACCACATCGACGTGGGTGGCGGCCTGGGTGTGGACTACGACGGCACCCACTCGCGCAATGCCAGCTCGATCAACTACGACATGGACGACTACGCCGGCGTGGTGGTAGGCATGCTCAAGGAGTTCTGCGACGCGCAGGGCTTGCCGCACCCGCACATCTTCTCCGAGAGTGGCCGTTCGCTGACCGCGCACCACGCCATGCTGGTGATCCAGGTGACCGACGTCGAGAAACACAACGACGACGTACCGACCATCGAGAACAAGGAAGCCCTGCCCGAGACCGTGCAGTGGCTGGTCGACCTGCTTGGCCCGACCGACATCGAGATGGTCACCGAGACCTACTGGCGCGCCACCCACTACATGGGTGATGTGGCCGCGCAGTACGCCGATGGCAAGCTGAGCCTGGGCGAGAAGGCCCTGGCCGAGCAGTGCTATTTCGCCGTGTGCCGCCGCCTGCACAACTCGCTGAAAGCCCGCCAGCGCTCGCACCGCCAGGTGCTGGACGAGCTGAACGACAAGCTGGCCGACAAGTACATCTGCAACTTCTCGGTGTTCCAGAGCCTGCCAGACACCTGGGCCATCGGCCAGGTCCTGCCGATCATCCCGCTGCACCGCCTGGACGAAGAGCCGATGCGGCGTGCGGTATTGCAGGACCTGACTTGCGATTCCGACGGCAAGATCAACCAGTACGTTGACGAGCAGAGCATCGAAACCAGCATGCCGGTGCATGCGGTGAAGGAGGGTGAGGATTACCTGCTGGGCGTGTTCCTGGTGGGTGCCTACCAGGAAATCCTGGGTGACATGCACAACCTGTTCGGTGACACCGACTCGGTGAACATCTACCAGAATGCCGACGGCAGCGTGTACCACGCCGGTATCGAAACCCACGACACCATCGAAGACATGCTGCGCTACGTGCACCTGTCGCCGGAAGAGTTGATGACGCACTACCGCGACAAGGTCGCCAGCGCCAAGATCACTGCGCGTGAACGCACGCAGTACCTGGATGCGTTGCGCCTTGGGTTGACCCGGTCTTCTTACCTGTCGTCGTAATTGCCGGGGCCGCTTTGCGGCCCATCGCGACACAAGGCCGCTCCTACAGAGACCGCGATATCACATGGGGTCGCGATCTCTTGTAGGAGCGGCCTTGCGTCGCGATCTGAGGGCGCAGCCCTCACCGCGTTATACGCGGTAATGATCCGCCTACGGTGCCCGTCATCGCGACACCTACCCTTGAACGCAATGTTCAAAGGAAGTAGACATGGATCGTCACGGCAATCACCGCTTGCGCCAAGGGCGCTTCTCGGAGCCAGGCAGGCTCTACCTGCTAACCACCATCACGCGCGATCGCCTTCCGTTGTTCAAGAACCTCTTGTTTGCGCGGACGGTAATCCAGCAGTTGCGCCTTAGCGATCATGAAGGGGGCTGCCGCTCTCTGGCTTGGGTCTTGATGCCGGATCATCTGCATTGGCTGATCGAACTGGGGCCAACCAGCTTGGGCAATCTCATGTGTGCCTTCAAGTCGCGAAGCAGCTGCGCGCTTTACCGTAAAGGCATTGATCGCCGGCACATCTGGCAACCGGGCTTTTATGACCGGGCATTGCGCAAGGAAGAAGATGTAAAGGCTGCTGCCCGCTACATCATCGCCAACCCGATTCGGGCTGGCCTGGTCCGGCGAGCGGGCGAGTATCCGCATTGGGATTGTGTGTGGCTGTGAGTCAGCAGGTGAGGGCTTTGCCCTCATTTCGCGACACAAGGCCGCTCCTACAGGGGGCCGCGATACCAAGCCGTCATGCGATCCACTCACCCTTCTGCTGCAACCGCCACCCCACCCACCCCAACGTCACCGCCCGCAACCCCATGAACCCAAGAAACGCCATCCACAACCCATGGTTGCCGAACCCGCTCATGCCCACTGCCACCGGCAGCGCAATCAACACCGAAACCAGCATTGCATTACGCATTTCCCCCGCCCGGGTCGCGCCGATGAACAAGCCATCCAGCAAGTAACTCCACACCGCGATCAACGGCAGCAACGCCAGGTAGGGCAAATATGGATAAGCCGCCGCCCGCACACTTTCGATGTCGGTCTGCAAGTCGATGAACAAGTGCCCACCCAGCAGGAACAGCCCGGCAAAGCCCAGGCTGGTGATCAGCGACCAGCCGCAGGCCACCACCAGCGAGCGACGCAGGGTGTCGCGGTTACGGGCGCCAATGGCATGGCCGCACAAGGCCTCCACGGCGTGGGCCAAGCCATCGAGTGCATAAGCAGTCAGCAGCAGGCCGTTGAGCAGCAGAGCGTTGGCCGCCACCGTGGCCTCACCCAGACGCGCGCCCTGCACGGTGATCAGCAGGAACACCAGTTGCAGCGCCAGGCTGCGCAGGAAGATGTCGCGGTTCACCGCCAGCAGAGGCCTCCAGGCCTGCCAGCGCTTGAGCGCTGCCCACATGATCTGCCCCGGGTAGGCCCGCAGGGCCGGGCGGGTCAGGGCCAAACCGAGCAGGGCGGCACTCCATTCGGCAATTACCGACGCCCGCGCCGAGCCCAGTACGCCCCAGTCCAGGCCCAGCACGAACCACAGGTTCAAGGCGATGTTGAGCAGGTTGGTGGTCAGCAGGATTGCCAGTGGCGCCCTGGCGTTCTGCGTGCCGAGGAACCAGCCGACCAGCGCGTAACTGGCCAGCGCCGCAGGCAGGCCAAGCAGGCGGGTATGGAAGAAGTCTTCGGTGGATTGCTGCAGGGCTGCGCTGGGTTGCATCGCATGAAGTGCCAACTGGCTGAAGGGCAGGGCCAGCAGGCCGATCAACAGGGCGAAGCCGACCGCCAGCAGCAGCCCTTGCACCAGTACCTGGCGTAGCGCTGCACCGTCGCCACGGCCGGCAGCCTGGGCAGCGAAGCCGGTGGAACCCATACGCAAGAAGCCCATCAGGCCGACCATGAAGGTGAACAAGGTGGCGCCCACGGCTACGGCGCCCAGTTGGTGGGCGTGCGGGAGATGCCCGATGACCGTGCTGTCGACCAGCGCCACCAGCGGTACCGAGATGTTGGACAGGATCATCGGCGCGGCCAGCGCCCAGACCTTGCGGTGGGTGGGGCGGTGGCGCCAGTCGGCAGCGAGTTGGGGCATGTGCATTCCATGAGATTTTGGGGCCGCTGTGTGCCCCTTCGCGGGCTTGCGCCCCCACAGGAAAGTGTTGCTCTTGCGGCCGGCGCCAAACCTGTGGGAGCGGGCAAGCCCGCGAAGGGGCACACAGCGGCCCCTTTAACGAATGGCCACAGTGTAACGACCAGGCAACCATTTAGCGCGACCATGGTCTGACCTGGCGCGCAACGCCGGGTGCTGCACCTGACGTTGCGCTATAGTTGCTGCCCTCACGTACACGCTGCCCAAGAGTTCCTATCTCATGTTCAACAAAGGATTGTTGCTGGCCTGCGCGCTGGCGTTGCTCAGTGCCTGTGACTCTTCCACGCCGGGCAAACCGGCGCCGGTCGAGAAAACCGTGGCGCCCGCCGAAGCCCCCGCCCCCAAGCGTGAGGACCCTGCCGTGCTCGCCAAGCGCTACGAGGGCCGCGAACTCACGGTGCTGGACGTATCGGAAGTGCAGCTCGATGGCGCAGCAACGCTGTCGATCAGCTTCTCCGTACCGCTGGATGCCAAGCAGGACTTCGCCACCAAGGTGCACCTGGTCGACACCGTCAAGGGTAAGCTCGATGGCGCCTGGGAACTCTCCGACAACCAGATGGAGCTGCGCCTGCGCCACCTGGAGCCGCAGCGCAAGCTGGTGCTGACCGTCGACAAGGGGCTGCTGGCAGTCAACGGCAAGCAGCTGGACAACGAGTCGATCACCCGCCTGGAAACCCGCGACATGCAGCCGACCATCGGCTTTGCCAGCCGCGGCTCGCTGCTGCCTACCCGCCTGGCCGAAGGCCTGCCGGTGATTGCCCTGAACGTCGACAAAGTGGATGTCGAGTTCTTCCGCGTCAAGCCAGACATGCTCTCGACCTTCCTGGCCAACTGGGGACGCAACAGCAGCCTGTACTACTACCAGTCCAAGGAAACCCTGGACATGGCCGAGCTGGTCTACAGCGGCCGCTTCGATCTAAACCCGGCGCGCAACACGCGCGAGACCGTGTTGCTGCCGATTGCCGGCATCAAGCCGTTGCAGGCGCCAGGCGTGTACCTGGCAGTGATGCGCGCCTCGGGTACCTACGATTATTCTCAGCCGGCAACCCTGTTCACCCTCAGCGACATCGGCGTGTCGGCCCACCGCTACCGCGACCGCATTGACGTGTTTGCTCAAGCCCTGGAAGGCGGCAAGGCGCTGAGCGGCGTCAACCTGGAAATCCATGACGAAAAGGGCAAGCTGTTGGCCCAGGCCACCACCGATGGCAAGGGGCATGCCCAGCTGCCGATCACGCCAAAGGCCGATACCCTGATTGCCACCCAGGGCGTGCATACCACGCTGCTGCGCCTGAACACCGCAGCCCTGGACCTGGCCGAGTTCGACATCACCGGGCCTCAGGCCAACCCGCTGCAATTCTTCATCTTCGGCCCGCGTGACCTGTACCGCCCGGGTGAGACGGTGCTGCTCAACGGCCTGCTGCGCGACCAGGACGGCAAGCCGGTCAAAGCCCAGCCGGTGAGCGTGGAAGTGCGTCGCCCGGATGAACAGGTGAGCCGCAAGTTCGTCTGGGAAGCCGACGGCAATGGCTTGTACCAATACCAGTTGCAGCTGGCTACCGAGGCGCCGACTGGCCGTTGGCAACTGCTGCTCGACCTGGGTGGCGGGCGCAAGCAGGTCTATGAATTCCTCGTTGAAGACTTCCTGCCCGAGCGTCTGGCGCTGGAGCTCAAGGGCAGCAGTACACCGCTTTCGCCGGATGAAGATGCGCGTATCCAGGTCAATGGCCGTTACCTCTATGGTGCGCCGGCCGCCGGCAACCGCCTGAGCGGTCAGGCCTATGTACGCCCGCTGCGCGAGGCAGTACCGGCGCTGCCTGGCTACCAGTTCGGCTCGGTCACCGAGACCGATCTGAACCAGGACCTGGAACTGGACGAAGTCACCCTTGACCAGGCCGGCAAGGCGGTGGTCGATATCGAAAGCCGTTGGGCCGAAGCCCGCTCTCCGCTGCAACTGACCGTGCAGGCCAGCCTGCAAGAGTCGGGGGGGCGGCCGATCACCCGGCGCCTGGAGCAGCCTATCTGGCCGGCTGAGCGCCTGCCGGGCCTGCGAGGCCTGTTCGAAGGGGAGGAGACCGATAGCGACGGGCCCGTGGAATTCGAATTCCTGGTGGCCGACCGCGACGGTAACAAACTGGCGGCCGACGCGCTCAAGGTGCGCCTTGTTCGCGAACGCCGCGATTACTACTGGAATTACTCGCAAAGCGACGGCTGGAGCTACGCCTACAACGAGAAGTTCCTGACCCAGAACGAAGAGACGATCAGCGTCAAGGCAGGTTCCACCGCCAAACTCAGCTTCCAGGTTGAGTGGGGCCCGTACCGCGTCGAGGTCGAAGACCCGCAGACCGGCCTGGTGTCCAGTGAGCGCTTCTGGGCCGGCTATCGTGCCCAGGACAACGCTGAGGGCGGCGCGGTGCGGCCGGACCAGGTCAAGCTGGCGCTGGACAAACCCTCCTACACCGATGGCGCTACCGCCAAGGTCACCGTCACCCCGCCCGCTGCGGGCAGCGGCTACCTGATGATCGAGTCCAGCGATGGCCCGCTTTGGTGGCAGGAGATCGATGTGCCCGCCGAGGGCAAGACCTTTGACGTGCAACTGGACAAGGCCTGGGCCCGTCACGATCTGTACGTCAGCGCGCTGGTTATCCGCCCTGGTGAGCGCAAGGCCAATGCCACGCCCAAGCGCGCCGTAGGCGTGCTGCACCTGCCGTTGGACCGCGCCGAGCGCAAGCTTGCGCTGAGCCTGCAGGCGCCGGAGAAAATGCGCCCGAAACAGCCTTTGACAGTGAAGATAAAGGCCGCCAACGCCGATGGCAGTGTGCCCAAGCAGGTGCATGTGTTGTTGTCGGCGGTGGACGTGGGCATCCTCAACATCACCGATTTCAAAACCCCCGACCCCTTCGCCAGCCTGTTCGGGCGCAAGGCCTATGGTGCCGATCAACTGGACATCTACGGCCAGTTGATAGAGGCCGGCCAAGGCCGCCTGGCCAGCCTGGCATTCGGTGGCGATGCAGCGATGGCCAAGGGGGGCAAGCGACCCAACACTACGGTAACCATCGTCGCCCAGCAGAGCCTGCCGGTGACACTGGACGACAAGGGTGAGGGCCAGGCCACTGTCGACATCCCCGACTTCAACGGCGAACTGCGGCTGATGGCCCAGGCCTGGACCGAAGAGCACTTCGGCATGGCCGAAGGCAAGACCGTGGTCGCCGCGCCGTTGATTGCCGAGCTTTCGGCCCCGCGCTTCCTGGCCGGTGGCGACCGTACCAGCCTGGCACTGGACCTGGCCAACCTGTCCGGCCGCGCCCAGCAACTGAGCGTCGAAATCACCACGGATGGGCAACTGAGCCTGGCGGCCAACGCCGTGCAGAGCATTAACCTGGCCGAAGGGCAGCGCTCGACGCTGATGATTCCGGTGCAGGCCCAGGGAGGGCTGGGGCAGGGCAAGGTGCATGTCCGGGTGACGGGCCTGCAACTGCCGAACGAGCCGGTCAATGCGTTCGAACGTGAGTGGACGCTGGGCGTGCGCCCGGCCTACCCGGCAATGCTCAAGCACTACCGTGTGGCCTTGAAGGACCAGCCGTGGACTCTGCCCGAAGCAGACCTGGCCGCCTTCGAACCCGCTGGCCTGGAAGCCAGCCTGGCCTTGTCGAGCCGGCCGCCGCTGAACCTTGCCGAGCAGATTCGCGCGCTACAAGCCTACCCCTACGGCTGCCTCGAACAGACCACCAGTGGCCTGTACCCTTCGCTGTACGCCGATGCCGACAGCCTCAAGCGCCTGGGCATCAAGGGCGAGCCGGCGGATGTGCGCAAGCGCAAGATCGAAATGGGCATCGAGCACCTGCTGGGGATGCAGCGCTACAACGGCAGCTTTGGCCTGTGGAGCTCGGACAGCGAGGAAGAGTACTGGCTGACCGCCTATGTGACCGACTTCCTGCTGCGTGCCCGTGACCAAGGGTATGGCGTACCCGCCGAGGCACTTAAGAAGGCCAGTGAGCGCCTGCTGCGTTACCTGCAGGAACGCAACCTGATCGAAGTCGACTACAGCGAGAATGCCGACCACACGCGCTTTGCCGTGCAGGCCTATGCGGCGCTGGTGCTGTCGCGCAGCCAGCAGGCGCCGTTGGGCGCCCTGCGCGGCCTGTTCGAACGTCGCGCCGATGCCCGCTCCGGTCTGCCGTTGGTACAACTGGCGGTGGCGCTGGACAAAATGGGCGACAAACCGCGTGCCGAGCAAGCCTTGCAGGCGGGCCTGGGCATCAGCCGTGGCAAAGGCTGGCTGGCCGATTACGGCAGCGCCCTGCGTGACCAGGCGCTGATCCTGGCGCTGCTGCAGGAAAGCAACCTGGCCAGCAGCCAGGTCGATCAGCGCCTGTTCGCCTTGTCGGATGAACTGGCGGCCAACCGTTGGCTGTCGACACAAGAGCGCAATGCACTGTTCCTCGCTGGCCGTGGCCTGCTGGGCAAGCCCGAAGGCCAGTGGCAGGCACGCCTGGACAATGCGGGTGAAGTGCGCGAGTTGAACAATGCCGAGGCCGGTATGAAGCTTGAGGGCCCGATGCTGGCTTCACCGCTGAGCGTGCAGAACCAAGGCATTGAGACGCTCTATCAGCAGCTGACCTTGTCCGGATACCCGCGCCAGGCACCTGCGGCAGGCGGCAATGGCATGCAGATTCACAGAGAGTACCTGGGCATGAATGGCCAGCCGCTGGACCTGCACAACCTGCGCAGTGGCGACCTTGTGCTCGTGCACCTGGCGCTCAAGGCTGAGGACCGCGTGCCGGATGCGTTGGTGGTGGACCTGCTGCCGGCAGGCCTGGAGCTGGAAAACCAGAACCTGGCGCAAAGCGCTGCCAGCCTGGACAACGCCAGCAGTGCGGTGAAGGCGTGGCGCGAGTCGATGCAGAATGCCAGCGTGGTGCATCAGGAGTACCGTGATGACCGTTATGTTGCCGCGCTCAAGCTTGACGGCTACGGCACCACTCACCTGCTGTACCTGGCGCGAGCGGTGACCCCGGGCACTTACCGCGTGCCGCCGCCGCAGGTCGAGTCGATGTATCGGCCGAACCTGCAGGCCGTGGGCGATGGGCAGAGGGAGATGACTGTGAAAGCCCGCTAGAGACCCGCTCTACGCGGACAATGTGGGGAGCGGCCATGCGTCGCGACAGGGCTGCACAGCAGCCCCATGGTTTCAGCTTCGCCGCTTGAATTGTCGGGGCCGCTTTGCGGCCCTATCGCGACGCAAGGCCGCTCCCACAAAGACCGCGCAGATCAGTGGATCACCCAGCTCATCACCCACAGCCCCAGCACCAGCCAGATGATCCCGAGGATGATCGAGGCGCGCATGAATGCGCGGATTGCCGAGTACAGCAGCATCAGGCCGATGATCAGGGCCAGGATGCTCAGCAGCGAGGTGTCCATGCCCAAGGTGCGCGACAGGCCATCGATGAAGTTGCCACCGGCATTGGCCAGCAGGTTGAACAGCCCGCTCAATGCGTCGACGATGAAGCGGATCAACGACCCCAGTGCCTGGCCCAGCCACTCGAAAAAACCTTCTACATGCATAGTTGCTTCCTGATGAAAAAATCGGCGAGGTTGTCGTCCCAAAGCCTTTGGCCATTACCTGGCCAGGACGGTTCCCGATGCCAAGCTTAGCGCGACCACGCTGCCGTGCGGGCAGGTTGTTGCGTGCCACGCTGATCAGTCTGCTGGTGCTCGGCGGCCTGTTCTGGCTGGCTGACCGTGTCTGGCCGTTGCCGCTGCCGGGTGACGACCTGGCCCGGGTAGTGCTGGCCGAAGACGGCACGCCGTTGTGGCGCTTTGCCGATGCTGATGGCGTGTGGCGCTACCCCGTAAGCCCTGAAGAGGTTTCGCCGCTTTACCTGCAGGCTTTGCTGACTTACGAGGACCGTTGGTTCTACAACCACCCAGGGGTCAACCCGCTGGCATTGGCCCGCGCGGCCTGGCTGAACCTGCGCGGCGGGCGTGTCGTGTCGGGCGGCAGCACATTGTCGATGCAGGTGGCACGCCTGCTCGACCCGCACGACCGTACCCTGGTCGGCAAACTGCGCCAGCTATGGCGCACCTTGCAGCTGGAATGGCACTTGTCCAAACGCGACATCCTGCAGATCTACCTGAACCGCGCACCTTTTGGCGGCACGCTTCAGGGTGTGGCGGCAGCCAGCTGGGCGTACCTGGGCAAGTCGCCCCTGCACCTGACACCTGCCGAAGCGGCACTGCTGGCCGTGCTGCCCCAGGCACCCAGCCGGCTGCGCCCGGACCGCCACCCCGAGCGTGCCCAGCGTGCCCGGGACAAGGTGCTGCAGCGCCTGGCTGAATACCAGGTATGGCCGACCCGGCAAATTCGCGAGGCAGCCGAGGAGCCGCTGGTGTTGGCGCCACGCCAGGAGCCGGCCCTGGCGCCATTGTTGGCCCGGCGCCTGAACAGCGCTGACAGCCCGCCGCTGATCCGTACCACGCTTGACGCTGCGCTTCAGCGGCGCCTTGAAGACTTGCTGCTGGGCTGGCGCGCACGGCTGCCGGAGCGTACCTCGGCCGCCATTCTGGTGGTCGAAGCGCAGAGCATGGCGGTGCGCGCGTACCTGGGCTCGATAGATTTGTCTGATGAGCGCCGCTTTGGCCATGTCGACATGGTGCGCTCGTTACGTTCGCCCGGCTCCACCCTCAAGCCGTTTCTTTACGGCATGGCGCTGGACGATGGCCTGATCCATTCCGAATCGCTGTTGCAGGATGTTCCACGACGCTATGGCGACTATCGCCCTGGCAACTTCTCCATGGGTTTCAGTGGGCCGGTGTCGGCCAGCTCGGCGCTGGCCCTGTCGCTCAACCTGCCCGCCGTGCAATTGCTGGAGGCCTACGGCCCGAAACGCTTTGCCGCACAACTGCGCATGGCAGGCATGCCGTTGATACTTCCCCCCCTTGCCGAGCCCAACCTGTCGTTGATCCTGGGCGGTGCCGGCAGCCGGCTGGAGGACCTGGTCGGCGGCTACGCGGCGCTGGCGCGAGGTGGCAACAGTGCGCAGGTGCGCTTGCAGCCACAGGCCCCCTTGGTGGAGCACCGGTTGCTGTCACCGGGGGCGGCGTGGATCATCCGGCGTATCCTCAGTGGCCAGGCGCGCCCGGACCGCGACCCGCACGCCGAACTTGTGCAGCGCCCGCTACTGGCCTGGAAGACCGGCACCAGCTACGGCTTTCGCGATGCCTGGTCGATTGGTGTTGGGCCGCGTTACCTGATCGGTGTATGGATTGGCCGCCCCGACGGTACACCGGTGCCTGGGCAGTTCGGCCTGGCGTCGGCGGCGCCGCTGATGTTGCAGGTGCACGATCTGTTGAGCAATCGCGACAGCCAACGCGGCATCAGCGTTCCGGTAGCGCCGGTACCTGCGAATATCGGCGTTGCGGCGATCTGTTGGCCGCTGGGCCAGCCGATGAGCAAGCAGGACACCAACTGTCGGCGTCAGCGCTTTGCATGGACCCTGGACGGCACCACGCCACCAACCTTGCAGGCAGCCGACCAGCCGCTGAGCCTGGGCTTGCGCGAAAAAGTGTGGGTCAACGAGCAGGGCTTGCGGGTCGATGGTAGCTGCCCGGGCGCCAAGGCGCGTGACATCGCCCTGTGGCCGGCGCCGCTGGAGCCTTGGCTACCCCGTGTCGAGCGGCGCATGGCGCGTTTGCCAGCCATCGACCCGGCCTGCCCGCCGCAGGCGCCGGCCAGTGCACCACCGCTGTCGATTGTCGGCGTGCGCCCAGGCGACAATCTGCGCCGCCCGGCCACCAACACTGAACCGTTGCAATTGCAGGTCTCTGCCTTGGGGGGTGGTGGACGGCGCTGGTGGTTTCTCAACGGCCAGCCGTTGGGGGAAACCCAGGGGCAGGACAGCCTGTTGCTGCGTTTGCCACAGGTCGGGCAGGCCGAACTCAGCGCGCTGGACGAAAGCGGTCAGACGGCGCGGGTGGCGTTCCAGGTCAGTGAGTAGGTGTTCGACGACAGCCGGGCCAGCACCTACGCTTGCAAGTGACGGGTGTGACCGGCTGGTGCCCCGCAACCCATGGGAACATGGAGTGCCCTATGCGTCCTCTGGTCGTGCCCCTGATGTTGCTGCTTTGGGCACTTGCTGCCCAAGCCGACCCGTTGCCGGGGTTTCTCGACAGCCATGAATACGAGCGGCGTCTGCCCAGCGCCAACCTGCCGATGACGGATTACTCCCCTGTGAGCCCCCATATACGGCTGGCCGGGGCGGCTATCGAAAACCCCGACTGGGCTCCGGCCAACACCCGGCTGGTACTGCATAAAGTGCGCTTCGAGGGCGGCACGGTGTTCCCCTTGGGCGACCTGCGCGAACACTATCAGCCACTGATCGGGCGCGAAACCACGTTGGGTGAATTGCAGCAATACACCCAGCGCCTGACCCAACGCTACCGGCAGGAGGGCTACTTGCTGTCGTATGCCTACCTGCCTCCTCAGGATGTGGCCGATGGCAGGGTCAACGTGGTGCTGGTCGAAGGTTACGTACGTGATTACCGCGTGGACGGCGATATTGGGCCGGCAAGCGAGTATTTGCAGCAGTTGCTGGCGCGCATTGAGGCCGAGCGCCCACTGACCCGCGAAACGCTGGAGCGCTATCTGGGCCTGGCTACGCGCATGCCAGGGGTCGTGATAGAGGCCGAACTGGCAGTGGCGCGGGCTGCTGATGGTGTCGCCCGGCTGACCGTGCATGCGCGGCGCACGCCGCTCAGCGCTGCTGTGACCGTGGCCGACTCCAGCCGTGATGCTGCACAGGCCCTGATCACCGTAGCCAGCAATGCCCAGACCCGCCATGGCGAACGCGTCACGGCCAGCTGGCTGCTGCCCCCTGGCAATGACCGGGTCTACTACCAGCGTCTCGATTACAGCCAGTACCTGGACGCCGCCGGTAGCCAACTGCTGCTGTCGGCGTCGCGCTACCGCAGCGAGCCCGGCACGCGCATACGTTTGGACGATGGCCGCGATATCACCCGCGAGCACGACAGTGAGCGCTATGCGATCGGCCTGCGTCAGCCGGTGGTTGTAAGGCCTAATGAGTGGCTGGCGGTGCAGGGCCACCTGTACTCGGTCAGTGAGCATGATGAAGACCGGATGGCCGAGCAGCCACCGTCTCGCAAGTACGACACCTATGTGCGGGCGCTGTCATTCGAAGGTGACTGGCGCAAGGTGGAGCAGGGGCGTTTGCGTATCGTCAGTGCCGGGGTCCATCAGGGGCTGGACTACCTGGGGGCACGCAGCGATGCTGACTACGATCTCGACTTCCTGCGCTTGCGGCTTTCCGGTTTGCAGAGCGACACCCTGTTGGAAAACTGGCAGGGGGTGGTGTCCGGGGTGTTTTACTGGAGTGACGATCGCTTGCCCGACAGCGAGCGAGCGGGGTTTGGCGGGCAGAATTTCGGGCGCGGTTACCCGCGCGATCAGGCGGACGGTGACAAGGGTTGGGGTGTGGCCTACGAGCTCAACTACAGCGTGCGCAGTAGCTGGCTTGCGCGGGTTCAGCCCTATGCGGTGGTGGATACCGCTCAGGCCTGGCACAACCGGGGACCGGTGGAGGACGCCCATCTGGCTTCGGTGGCGCTGGGTGTGCGGTTAGGGGGTGGGCATATGTTCAATGTGGCGCTGGAGGTGGCCAAGCCGTTGGCGGATGTGGCGCTGGATAGCCTGGACCGTCGGCCTCGGCTGTCGTTGAACCTGGCGATCCAGTTGTAGCAGGCAACTATGGGCTTGCAGGAGCAGCCTCTCGCAGCGCTAGGCCGCTCCAGAATGATGTGCCGAGCCTTCCTCAATGGGTCGTGAACCGCTGGTGCACGGGCGACGAGCTGGGGGTCAGCGCCAGAGCCAGCTGGGTGCGGTTGTGCATATGCGTCAAACGCAATACCTGAGACACATAGAGCTTCACGGTGTTTTCGGTAATGCCCAGTTCACAGGCGATCTGGTAATTGGTCTTGCCCTTGCTAACCAGTCGCGCCACTTCCAGCTGGCGTGGTGACAGCTTCTCGAACGCTGGTGGCAGCTCGCTTTCGCTTTCTTCTGCATCACTGGCACGCCGGTGGGTGCCTTGGCCACGGGCTTTTTCCAGGTCCTGATACAGTTCGTCCACCGACTCGGCCAGTTCCTGCAAGCGCTGGTTCAACCCACCCAGATCACGAAGATTGCGCTGGCGCTCCAGCAAGGCCTCTTCCTGCCGGCGGACGCCTGCCAGCAGTTCATCGAGGTCCATCGGCTTCTGGTAGTAATCGGCAAAACCTTCGCGTAGCGCGCGGATCAAGTCCTGTTTCTCGGCACGCCCAGTCAGCATGATGGCTTCGAACATGCGCTTGTTGCCATTGATCTCCTTCAAGGCGCGCACCAGCTCGACGCCATCCCGTTCGGGCATGTGCAGGTCACAGATGAGCAGGCCGATGCTAGGGTCTGCCACATAGTGCTCGATCGCTTCGTCGGTCGAGAGGGCTGTTACGCAGGTATAGCCCTTGGTTTCGAGGAATTCACTCAGTTGTTCGACAATGACCGGTTGGTCATCAACCACCAACACCTTTACATCACTCACTGGTCTGGACACAATCAACTCCCTGTTCTTGTACGGCCCTGCTCCCGTGCCAGACGCTCTGGCAGCTTAAAAATAGTCGCACTCAGCGAATATGTACAAGGCGTGTACAGGTTATCGGACCACTGGAAGGCTTACTGGATCCATACGGCCGTTAGAAGAAAACCTGATAACACATAGGGGACGAATGCCTGCTTGTCGCCCATTTCTTCGGTCAGGGCCTGCAAACGCTTCTTTACCTTGGGGTTGAGCAGAGTCCACAGGCGGCGGCGGGTCAGTAGCCAGACCAGTACAGTGACACCCGCGCCAATGAAGGTGCCGAGCACATATTGCGGGCTGGTGGCCAGGGCCAGGGCGCCCATCAGCTTGACGTCGTCGGCGCCGAAGCGGCCGAGCATGTAGCCTGGCAGGGTCAGCAGCATGACGATGGCCAGCGCCCAACCGGCCTCGCTGGCTTCGGCGCCTATCCAGCTGTGACCGGTGCTGAACAGCCAGGCCAGGGCGCAGCCAGCCGCCCCCAGGGTCAGCACGTTGGAGATCTGGCGTTGACGCACATCCTGTTCGGAGCACAAGGCAAGCCACAGCAGGAGAACAATGCTTTGCATTGGCAGGTCGCCTTTCCCAAATGTTGAACACTTCTACCCGGTCAGTCAGGTTTCCTTAAAAGAAGATAGACGGGAACGTGCGGGGGAGTGCGGTTGGCATCGGAAAAAAGGCGTGCGTGGAATGGATTTTGTCGTAGCTGACACAGGCCAGGCCGGTGACGCAGTCGTACTCGGAATCGCCATCTATGTAGGCGTGGGTTCACCCGCGAACATCCGCGAAGCCGGTGCCATGCACCGGGCCAATTGCTTCGCGGATAAACCCGCTCCCGCCGGGCCACGGTGCATGCAAAAGCCGCGTTCCAACGCTATTTTTTGCTGCCCGGTGGGTAGTTGCCCAGCACCTTGGCCACGGTGTTGCGGATTGCGCTGTTACGTTCTTCCGGGCTTGGCGGGTAGTTGTTCATGATCTGCTCGGCACTGCCGCGCCATACCAGCTTGCCGTCACGCCCATCGAACATGTCGACCTGGATGGTGGCGACCTTGTAGTCGACACTGCGGGTTTCGTTGTACATCGGGCCACCCCAGTAGCCGCCCCAGTAGCCACCCCAGCCACCGCCGTAGTTGGTGGTGATCTGTTGTTGGCGCTGCTCCACGATCAGGTATGTGCGTACTGTCAGGTCGGGCCGCGCTCCGCCTTGTACCGGGCGCAGGCCGCGCTGGTCGAGTTGGTCTGCTACCGCCTGGCGAATGCGCTGCTCGGTGAGGTCGCTCTTGATCCGTGGGTCATCCGGGCGGTACTGCAGGCCTGGCTCCTGCCATGCCCAGCTACGGTAGGCGGCAAAATCGCGGCTGGCATCGAAATCCTGCTGGACGTTGTTGCTCGAGCAGGCAGCGAGCAACAACGCGAATGACAGTAGAACGAGACGGCGCAACATGATGGTTCTCCGTTAGCTATTAACTGGGAGGATAGCCGCTGAGCGCCTTGTGCACAGAGTCGCGCAAGGCACTTTCGCGTTCGCGGGGCGAGTCCTTGTTGCTGCTGCTCTCGGCGCTGGCGCTCCAGACCGGCTGGCCGCTGCGGGCGTCGTACAGGTCGATGCGCACCACCAGGACTTCGACCTCGTAGGTACGCACGATGGGCACGCTGGCATAGCCTCCATAACCGTGGCGGTAGCCGCCATAGCCGACCCCCCCATAGGGATACGGCCCGTAGTAGGGGTCGTAGGTGTCGTAGTCACGTACTTGGCGCAAGCGTTTTTCCAGGCGCATATCGGCGCTCACCAGCAAGTCGCCAGGGCCTGCGCGAGAGGGGCGCAGGCCATGCTGGTCGAGCGCACCGCTGACGGCATCGGCCAGTTGCGCCGGGTCGGCATCGACAGCGCCGCTGGGCAACTGGCCGTTGCGCCAGCTCCAGCTGCGGTAGTGCCCATAATCACGAGCGGGCGCAGGGTAAGCACTGGCGTCGAAGGTGGTGGCCGCCTGGGCGGGGGCCGGTGGTAACGGGCGGCTGCTGGCCACATACGGGTTGCTGCCCTGGCAGCCAGCCAGGGCAATGGGCAGCAGGGCCAGGCACAACAGACGGTACGGCATGTGTTCCTCCCGGCGCGGCGGATTAGCGGGGGCGGCAGACCCAGTGCAGGTAGCGGCCAAGCCCGGCGAAGGTGGGGTGGCGGCGGTGGGCCAGTTCCATTTCCAACAGGTCGAGCAGCTCGGCCTTGCCCTGGAATTCCTTGGGCATGTAGTCGTGAAACACCCGCACGCCGCTTTCGCTTTCAACCAGCCACATAGGCTCAAGTTGCGCCTTGAGTTCGCGTGGATCAAGCGGTTTCTGAGGGGTCAGGCTCTGCTTTTCACCTTCCAGCCGGTTGCTGCGCAACTTGCGGAAATGGCCCTTGAGCAGGTTGCGATAGACCAGGGCGTCGCGGTTGTAGAAGGCCAGCGATAACCAGCCGTCGGGGGTCGTGAGCTGGTGCAGCACCGGCAGGATGCTCTCGGGGTCGGCCAGCCATTCGAGCACGGCGTGGCAGAGCACCAGGTCGTAGCGCTCGGTCAGCTGGCCGAGCAGGTCTTGCCAGGGCGCCTGGATGAAGGTCGCGGTCTGACCGGCTTCGGCAAAGCGTGCCTTGGCGCCGTCGAGCATGGGCGCCGCAGGTTCGGCCAGGGTCAGCTGGTGGCCGCGCTCGGCCAGCCACAAGGCCATGTGGCCCAACCCGGCGCCGATGTCGAGGATGCGTAGCGGGCGGTCGGGTAGCGCTTCGGCCAGGTCGGCCTGCAGCACGGCCAGGCGGATCGCACCCTTGGCGCCGCCATAGATCTTTTCGGCAAAGCGGGTGGCCAGTTCATCGAAATGACGGTCGTTCATCGGGCGAAGCGCCTCTCGCTGTCGGCCAGCTTGGCACGCACCACCTGGTCCATGTCCAGACCCAGTTCGCTGCACAGCAGCAATAGATAGAGCACCACGTCACCGATTTCCTGGCCGGCGTGGGCCAGTTTGTCGGCAGGCAGCTGGCGCGATTCGTCCTCGCTCAGCCACTGGAAGATTTCTACCAGTTCGGCCATTTCGACGCTGGCGGCCATGGCCAGGTTCTTCGGGCTGTGGAAGCCGCGCCAGTCATTGGTATCGCGGATCTGATGCAGGCGTTGGGTGAGTTCTTGCAGGTTCATCGGGGTCTCCTATTGCTGCATAGCTTCTGCCCAGGCCCGATGCAAAGCAAGCGTATACCGCCAGGACAGGCCCGGCCTACAGGCACTCCCAACGGCCGACCATATGCAGCACGTCCCCGTGCCCGTCCAGGCGCAGTTGGCCCGAAGGGCCCGCTTCACTGGCACTGAGCACCACCTCTGAAGGCAACCTGACCGGCTTGCGGAAGTCCACCTCAAACGCATAGCCACTGTGCGGCAAGTGCCCGCGCAGCGCGGCCAAGGCCATGGCCTTGGTCCACATGCCATGGGCAATGGCCGTGGGAAAGCCGAACAACCGCGCACTGACGGCACTGAGATGGATAGGGTTGTAATCCCCGCACACCTTGGCATAACGCCGGCCGATATCACTGTCGGCGTACCAGCGGGTGGCCTCGGGCAACGGACCAGGCTCAGGGTCGGCGGGCTCACTTGCCTCGCCTTCCAGGGCCAAGCCACGCACCAACATGCGGCTGGTCTCGCGCCAGAGCAGGCCGATGCCATCTTCAGCCTCGGTGACCAGGTCGAAGGTGCCCCCTTTGGCATGGCGCTGCAGGTTGTGCGCGTACACCGCAAAGCGCAGCCCTTCGACAGCACCAAGCGGGCGCAGCACTTCGATGCGGTTGTGCAGGTGTACCAGACCAAGCAGCGGGAAGGGGAATTCATCGGCCGTCATCAGCTGCAATTGCAGGGCAAACGCCATCACATGTGGATAGGTCCCCGGCAGGCGGCCATCATCGGGAAAGTGGCAAAGCCTTCGATAGGCCCCCAGATTGCCCGGCTGGACCCGAATGAAACAGCGCAGGCCATCGTCCGGCAGCCGGTCGCCGCTGATGGAACGTTTGCTGGCTGCGCGCAGGTACAGGCTGGCGCGGGCGGCCGGGTTGTGCAGGTCGTGCCATTGTCGGCTCATGTTCAAGCCCCCATCAGTGCTTGGCCGCACACCCGCAGCACCTGGCCGTTGACCGACCCGGACCCTGGCTGGCTGAGCCACGCAATGGCTTCGGCGACATCCTGCGGGCGCCCACCCTGGCCCAGCGAACTCAAGCGCCGGCCCGCCTCGCGCAGGCCCATGGGCATGGCTGCAGTCATGTGGGTTTCGATGAAACCGGGGGCGATGGCGTTGATGCTGCCACCGCGCTCGGCGAGCCGTGGCGCCCAGGCCTGGGCCAGGCCGATCAGCCCGGCCTTGCTCGCGGCATAGTTGGCCTGCCCGCGGTTGCCGGCAATGCCGCTGACCGAGGCCAGCAGGGTGATGCGCGCGCTTTCCCCCAGCGCGCCGTTGTCATACAACGCCTGGGTGAGCACTTGCGGTGCCTTGAGGTTCACGGCCAGCACGGCGTCCCAGTATTCCGGCGTCATGTTGGCCAGCGTCTTGTCGCGGGTGATACCGGCGTTGTGCACCACGATATCGATGCCGTCGGGCAAGGCCGCGAGCAGTTGGGTTGCTGCATCGCTAGCGCATATATCCAGTGGCAGTGCCTTGCCGCCGAGGCGTGCAGCAAGGGCGTCGAGGTCCTGGCTGGCCTGCGGTACATCCAGCAGCAGCACATCGGCGCCGTCCCGCGCCAGGGTTTCCGCAATGGCGGCGCCGATGCCCCGCGCAGCCCCTGTGACCAGCGCGCGGCGGCCACCGAGTGGGCGGGTCCAGTCCTCCACCTGGCTGGTGCAGGCTTGCAGGCGCAGTACCTGGCCAGAGATGAAGGCACTCTTTGGCGAGAGGAAGAAGCGCAGGGCGCCTTCCAGCTGATCTTCGGCACCGGGGGCGACATACAGAAGCTGGGCAGTGGCGCCATTGCGCAGTTCCTTGGCCAGTGAGCGGCTGAAGCCCTCAAGGGCACGCTGTGCAACGCTGGCCAGTGGGTCGTCGAGGCCTTCCGGTGCACGGCCCAGTACCAGTACATGGGCGCATGGGGCCAGACTGCGTAGCAGCGGCTGGAAAAATTCACGCAACTGCTTCAGTGCATCGCTGTCGGACAAGTGACTGGCGTCGAATACCACGGCCTTGATTTTTGGCCCCAGGCCGGCCACCCAGGCTTCAGCCTGCAGGTTGTCGGCATTGAAGCTGTATACCTCGTCAGTGAGGCGCGGGGCGATGGCTTCGATCTGCTTCGCCAGTGGCCCGCCACCCAGTACCAGGGCACCTTCCACCGGCCGCAGGCGGCCAGCCTGCCAGCGCTCCAGTGGCGCCGGGTGTGGCAGGCCAAGGGCATCCACGAGGCGGCGGCCGAGATTGGAGTTGGCAAAACCGAGGTAGCGATCGCTCATGAGGGGTCTCCCGAAAGGCAAGCTTGAAAGTGTGGACCAACTTTGCGGCAGGGTCGTTCGAATGCGGTAAAAACACCTAGGCTGTACCGAACAAATTGTTTCAGGAGGAACACGCGCATGCGTTCAACTCGCCGGGTCGCGATTCTGGGCGGCAACCGGATCCCTTTCGCCCGCTCCAATGGCGCCTACGCTACGGCCAGCAACCAGGCGATGCTCACGGCCGCGCTTGAAGGCTTGATCGAACGCTATCGCCTGCACGGGCTGCGGTTGGGCGAGGTGGTGGCCGGTGCGGTGCTCAAGCACTCGCGCAACATGAACCTGACCCGCGAGTGCGTGTTGGGTTCGCGCCTGTCACCGCAGACCCCGGCCTATGACATCCAGCAGGCCTGCGGTACCGGGCTGGAGGCTGCGCTGCTGGTGGCCAACAAGATTGCCCTGGGGCAGATCGACTGCGGTATCGCTGGCGGTGTCGACAGCACCTCCGATGCGCCGATCGCCGTCAACGAAGGCTTGCGCCATATATTGCTGCAGGCCAACCGTGGTAAAAGCCTTGGCGAGCGGTTCAAGCCTTTCCTCAAGCTACGGCCTCACCACCTGAAACCCGAGCTACCACGCAATAGCGAGCCGCGTACGGGGTTGTCGATGGGCGAGCATTGCGAGCGCATGGCCCACACCTGGCGCGTTGCCCGCGCCGAGCAGGACGAATTGGCGGTGCTTAGCCACCAGAAGCTGGCCGCAGCCTATGCCGAGGGTTGGCAGGACGACCTGTTGACGCCGTTTCTTTCGCTGACACGGGACAACAACCTGCGCCCCGACCTTAGCCTTGAGCAGTTGGCCAGACTCAAACCAGCCTTTGACCGCAGCGGGCAGGGCACGTTGACGGCCGGTAATTCCACGCCGTTGACCGATGGTGCTTCGCTGGTGCTGTTAAGCAGTGAGGCGTGGGCGCAGCAGCAGGGGTTGCAGGTGCTTGCCTATCTGGTCGATGGCGAAACCGCTGCGGTGGATTTTGTCACGGGGCGCGAAGGGTTGTTGATGGCGCCGGTGTATGCCGTGCCGCGCTTGCTGGCACGCAATGGCCTGACGCTGCAGGACTTTGACTATTACGAAATCCACGAAGCCTTTGCTGCCCAGGTGCTGTGCACGCTCAAGGCCTGGGAGGATGCCGATTACTGCCGTGAGCGGTTGGGCCTGGAGGCGCCGCTTGGCGCCATCGACCGCAGCAAACTCAACGTCAAGGGCAGTTCGCTGGCGGCCGGGCACCCGTTTGCGGCAACCGGTGGGCGGATATTGGCCAGCCTGGCCAAACTGCTGGCGACGGCGGGTAAGGGGCGCGGGCTGATTTCGATCTGTGCGGCAGGCGGGCAAGGGGTGACCGTTATCGTCGAGCGCTGAAGCACCTCCAGGGTAACTGCAGACGCGGCGTGTGCCTCGATCATGATCCAGCTGTTAGGCTTGTCTGGTCAGAACTAAAAGAAAATACCATGCCGATGATCGGACACCCCCGCGCTATCCCCGCGCTGGAACACCTGCCCAGACCTCTCTACGCCCGTGCCGAAAGCCTTGGCGCCGGTTCGTGGACCACTCGTCACCAGCACGACTGGGTGCAGTTCTCGTACGCCATCAGCGGTGTCCTTGGCGTGTACACACGCGACGGCAGTTACTTTGCCCCACCGCAGTGGGGGGTATGGATCCCTGCCGATGCCGAGCATGAAGTGATCACCTCGATGCAAGCCGAGATGCGCAGCCTGTATGTGCGCCGCGATGCCTGCCCATGGGCGCCGGAACAATGCCGAGTGCTGGAAGTCACGCCGCTGGCGCGCGAGCTGATCAAGCAGTTCTGCCTGTTCCCGGCAGATTACCCAGAGGGTGACAGCGCCGAGGCGCGTCTGGTAGCGGTGCTGCTCGATCAGTTGCGCACCTTGCCGGAAGTCGGGTTCTCGCTGCCTTTGCCCCGCCATCCTGGTTTGCTGGCGCTATGCAATGGCTTGATCGCTGCACCGGACAAGCCGCAGACCTTACAGCAATGGGCGCGGGAGCTGGGGTGTTCGGAGAAGACGCTGATGCGGCTGTTTCAGCGGGAGACGGGGTTGAGCTTTCGTAATTGGCGCCAGCGCATGCGGCTGTTGTCGTCGCTGGCGTTGCTGGAGGCGGGGGAGAATGTGACCGAGGCGGCGCTGGGGTGTGGGTATGACTCCACGTCGGCCTACATTGCGGCGTTCAAGCAGCTGTTTGGCGCAACACCGGGGGAGTTGAAGCTTTAATTCAGGGTTACTTGTGCCGGCCTCTTCGCGGGTAAACCCGCTCCTACAGGGGGCGCGTTACCACCCGCGAAAGGGCCGGCACAGGCCACACTTCAGGTGCGGAACCTGCGCACCAGCGTATCCAGCTCATTGGACAACCCGGCCAGGCTCTCGGAGTCCTGGCGCGCCGCCTGGGCCAGCTCGGCCACCAACTGCGCATCCCCGTGAATCTGGCTGATGTGCCGGTTGATGTCCTCAGCCACCTGATGCTGTTCTTCGGCTGCCGTGGCGATCTGGGTGTTCATGTCACGGATCACGTCCACCGACTCACGGATCTGCCCGAAGCTGTCGCGGGCAAGACCAATGCGGCTGACCGACTGCTGCGACACTTCCAGGCTGGCGTGCATCTGCTCGGCCACTTCGGCGGTACGGCTGGCCAGGTTGCCCAGCAAACCGTCGATTTCGGCGGTGGAGTCGGCAGTACGCTTGGCCAGCGCCCGCACTTCGTCGGCAACCACGGCAAAGCCGCGGCCCTGCTCACCGGCACGGGCCGCTTCGATGGCAGCGTTCAGGGCTAGCAGGTTGGTTTGTTCGGCAATCGAACGGATGGTGCCGAGGATCGACTGAATGGCGTTGCTGTCACGCTCCAGCTGTTGAATCGACTGGGCCGATTGCTCGATTTCGTGGCTCAGGCGATCAACGCTGTGTACTGCTGCATCGATCTGTTGCTGCCCTTCGCGGGCCTGCTGCTGGCCGCTGTCGGCCGACTGCGCCGCCTGGCTGCAAGACCGTGCCACTTCATTGGCGGTGGCGACCATTTCGTGGAAAGCGGTGGAAACCATGTCCACGGCTTCGCGCTGGCGGCCGGCCGCCTCGGCCATGTCGCTGGAGACGCGGGTCGAGCTGCTGGAAGTGCTGAGGATCTTGCTGGCAGCCGTGCCGATGTGCTGGATCAGGCTGCGAATGGCACCGAGGAACTGGTTGAACCAGCTGGCCAGTTGCGCGGTTTCGTCGCGGCCGCGGATTTCCAGGTTGCGGGTCAGGTCACCCTCACCTTGGGCAATGTCTTCCAGGCCATTGGTAACACTGTTGATCGGGCGCACGATCAGTTTGGCGAAGGTCGCACCGACTACCGCGAACAGCGCGGCCAACACCACAGCGACGATGCCGATCAGCCAGGTCAGCCGGGTGGTGGTCTGCATCACTTCGCTTTGTTCGATCAGGCCGATGAAGGTCCAGCCCAGTTGCTGGTCGGGGTAGACGTTGGCCATGTAGTGCACGCCATTGAGTTCGACCTCGACCAGGCCTTTGCCGGCTTTGGCCAGCTTGGCATAACCGTCGCCAAAGCTTCCCAGCTGCTTGAAGTTGTGGGCGGCGTCGCGCGGGTCGACCATCACGTTGCCGTTGCTTTCCACCAGCATCAAGTAGCCGCTTTCGCCCAGTTTGATCTGCTTGACGATCTCGGTCAGGCCCTTGAGCGACACGTCGATGTTGACCACGCCGCCGGGGTTGCCCAGCTGGTTGGCCACGGTGCGCACGGTGCTGACCAGCACCGCATCGTCGGCGGCCCAGTAGTAGGCGCCGGTACGCAGTGTCTTGCCAGGGTTGGCCATGGCAAGTTGGTACCAGGGGCGCGTGCGTGGGTCATAATTGACAAACTTCTGGCCGGCCGGCCAGCCGGTGTAGCCGCCGTCATTCACCCCGTAGGACAGGTAGGCGTAGGCGGGATGTGAGTTGGCCAGGCGAGTCATGAAGTCGAGAATTTTGCTGGCCTGCTCGCCCAGTTCGTAGGACGGGGTTGCGCTCATGTACTTGTTCAGCTCGCTGCCCGTGGCGGCAACCATTGGCTGGGAAGCCATGTACTCGACGTTCTGGTTGATCCCCTGGAAGAAGATGTTCATCGCGTTGCTGACCTGGCGGATTTCCCGGCTGCTGCTGTCGAGGAATCCGTCGCGGGCTTCGCCGCGCAGGTTGATGACCACCAGGGTGGCTACGAGAACGATGGGCAAGCCGGCGATGACCGCGAATGCCCAGGTCAGTTTCTGTTTGATGCTCATCGACGCTCCCGGAATTGTTATTTTCGACACACGAGGCAGGTAGCAACTACATCGGCAGCATCCGGGTTTTATGAAGCCAAAACGCCCGTATTTATTGGATAAAGTCGTGGTTGGTGACTATTCGGTCGTGTTTGGACATTTATGGCATGCCAAAGGCGTGTGGCAGCTCAGTGACAGCAGCTGCCCCCAGCGCCATTGGCCAGGTCTTTGAGGATCGGGCAGTCCGGGCGGTCGTCACCCTGGCAGTGCGAAACCAGCTCGCCGAGGGTGTCGCGCAGGCTCACCAGCTCCTCGATGCGCCGGTTCAGTTCATCGATGTGGTGCATGGCCAGCGCCTTCACATCGGCGCTGGCACGTTGACGGTCCTGCCACAAGGTCAGCAACTTGCCGACCTCTTCGAGGGAAAAGCCCAGGTCGCGGGAGCGTTTGATGAAGGCCAGGTTGTGCAAGTCTTGCGCCTGGTACAGGCGGTAGCCGCTGTCGCTGCGAGTGGCGGGTTTGAGCAGGCCGATGGATTCGTAGTAACGGATCATCTTGGTGCTGAGCCCGCTGCGGCGGGCGGCCTGGCCGATATTCATGGCGCCTCCTGGGTGCTGCTGGTGGGTTTCCACGTTTTAAGCCACAGTGCATTGCTGACGACGCTGACACTGGACAGGGCCATGGCGGCACCTGCCAGTACCGGGTTGAGGTAACCCAGCGCGGCGAGCGGAATGCCGATCAGGTTGTAGATGAAGGCCCAGAACAGGTTCTGGCGGATCTTCGCGTAGGTCTTGCGGCTGATTTCCAGCGCGGCGGGCACCAGGCGCGGGTCGCCACGCATCAGGGTGATGCCGGCGGCCTGCATGGCCACGTCGGTACCGCCACCCATGGCAATGCCGATGTCGGCCGCGGCCAACGCCGGGGCATCGTTGATGCCATCGCCAACCATGGCGACCACCCCATCCTGCTTGAGCGCGGCCACGGTCGCGGCCTTGTCGGCCGGTAGCACTTCGGCGTGCACATCGTCTATACCCAGTGCCTCGGCAACCACGTTGGCGCTGCCACGGTTGTCACCGGTCAGCAGGTGGCTGCTGATGTGTTGGGCGTGCAGGGTTTCGATGGCCTGCGCGGCGCCAGGCTTGAGGCTGTCACCAAAGGCGAACAGGCCCACCACTCTCGGTTGCGCGCTGCGCTCGATCAGCCACGACAGTGTGCGCCCTTCAGCTTCCCAGGCCTGGGCCTGGGCGGCCAACTCGCCGGGTTGCAGACCGCTTTCGTCAAGCAGTCGGCGGTTGCCCAGCGCCAGTTCACGGCCTTCAACGCGACCGGCAATGCCGCGCCCGGTCAGCGACTGGCTGTCCGCAACGCTTGGCACGTCCAGCCCTTGCTCTGCACAGGCCACCAGCACCGCCTTGGCCAGCGGGTGTTCACTCCCACGCTGCAGGGCGCCGGCCAGGCGGTGCAGGTTGGCGCTGTTGCCGTCCAGCGCCTGGCTGTGAACCACCCGCGGGCTGCCGGAGGTGAGGGTGCCGGTTTTGTCGAACACTACGCGGTTGACCGCATGAGCACGCTCCAGAGCTTCGGCATCCTTGATCAGGATGCCGTGGCGGGCGGCGACCCCAGTACCGGCCATGATCGCGGCGGGCGTGGCCAGGCCGAGGGCGCAGGGGCAGGCGATGACCAGCACGGCGACGGCGTTGATCAGCGCGGTTTCCAGCGGTACCCCAGCCAGCCACCAGCCGATCAAGGTGATCAGGGCCAGTAACAGCACGGCCGGGACGAACACCTGGCTGACACGGTCGACCAGCTTCTGGATCGGCGCTTTGGCGGCCTGGGCGTCTTCCACCAGGCGGATGATGCGCGCCAGCACGGTCTCGGTGCCCAGCGCCCGGGTACGCACCAGCAGCCGGCCTTCACCATTGATGGCGCCACCGGTGACGCTGTCGCCGGGTTGTTTGGGCACTGGCAGGCTCTCGCCGCTGATCAGGGCCTCATCGGCATGGCTGCTGCCGTCTTCGACCACGCCGTCGACCGGGAAGCGTTCGCCGGGCTTGACCAGTACCAGGTCGCCCAAGCGCAACTGGGCGATGGCCACGTCCTCTTCCACGCCGTCGACCACGCGCAGGGCGCGTTCCGGGCGCAGGGCTTCTAGGGCTCGGATGGCACTGGCGGTCTGGCGTTTGGCGCGGCTTTCCAGGTACTTGCCCAGCAATACCAGGGCAATCACCACGGCTGAGGCTTCGAAGTACAGGTGCGGGGCCATGCCGGCAGGAGCCTGTGCCCATTGGTACAGGCTCAGGCCATAACCAGCGCTGGTGCCCAAGGCCACCAGCAGGTCCATGTTGCCGGCGCCGGCGCGCACAGCCTTCCAGGCTGCAATGTAGAAGCGGGCACCGAGAATGAACTGTACGGGTGTGGCCAGCAGGAACTGCGCCCAGGCGGGTAGCATCCAGTGCAAGCCGAACGGTTGTACCAGCATGGGTAATACCAGCGGCAGGGCCAACAGCAAGGCTGCACCGACTGCCAGGCGCTCGTTGCGCAGGCGGCGCTGGACAGTGCTTTGGTCGTCCTTGGTCGATTGCGGCAGGCTGGCGCTGTAGCCTGCCTTTTGCACAGCGTCGATCAGCAGATTGTCATCAAGGGCCGCAAGCACTTCGAGGTGCGCGCGTTCGCTGGCCAAGTTGACGCTGACCCGCTCGACCCCGGCCAATTTGCCTAGGGCGCGCTCTACTCGGCCGACGCAACTGGCGCAGGTCATGCCGCCTATCTGCAGTTCGAGGGTGCGGGTTGGTACCCCATAACCGGCCTCGCGCACGGCTTCGACCAAGGCTGGCAGGCTGGCAGGCGGGGCCAGAACCCGAGCTTTTTCAGTGGTAAGGTTTACGCTGACCTGTTCAGCGCCTGTGACCTTGCGCAGAGCGCGCTCGACCCGGCCAGCACAGCTGGCGCAGGTCATGCCGGAGATCGGCAGGTCGTATGTGGTGGATGCGGGCATGGCTCTCCTCCTTGGACAGGCCTCCAGCATCAACCTTGCCACGCAGGCAAGGTCAATAGCCCAGGTCGGCTCGTTTCAACTCCAGCCCATATTGCCCCATGGCGATGCGGTATTTGTTGATCTGGCCCGCCTGCAGATTCAAACGCGTGCTGCGCTGGTCCTCTATACCTGCAGCGCAACCCGGCATTTGCCCAGGCAGCAGGCGCAGGCGCACATCCACCGGGCCAGGCGGCAGGTTGAACGAGGTGGACTGCTCCTGGAAAACGCGCCCGGCAAGCTGGTCATTGAGGTACACGCCGATTTCGCAACTGGTGGCCACTTCCAGGCGCTCCCGGGAAATGATCAGTACGCTGTAGGCCGAGTTGCCCTCGGCGAAAGCCGGTGGCACCACAGCCAGTGCGCCCAAGAGCCCGACGACGCCCAATGCTGCCCTGAACATGAAAAATCTCCTGCTTGCCTGATCGTCAAAAGCGCAGCTTGGCCGACGCGGGCGCTGATTTCCACCCCGGGTTTTGCAGGCAGTGCTTGACCTTACCCTGATGGCAAGCTTGAGACTTGTGAAAAACCTGAAGGAGGTAACCCCCATGCAAGTGTTCAATGTACAAGGCATGACCTGCGGCCATTGCGTGAAAGCCGTGACCCGGGCGGTGCAGGAGCAGGATGCGGCAGCCAGGGTGGAAGTTGATCTGGCAGGCAAACAGGTGCGTGTGCAGAGCGAGTTGGCGCAGGAGCAGATTCTCACTGCGATTCGCGATGAGGGGTATCAGGCCGAACTCGCCTGAAGACCTGATTGCTCCCACCGGGGGTAACAGTGTTGCAAATCTTTTCACATTGACAGGGTCCACAGCAGGTAGAATCAGCCACTTGCTTAGCCTGCTATGGATTCCTGATGAACCTGCGAATGGTGCTCATCCTGGGCGCACTCAGTGCGTTCGGGCCCTTGGCGATCGACTTTTACCTGCCAGCCTTCCCGGCCATGGCGCAAGCGTTCGCCACCGATGAAAAACACGTCCAGGCCACGTTGGCCGCCTACTTCCTGGGCCTGTCTATCGGGCAGTTGGCCTATGGGCCGGTTGCCGACCGCTTTGGCCGACGCAAACCGCTGATGTTCGGCGTTACGCTGTTCACCTTGGCATCACTGGCCTGTGCCTACGCCCCCAACCTCGACACCTTGGTGGTGGCGCGTTTCATCCAGGCACTGGGTGGTTGTGCCGGCATGGTGCTTTCGCGGGCCATCGTCAGCGACAAGTGCGACCCGGTAGCTTCAGCCAAAGTGTTTTCGCAGCTGATGCTGGTCATGGGCTTGGCGCCGATCCTGGCACCGATGCTGGGTGGGGTGCTGGTGAACCTGGCCGGCTGGCAGTCGATCTTCCTTGCTCTGAGCCTGTTCAGCGCCGGCTGCCTGCTGGCAGTAAGCCTGGGCCTGCCGGAAAGCCTGCCTGAGCATATACCCCGCCAGCCGCTATCTGGCGCCTTGCGCCAGTACCTGCGGCTGCTGGCTGACCGGGTTTTTCTCGGCCATGCCCTGACCGGCGGTATCGCCATTGCCGGCATGTTTGCCTATATCGCCGGTTCACCTTTCGTGTTTATCAAACTGTATGGCGTGCCCGCTGAGCACTACGGCTGGCTGTTCGGCACCAACGCCGCAGGTTTTATTCTGGTGGCGCAGGTGAACGCCCGCCTTCTGGCCAAACGCGGGCCGGCCTTCCTGCTGGGCCGTGCGGTATGGCTGTATCTGGTTGCGGGCCTGGTGCTGCTGGGCGTGGCGGCGTTGCGCCCTGCGCAACTGTGGCCGCTACTGGTGCCGCTGTTCATCTGTATCGCCAGCCTTGGTTGCATCATTCCCAATGCTTCGGCCTGCGCCATGAGTGGACAGGGCGCGCGTGCCGGCAGCGCCTCGGCACTGATGGGCTGTGTGCAGTTCAGCGTAGCTGCGGGTGCTGCGGCGCTGGTCGGGCTGCTGCATGACGGCAGTGCGGTGCCAATGGCAATCGTGATCAGCCTGTGCGGGGCGCTGGTGGTCAGTGTCGCGCTGTTGACCCGACGTCTGCAGGCCAAGGCTCCCGCATGAGGGGGTGAGGTGCCTGCAGCCTGGTTTCCAGCGTGGCGACGAAGGCGCGCGCCTCAGCCTCGCTGCGGAAACTGACCACATGCTGATCGAGCTGGACTTGCCAGGGGCAGGCGGGGTTTCGGCTCGACGCACTTACGATAATTTTCATCGCGGCATACCTCCAGGAAGGGGAGCCGCTCAAGTGTAGCGCTGGCCCGCCGGCCTGCCATGACACGGCTTCAGCGTCCTGACTGACGGTAAGTGTGTGCATTCTCCTGGCGGTGTTTCCTACTTTGGGCGCAATGCCTGCAAACCCGCAGAACCTTCGCTTTGTTTCGCGCTATTTGTGGAAGGTTGCTGTGGGCCACATCTGAAATGGCTGCAAGTTTGTTTTCATCAAGATGTTTCAGCTCGTTGGTGTGGGCGTACCGGTGCCTTGGTTGACTTGGTTCCGGGGCGTTTTCGAAGCCGCTTCGTTGCTTGCCATGGGTAGGCATACCCAGTGGTTTTTCGTCATGAGTACGACGGCTCCTGGTCGTCTGACCGGCGTTTTTCTGCGGCTTATACTGGCGAGCCAGGCCAGTGCCAGCGAGAGGCGCTTCCCTGGCAGGGTTGGCCATCGCATCCCCACCGTGAACTTGCAGGGAGTTACAAGGACATGAACGCAGCCAGCAGTATCAGCCAAATTGCCAGCCTGATGGCCGACCCCAAGCGCAGTGCCATGTTATGGGCATTGATCGATGGCACACCACGGTTGGCCAATGAGCTCGCGATAATGACTGGCCTGACTTCATCGTCAGCCTGCGCACACCTTTCGCTGCTGTCGTCGGCCGGTTTGCTCAGGCATGAAGCCAGGGGCCGCAAACGTTACTTCTGCTTGGCTACCCCGCAGGTCGGAGCAGCGGTAGAGGCCTTGGCCAGCGTACAGCTGGAAAGCGCCAGGGGAGAGCGTGCCGAAGCGCCGGTATCGTCGCTGCCCCTGTCAATGCGCCGGGCGCGCCGTTGTGGCGATCACCTGGGTGGGGAGTTGGCCAGTGAGTTGTACCATCGCATGGTGGTGGCTGGCTGGTTGGAAGGCAGCGGACGGCACTTGAGGGTCAGTGACGAGGGGCGGGCGCAGTTGGCCTTGGTCGGGGTGTACATCGATGCCCTGGCGCCACACCAGCAACGAGGTTGCGTGATCTGCCGCTGCACCGAATGGAATGACCAGGGCCCGCATCTGGGGGGCGTACTGGGCCAGGCCTTGTTCAGGTTGTTCCTTCAATCTGGCTGGATGCGCGAGTTGGAGGACTCGCGGGCTTTGCATATTTCGGCGCTGGGTATCCAGCAGATCAATCGCATAGCCCGCGTGGCGACGTTGCAGGTCGGTTGAGCGCAACGTCGTCATGCTACTCAAACCAGCCGTGCGTCCAGGCTGTTCTGCGCCAGGCGACGTGCCTGGTCTTCGGTCATGCCCAAGTGGGTGTGCAGGGCATGGAAGTTCTCCGTGACGTAGCCACCGAAGTAGGCCGGGTCGTCCGAGTTGACCGTGACTTTCACACCACGCTCGAGCATGTCGAGGATGTTGTGTTGGCTCATGTGGTCGAACACGCAGAGCTTGGTGTTGGACAGCGGGCACACCGTGAGCGGGATCTGCTCGTCGATGATGCGCTGCATCAGGCGCTCGTCCTCGATGGCGCGCACGCCATGGTCGATACGTTTGATCTTCAGCAGGTCGAGGGCTTCCCAGATGTACTCAGGCGGGCCTTCTTCGCCAGCATGGGCAACGGCGACGAAGCCTTCGCTACGGGCGCGGTCGAACACCCGCTGGAACTTGCTGGGTGGGTGGCCCATCTCCGAGCTGTCCAGGCCTACGGCAATGAACGCATCGCGGAACGGCAATGCCTGATCGAGGGTCTTTTGCGCTTCATCCTCGCTGAGGTGGCGCAGGAAGCTGAGGATCAGGCCGCTGCTGATGCCCAGTTGCTCGCGGCCATCCTTGAGCGCCTGGCTGATGCCGTTGAGCACCACTTCGAAAGCAATGCCGCGGTCGGTGTGGGTCTGCGGGTCGAAGAAGGGTTCGGTGTGGATCACGTTCTGGGCCTTGCAGCGTTGCAGGTAGGCCCAGGTCAGGTCGTAGAAGTCCTGCTCGGTGCGCAGCACGTCGGCGCCCTGGTAATACAGGTCGAGGAACTCCTGCAGGTTGTTGAAGGCATAGGCACCGCGCAACGTCTCCACATCGGCCCAGGGCAAGGCGATCTTGTTGCGCTCGGCCAGGGCGAACAGCAACTCGGGCTCCAGCGAGCCTTCCAGGTGCAGGTGCAGTTCGGCCTTGGGCAGGGCGTTCAACCAGTCATACATAGTGGTTCATCTCAATCAGGTACGGTTGCGGCCATTCTACAGGGGCCGGCCGGGCAATGCGCCCAGCCGGGCTGCGACCTGGTGAATCACCAGACCAAGGGCTCGCCCTTGTAGTTGATGAAGCGCAGGCCGCCCTTGCCGCTTTGAGCCTTGATCTGTTCGATCATGCCGCGGGTGCTGGTGAGCACATCGATATCGGCGTTTTCGCCACCCATGTCGGTTTTCACCCAGCCCGGGTGCATGGCCAGCACGCACAGGTCCGGGCGCTGCTGCTCAACAAAGAAGCTGTTGATCATCGAGTTCAGTGCCGCCTTGCTGGCCTTGTACAGGCAGATTTCGCCACCGTCGGGGATGGTGACGCTTCCCAGGATCGAGCTCATGAAGGCCAGCACACCACTGCCTTCGCGTATTTGACCCACCAAGCGGCGAGCCACGCGTATCGGCGCCACGGCGTTGGTCATGAACAGATCGCCAATGTCGCTGTTGTGTACTGCCTCCAGGTCTTGCGGCAGGGGGCCCATGACCCCGGCGTTGACGAATATCAGGTCGAACACCTGGCCTTGCAGGCGTTGCTGCAGGCTATCGAGCTGAACGGTGTCGTTCATTTCCAGCTGCTCGATGCGCACGCCGGGCACGTTCGCCAGGTCGCCGGGCTGCTGCGGGTTACGGACGGTGGCAGTGATGTGCCAGCCGTCTTCGTGCAGGCGTTGTACCAAGCCCAGGCCAAGCCCGCGCGAGGCGCCGATGATGAGGGCAGTTCTTGAATTAGCCATAGGAACATTCCTTTATCGGTGTAGGAGAAAGGAATTGAGCATACGCCACGGCGAATACGCGTGCCTGGTTTGCATCTGGTTAAAAAATGTTCAGTTTTGTCTGGGCCTTGCGGGGCCGGGCGCTTCGCCCGTTGACGCACGGGTTATCCACAAGCTGGTCCACAGTTATTGTGTGCAAGGTGAGCAAGGGGGGGCGGCTTGGATGGGCGGTTCGCTGGGGATAAGTCGCGCACTTTCAGCAGTTTACGACTGTCATCAAATAGTGATCAAAATATGATCAAAGCTCTGGGGGCCTCGAAATCACTAGCCTGCAAGAGAGTGCCCCAAGCTTATCCACAGGCGGGCCCACAGTTGTTGTGGGCAATGTTCAGTGTGCTTCGAGCAAAATACGCCCGCGGCTCAGGTCCGCCAATTGCTGTTGCAATGGCGCCAGGTGGGCGTCACCGAGGGCAATCACCAAGTCCACACCATTGGCGGTGAACTGTTCATCCAGGACCAGGCCGTCAACCTCGGCCAGACGCAGCTTCACCAGCGCCAGCTCGCTGAAACTGCAACTGCAGCTGAAATGGCTGCGCTGCACCAGTAGGCGTTTGGGCGCCTGTTGCAGGCACTTGTTGGCGCCGCCGCCATAGGCCCTGGCTAGGCCGCCGGTACCCAGCTGGATGCCGCCGTACCAACGGATAACCAGCACCACCACCTGGTCGCAGTCCTGCGCCTCGATGGCCGCCAGGATCGGCCGCCCTGCGGTGCCGCCGGGTTCGCCGTCGTCACTGCTGCGATACTGCGCGCCGAGTTTCCAGGCCCAGCAGTTGTGGGTAGCGGCCATATCGCTGTGACGTTCGATGAAACTCATCGCTTCGGCGGCGCTGCTGATCGGCCCGGCGAGGGTGATGAAGCGGCTTTTGCGGATTTCCTCGCGGTATTCGCAGAGGTCGAGCAGGGTAGAAGGCATAAAGAACGGTCAGGCAGCCGGCTTGATGCCGCAGCCCTTCAGAATGATGTGGATAAGGTTGTTGCTCGCGTCTTCCATGTCCTGCTTGGTCAGGCGGCTGCGGCCAGTCACCTGGCAAATCTGGGTGGCGAAGTCAGCGTAGTGCTGGGTGCTGCCCCAGAGCAGGAAGATCAGGTGTACGGGGTCGACCGGGTCCATCTTGCCTGCTTCGATCCAGGCTTGGAATACCGCAGCACGGCCGCGGAACCATTCGCGGTAATCGGCACTGAAGTATTCGGTCAGGCAGGTGCCACCGCTGATCACTTCCATGGCGAAAATGCGCGAAGCTTGCGGGTTGCGCCGGGAGAACTCCATCTTGGTGCGGATGTACTGGCTCAGAGCTTCACCGGGGTCGTCATCGACGCTCAAGGCGTTGAAGGTGCTGTCCCACAACTCGATGATGTTGCTGAGCACGGCGATGTACAGGCCCAGCTTGTTGGTGAAGTAGTAATGCAGGTTAGCCTTGGGCAACCCCGCCTTGAGGGCGATAGTGTTCATGCTGGTGCCCTTGAAACCATGGCGGGCGAATTCATCTTCGGCGGCCTGGATAATGGCCTGTTCGTTCTTCTGGCGGATACGGCCCGCGGGCTTGCCCGAGGCGGAGAGGCGATGCGCAGGGACTTCTAGGGTCATGGACGATTCCGTACGGGGCAGTGGCTGCGGCTGTGGGACAAGATTACCTGCCTGTGCCGAAGTGACAAGCGTTTGCGGCACAGACTGGCATCAACGTGTCGCAGCCAGGCTTTCGAGGAAGCTTTCCAACACCAGGTTGGGACGTCGGCCCTTGCGGGTAACCCAGCTCAGGCTCAGGTCATAAAAACGCTCCTTGGGCTTGAGCGCACGCAAACGGCCTTGCTGCACCCAGAACATGGCGTAGTGGTCGGGCAGGTAGCCGATATAGCGCCCGGTAAGGATGAGAAACGCCATGCCCTCGCGGTCAGAAGCACTGGCTGTGCAATTCAGTGCCTGGTAGTGCGCCTGGATGTCGGTCGGCAGGCGGAAGGTGGGGGTGATGGCTTCCTGGCTGTTGAGGCGCTCGTCGTCTATCTGCTGGTCGTCGGCGTAGAACAGCGGATGGCCAACCGCGCAGTACAGCAGCGAGCGTTCGCTGTACAACGGTTGGTACTCAAGCCCCGATAGGGGGCTGGTCTGTGGTACGACGCCAACGTGCAGGCTGCCGTCGAGCACGCCGTGCTCGACCTGGCTGGGGGCGATCATGCGGATCTGGATGCGCACATCAGGGCCCCGATCCTTGAGTTCCGCCAGGGCGTGGGTGATACGCATGTGTGGCAACGTCACCAGGTTGTCGGTCAGGCCGATGTTCAGCTCGCCGCGCAAATGCTGGTGCAGGCCGTTGACCTCGGTGCGGAAGCTTTCCAGCGCACTGAGCAGTTGCAGGGCTGAATGGTAGACCTCACGGCCTTCCTCCGTCAGCGAGAAACCAGCGCGACCGCGCTGACACAGGCGCAGGCCGAGGCGTTGTTCAAGGTCGTTCATCTGCTGGCTAATGGCCGAGCGACCAATGCCCAGTACGTTTTCGGCAGCGGAGAAGCCACCGCACTCGACGACGCTGCGATAGATCTTCAGCAGGCGGATGTCGAAATCGCTAACTTGGGCGAGTGGATCGGGTCTTCGGCTCATCAGTTTAGTCTCGGCCTGCCTGAAGGTTAGAAATGTAGGCTTTTTCAGACTCTATCGCCGTGCCAATTTAGCTGCAACAACATCCATCGTTGCCTAATCGTCTTCCGAGGAACCGCCGATGAACATGCCCGAAACCGCCCCCGCGGGTATCGCCAGCCAGCTCAAGCTGGACGCCCACTGGATGCCCTACACCGCCAACCGCAACTTCCAGCGCGACCCACGCCTGATCGTGGCGGCCGAAGGCAACTACCTGGTCGATGACCACGGGCGCAAGATCTTCGATGCCCTGTCTGGCCTGTGGACCTGTGGCGCAGGGCACACTCGCAAGGAAATCGCTGACGCGGTAACCCGCCAACTGAGTACGCTGGACTACTCCCCAGCGTTCCAGTTCGGCCACCCGCTGTCGTTCCAGCTGGCGGAAAAGATCGCCGAGCTGGTGCCGGGCAATCTGAATCACGTCTTCTATACCAACTCCGGTTCCGAGTGCGCCGATACCGCACTGAAGATGGTGCGTGCCTATTGGCGCCTGAAAGGCCAGGCAACCAAGACCAAGATCATCGGCCGTGCCCGTGGTTACCATGGCGTGAACATCGCCGGTACCAGCCTGGGTGGCGTCAACGGTAACCGGAAGATGTTTGGTCAGCTGCTGGACGTCGACCACCTGCCTCACACCGTGTTGCCAGTGAACGCCTTCTCCAAAGGCATGCCGGAAGAGGGCGGTATCGCGCTGGCTGACGAAATGCTCAAGCTGATCGAGCTGCACGATGCCTCCAACATCGCAGCAGTCATCGTCGAGCCGCTGGCCGGTTCGGCCGGCGTGCTGCCGCCGCCGAAGGGTTACCTGAAGCGTCTGCGTGAAATCTGCACCCAGCACAACATTCTGCTGATCTTCGACGAAGTGATCACAGGCTTCGGCCGCATGGGCGCGATGACCGGCTCGGAAGCCTTCGGCGTTACCCCGGACCTGATGTGCATCGCCAAGCAGGTGACCAACGGCGCCATCCCGATGGGCGCAGTGATTGCCAGCAGCGAGATCTACCAGACCTTCATGAACCAGCCGACCCCGGAATACGCCGTGGAATTCCCACACGGCTATACCTACTCGGCGCACCCGGTAGCCTGTGCCGCCGGTCTCGCCGCGCTGGACCTGCTGCAGAAGGAAAACCTGGTGCAGTCCGCGGCTGAACTGGCGCCGCATTTCGAGAAGCTGCTGCACGGCGTGAAGGGCACCAAGAATATCGTCGATATCCGTAACTACGGCCTGGCCGGCGCCATCCAGATCGCCGCCCGTGACGGTGATGCCATCGTTCGCCCATACGAAGCGGCCATGAAGCTGTGGAAAGCTGGTTTCTATGTTCGCTTTGGTGGCGACACCCTGCAGTTCGGCCCAACCTTCAATACCAAGCCGCAGGAACTGGACCGCCTGTTCGATGCGGTAGGCGAAACCCTGAACCTGATCGACTGATCTTTCCGATTTTGATGCCAGGCGCCCGTAGCGTGCGCCTGGCTCTCCTTTGTTTATCTGGAGTTTTGCATGAGCATTGTTCAGCACCTGATTCACGGCGAACTGGTTACCAAGGGTGAGCGCACCGCCGATGTCTTCAATCCGTCCACTGGGCAGGCCGTTCGCAAGGTCGAACTGGCCAGCCGCGCAACCGTGCAGGAAGCGATCGACTCGGCCAAGGCAGCCTTCCCGGCCTGGCGCAACACCCCTCCGGCCAAGCGCGCCCAGGTGATGTTCCGCTTCAAGCAACTGCTGGAGCAGAACGAAGCCAAGATTTCGCAGATGATCAGCGAAGAGCACGGCAAGACCCTGGAAGACGCCGCCGGCGAACTGAAGCGTGGTATCGAGAACGTCGAGTTCGCGTGTGCGGCCCCAGAAGTGCTGAAGGGCGAGTACAGCCGCAACGTCGGTCCGAACATCGACGCCTGGTCCGACTTCCAGCCGCTGGGCGTGGTTGCCGGTATCACCCCATTCAACTTCCCGGCCATGGTGCCGCTGTGGATGTACCCGCTGGCCATCGCCTGCGGCAACGCATTCATCCTCAAGCCTTCCGAGCGTGACCCGAGCTCGACCCTGTACATTGCCCAGTTGCTGCTGGAAGCCGGCCTGCCGAAGGGCATTCTCAACGTCGTGCACGGTGACAAGGAAGCGGTGGATGCGCTGATCGAAGCGCCGGAAGTCAAAGCACTGAGCTTCGTGGGCTCGACCCCGATCGCCGAGTACATCTATGCCGAAGGCACCAAGCGTGGCAAACGTGTACAAGCCCTGGGGGGCGCGAAGAACCACGCAGTGCTGATGCCGGATGCCGACCTGGACAACGCAGTCAGTGCACTGATGGGCGCGGCTTACGGTTCGTGTGGCGAGCGTTGCATGGCCATTTCGGTAGCCGTGTGCGTGGGCGACCAAGTGGCCGACGCCCTGATTGCCAAGCTCGAGCCACAGATCAAGGCGCTGAAGATTGGTGCCGGCACCTCGTGCGGCCTGGACATGGGGCCACTGGTGACTGCGGCAGCGCGTGACAAGGTCGTGGGTTACATCGATGACGGTGTTGCTGCTGGCGCCAAGCTGGTGGTGGATGGGCGTGGCTTCCGTGTGGCCGGTAATGAAGATGGCTACTTTGTAGGTGGCACCCTGTTCGACAAGGTGACCCCGGAGATGCGCATCTATAAAGAGGAGATCTTTGGCCCGGTGCTGTGCGTGGTCCGGGTGAATAGCCTGGAGCAGGCCATGCAGCTGATCAACGATCACGAGTATGGCAACGGCACCTGCATCTTTACCCGTGACGGTGAAGCGGCCCGTCTGTTCTGCGACGAGATCGAAGTGGGTATGGTGGGTGTGAACGTACCGCTGCCGGTGCCGGTGGCCTACCACAGCTTTGGTGGCTGGAAGCGCTCGCTGTTTGGTGACCTGCATGCCTATGGCCCGGATGGTGTGCGTTTCTATACCCGTCGCAAGGCCATTACCCAGCGTTGGCCGCAGCGGGCCAGCCATGAAGCGTCGCAGTTCGCATTCCCTAGCCTGTAGGGGAAGTAGATGAAGCGGGGAGGCCGTCAGGCCTCCCCGCTTTGTTTTTGGGGGGTGGTTTTTGCTGTTGTAGGGGGAGGTGTGGTGGGTATGTCTTGAGGTGGTTTTGGCGGTGAGATGTGTCTGCCATAACCCCT
>NZ_JBICJR010000033.1:0-103739 GCF_043103245.1 Pseudomonas sp. YQ_6
CCGGCATCAGAATATTCCAGCACCTACTCCAGACTACCCTCCCCCATCCTTCCCCAAATCCATCTAGGCTTGCCCCAGGCCTGTCAGTAACAACATATAACAAAAACGAATATGTTTTCTTTTTTAAGGAACATCGTCACAGGCTAGGGTGTACGCCCGTACCCTTCGTAAACTGCTCATGGAGGGCCTACAGCCCGTGCGTAGCCTGTTTGCCCGTTTCTTCCAGCTCGAAGCCGCCAGTGGCCTGCTGCTGATCGCCGCCGCCGTTCTGGCCCTGATCATCAACAACTCGCCACTGTCCTACCTGTACGGCGGCTTGCTCGAGGTACCCGTCGCCATCCAGGTCGGCGCGCTGAACATCGCCAAGCCATTGCTACTGTGGATCAACGACGGCCTGATGGCGCTGTTCTTCCTGCTCATCGGCCTGGAGGTCAAACGCGAGGTGGTCGACGGTCACCTGTCCAAGCCCTCACAAGTGATCCTGCCTGCCACCGCAGCCGTGGGCGGCATGGTGGTGCCAGCGCTGATCTACTGGTTCATCAACCGGGACAACCCTGCGGCCGTGGCCGGCTGGGCGATCCCTACCGCCACCGACATCGCCTTCGCCCTCGGTGTCCTGGCCTTGCTCGGCAAACGCGTACCGGTGTCACTGAAGTTGTTCCTGATGACCCTGGCGATCATCGACGACCTGGGTGCGATCATTGTCATCGCCCTGTTCTACTCCGGCACCCTGTCGAGTGTATCGCTGCTGCTGGCTGCGGCCTGTCTGCTGGTACTGGTGGCGATGAACCGGCTTGGCGTGATCAAGCTTGGCCCCTACATGATCGTTGGCCTGATCCTGTGGGTCTGCGTGCTCAAGAGTGGCGTGCATGCCACCTTGGCCGGTGTCGCCCTGGCCTTTTGCATCCCGCTGCGTACACGCAATGCTGAATCGTCGCCGCTGCTGGCGCTGGAACACGCCCTGCACCCCTGGGTGGCCTATGCCATCCTGCCAATTTTCGCCTTCGCCAATGCCGGCGTTTCGCTGGCAGGCATGACCTTAGACAGCTTCACCCACCCCGTGCCGATGGGCATCACGGTCGGCCTGTTGCTGGGCAAGACCGTGGGGGTTTTCGGCCTGACCTGGGTGGCGGTCAAGCTGCGCCTGGCCGCGCTGCCTGCGGGTGCTGGTTGGGGGCAAATTCTGGGGGTGGCGATACTCTGCGGCATTGGCTTCACCATGAGCCTGTTCGTAGGCTCGCTCGCCTTCGCCCCGGGTAGCAGCGAGTACGCCGGCATGGACCGCATGGGCATTCTTACTGGTTCGTTCTTTGCCGCGGTGATCGGCTACGCCGTCACCGCAATGGCCAGCCGCAAAACCAGCGTTGTCTAACTTGGCTGAGGCATGAAAAAACCCCGACCGGCAGCAGCCATGTCGGGGTTTTGTTTGACTGCGCTACAGTCAGTGCGAAACGCGGCTGGTACCGTCAACTGTCATGATGCGCACGCGTTCGCCAACGCGGAAGACTTCGTTCTCCTGCACGGCCTGTACATAGGCGCGCATGCTGCCATCATCTTCACGAACGGTAATTTCGACACCTTGGGTACGGGTCAGGCCTTCTTCTGCTGCGGAACCCGCCAAGCCACCGGCCACGGCACCGATCACGGCAGCCACGATGCTGCCACGGCCACCACCCACGGCGCTGCCGGCTACGCCACCCACGATGGCACCGGCACCGCCACCAATCGGGGTCTTGGTGCCCTCGATCTTGACCGGACGCAGGGATTCGATGGTACCCATACGCACGGTTTGCACGCGGCGGGCTTCGTCACGAGAGTAGCTGTCACCGGTCAGGCTCGAGGCACAGCCCCCCAGCAGCAGCGACATGGTGGTAAAGGTCGCCACCAGCAAAGCGGATTTACGCATGGGTAAAGTCTCCATAAGTCAGGTGCTCATTAGACGCTGCACATTGACGGCTGTCACGGTACAAACGTAATAAAATTGTTTTCATTCAGCCGGGGTACAGCCTGCCGGGCTGTGTCGAAGGCCTTTCAAGTGAGACCAAGAATAGCCATGGATTACTTCATCGTCGTGGTCACCACCGTTACGGGACTGTATTTCCACTGGTGGCTGTATGTGCGCATGCGTCGCTGGATGGACCGCGACCTGGCGTTGTCGCTGGCAGGAGCCGATCCTGAAAAACGCGCGTTCATGCTGGAAAGGTTGGCGCAGGCGCGGCAGGAGAAGGTGGGGCGTAAGCAACTGGCGGGGTGGTTGGCGCGCGAGGCGGCGGGTTATCCGGGGTAGCTTTGATCGATGGCTGGGGCCGCTTGGCGGCCCCGGTTGCTCAGGGCGCCAGCCGCTCTCGCAGCCACTGCCCATCCACCAGTCGGTAGTTCAACCGGTCATGCAGGCGGCTTGCCCGCCCCTGCCAGAACTCGATGCGCTCGGGCAACAAACGGTATCCCCCCCAATGCTCAGGGCAGTGCGGCTGGGTGTCGGAGAAACGCGTTTCGGTGGCCTTTACCAGGCTCTCCAGCTCTTCACGCCCGGCAATCACGCGGCTCTGTGGCGAAGCCCAGGCCCCCAGGCGACTGCCCAGCGGGCGTACCTGGTAGTAGGCATCCGACTCCTGCGCCGTGACCTTCTGCACCCGGCCCTCGATGCGCACCTGACGCTCCAGCGCCGGCCAGAAGAAGGTCATTGCCGCAAAGGGGTTGGCTTGCAGTTGCTGGCCCTTGGCGCTGTCGTAGTTGGTGAAGAAGGTGAAACCCTGCTCGTCGAGCCCCTTCAACAGCAATACACGGCAATGCGGGCGACCTTCGCCGTCCACGGTGGCCAAGGTCATGGCGTTGGCTTCTACCGGTACCTGCTCGGTTTTCACCGCATCGGCGAACCACTGGTGAAACAGGGCGAACGGCTCCCCTGGTGCCTGGGCTTCGGCCAGGCCATCACGGGTGTAGTCGCGGCGCATATCGGCCAGGGATTGGGTCATTACTGCGGTTCCTTGACGATCAGTTGGTCTTCGCAGGGCTGTTGGCAGCTACTTTCTTGTCAACGGCAGCTTTCTTGGCGGCAGGCTTGGCCGGCGCAGCTTTTTTCTTGGCTGCAGTCTTCGCAGGCGTTTTGGCCTTGGCTACAGGTTTCTTCGCCGCAGCCTTGACGGCCGGTTTGCTGCCAGCGGCCTTAGCGGCTGATGCCTTGGCATCCTGCACCGCCACCATCGAGGCCGGGACGGGTGCCGGGGCGGCCTGCTGGTATTTGGCCAGCAGCGCGACCATGGTGTTTTGCGGGGTCAGCAACATTTCCACGCGGCGGTTCAGGGCGCGCCCCTCGGCGCTGTCGTTGGCAGCGCGCGGCATCACCGAACCCATGCCCTTGAGGGTCAGGCGGTCACGCTGCAGGCCGCTGAGGCGGAAGATGGCCGATACCGAAGCGGCGCGCTCCAGGCTGAGCTTCTGGTTGGCAACGGCGGCACCGCTGCTGTCGGCATGGCCCAGTACCAGCACGGCAGTCTTGGGGTCGCCTTCGACCGTCTTGGCAACACGGGTAATCGGGCCCAGGGACATGGGCAGCAACATGTTCGGGCGATCAGGATTGTACGAGCTGTCCACCGGCAGGGTTACCGCCAGCACGTTGTCACGACGCTCCAGCTCCAGCTTGCTGTCCTTGATCGCTTCGCGCAGCTTGGGCTCGTATTCGTCCAGCCAGGCCTGTGTGGCCTTCTGATCGATCTTCGGCACCACCGGCCCCTTGGCTTGCTTGTCGTCACCGCCAAACGGCCACCACCAGCGGCTGGAGCTTTCGGATTTGGCATCGGCTTTGGCCACGTTTTCAGTGACGGCTGACTTCACTTCCTGCTCGGCAACCTTGTCCGAACCGAAAGGCCACCAGCTGGAGCCACCTTCCTTGGAGCCGTCCGGGGAGTGGCTGGCGCAGCCGGTAACGGCGGTCAGGCACAGGGCGAGTGCTAAGGTTTTATGTGAAGACATCAGCGATACACCATGAAATAGAAAGATATTTTGCCTACGAACTTCAGGCGTTGGCATTGAGGATAGTCAAAGGGGTGTGGCAATACCCGCATTACCCGATCAAAGGCAACCGGCAAGGACGCGTACCAGTTTCTGGGCGCGTGGGTCCATCAGCACATAAGGGCCGAGGGTATTGACCACAAAACCGAAGGCCACATCGTACTCCGGGTCGGCAAAACCGACCGAACCACCGGCACCGGGGTGGCCAAAGGCGCGGGCGCCGAGACCAAAGGTGGCATTGGCCACATCGGGCTGGTCGAGCATGCAGCCCAGGCCGAAACGGGTCTGGGTGAGCAAGGTACGATCCTGGCCAAGGCTATGCTCGCGGGTCAGCTCATCGAGCAGCTCGGATTCAAGCAGGCTGCCGTCCAGCAGGCCGGCATAGAACCCCGCCAGGCTGCGTGCGTTGCCATGGCCATTGGCCGCTGGCTGCTGCATGCGCCGCCATTCCGGTTTGTTGGTGCTGGTCAGTATCGCGGGCGGGTTGGTAAAAGCACGGGTCGACAGCGCCTCAGGCTCGCGCATGGTCACCTGCAGCAAGCGTTGCGCTGCACTGTCTCCAACATTGCCCTTGCCACGGGCGATATGCGCTACACGGTGGAACTCTTCGTCGACCAGGCCAACATGGAAATCCAGCCCCAATGGGCGGGCGGTGCGGGCCACGATCGAGTCGCCAGGGCCACGGCCGTCGGCACGGCGAATCAGCTCGCCGATCAGCCAGCCATAGGTGATGGCGGCATAGCCGTGTTCTGTGCCTGGCGTCCACCACGGTGTCTCGGCTGCCAGGGCATCGACCATGAACTGCCAGTCATACAAGGCTTCAGCCGGCAACAGCTTGCGTATGGCCGGCAAGCCGGCACGGTGGCTGAGTAGCTGACGCAAGGTGATCGACTGCTTACCCGCCTGGGCGAACTCGGGCCAGTAGTTGGCCACCGGGGCATCGAGGGCCAGCTTGCCCTCGCCGACCAGCTGCAGGGCGGTAACGGCCGCGAAGGTTTTGGTGCAGGAGAACAAGTTGGCGATGGTATCGCTGTGCCAGGCCTGCTGGCCGTCCTTGTCGGCACTGCCGGCCCACAGGTCAACAACGGTTTCGCCACCCACCTGGATGCACAGCGCGGCGCCACGCTCCTGGGGATCATCGAACAGCGCGGCAAAAGCTTCGCGCACAGCTTCGAACTTCAGCTCATAGTGACCCTGGATCTGCACCCGCTGCTCTCCGTACGACCATATCCAAAAAGGTGTGCATTGTTTCAGTAGTTGGGTGTTTTGCAAACTGGCTTGGGCCAAGTGGTCGCGACACCAGGCCGCTCTCACTTGAGTTGACTGCATCCACCTGATCTCAGGGGGCCGGTTTTTCCAGCTCGGCACGCAGTTGGTTCATGGTTTGCAGATTGCTTTTGCGCACGGCATCGACAAACCCTGGATAGGGCATATCGGTAATCGCCACCAGCCCGAGGTGGCCGTTCTCACCATCGAGCAGACGACCGCTGGCCGGTTGGTCGAGGTATTGGAACCAGTGCGCGCCAACGATCATCGGCTGCGCCATGGCTGCCTTGAGGAAGTTTGCATAGGCCGGGCCGCGATCCTCTTCCCGCGCCAGCTCCAATGGCCCCGGCCAGAACGGCCCGCGATCACGCGAGCCGAACTGGAACTCGGACACCAGCACCGGCTTGTCCAGCTCTGCCAGGCGGGCAAAGTCGTAGCCGTCCTGTGGCTTGAGGGTATAAAAGTTGAAGCTCAGTACATCGCAGAACTCGGCACAGGCCTTGACCGCCTCCGGTGTACTGACCGCATAGCGGCCCCCCAGGAGCATGTGATTGGGCGCATGCCACTTCAACGAATCGGAAATGGTCTTGAAGTAGGTCTCGGCAAATACCCGCTGGAAATGCTGGTAGTCACGTTCGATTTCCGGGTGCTCCGGGTCAGGCAACGGCGCCTCGAAGCCAGGATCTTCCATGAGTTCCCAGGCGGTCAGTTCGATGCCCCAGGCCTTGGACAACCCTTCCTGGTTGCGATACTTGTCGCGTAACTGCTTGAGGAACGCGCGTTTGGCTGGCACGTCGGTGGTCAGGCGCAAGGTGCCGTAGGCCAGGCCATAACGGCTCTTGGGGTCGCTTCCAGGGGCTGCCCAGGCCAGTTCGTTATCGGCGAAGTAGCCGATGAGCCAAGGGTCGTCACGGTGATCACGCGCGGCGATGGCCACGGCACGCTCGGTGGCCATGGCAAAGCGCGGGTCGAACGGGTCGGGCATGCGGCCCCACCAGTCCATGCCAGTACTGATGCTGGCGTAGTCGCCTACGATCGACAGCGGCAAGGTATACGGCATGCGTCTGGCTTGGCCAAGCGCCGGCTCGCTCCAGTTGCCAACGGTGTTGAACCCCCAGGCCTGAAGGCGATCAAGCGCATGCGCCTGCCAGCGGTCGGCATCCAGCACCGACGGCGCGCAGTTGGCTGGCTCGCCCTCCACTGCGGGCGGACAGGGTTTGCCATAGGTTCGCTGCAGGTTGGCGGCGTAGAAGTCGAACCAGCGCCCCTGCTTGAAATTGCGCCCTTGCGACGAGGCATTGCCATCGTCGTTGTTGCTTTCGCCATAGAACGCGGCCAGTGCATCGCCCTCAGCGGGCAAGGCCTTGAACATGCCTTCGCGCCCGGCGACATACGTACGCCCGCCGTCTGCCGCCACGGCGTTTACCCCCAGGGAATAGAACGGGTGCCCATCCGGCGTTATCAGGTACCAGCGGCCATCACGCTTTTCAGTGCGGAAGAAACCCTTGGCTGCAAAGGCCGGCCCGCCCACCAGGCCACCGTAGGCGTCCAGCTGCTGCTTGCCGCGCTCTGCCAACCAGCCCTTGAGCTGTTGCTGTTCACGGGAATCGGCCGCCTTGAGTTGCTCGTCACTGGATACCTTCTCGGGCCAGTTACCGCGAGTCGACTGGCCATAAACATCAATCAGCTCGTGGTAGGCCGCCCTGTACGCCTGGTCGTCATCCTGGATACCGACACGCTCGATCAGCAGGCTCTGCGCCACCTTGGGGCTGGGGATGCTCAGGCTGACCGAGGTCACCTGCTTGAGGTCGACTCCACCGGCACTGCTGGTCAAAAGAAGGCGCTGGCCACCATGGCTCCAGGGCATCGGCGGGCCGGCGCGCATGCCCTGGTCCAGCGGCGAACTGGCCGTCAGGGGCACCATCACGGTTTGCGCGGGGCCAGCGGGCAGGTCGATACGGCTGGTCAAGGCGCGGCCATCGCTGCTTTGCACTGTGATATCCACGGTCAATGCCCAATCCATGGCACTTTGCAGGCGCAAGGTCAGGAACTGCCCGGCGGACCAGTCCCACAGCCCGCTCTGCGGGCTCAGGCGCAGGGTCGGCTGCTGGGCCGGGTTGAACACCACACGCCGCAACACCTCGCCCTCGGCCGTTTGTTCCGCGTTGTACTGCGGCATGCCGGCATCCACCGTCGCCACATTGACCACCGAAGCCGGGCGCACGAAGCTGAACAGCGTTTGCTGCCCGGCCAGCAAGGGCGAACTGCACAACAAGGCGAATACGGCGGGCAGGGTACGGCGGATCATAAGGCTGAGGCTCTCCTTCAGGACCCTGATGGGCCCAAGACGAGTAATGGACAATGCGCCGGCGCAAGTGCTCCGGCGGTCAGGAAATTTCCCGCCGGAACGGCGGCAGCGCATTGAGAATAGCCTTGCCGTAGCGCTGCGTGACCAAGCGCCGGTCAAGCAAGGTGATAACGCCGCGATCCTGCTCGGTACGCAGAAGGCGGCCGCAGGCCTGGATCAGCTTCAACGAGGCGTCAGGTACGGCAATTTCCATGAACGGGTTGCCGCCACGGGCCTCGATCCACTCGGCCAGCGCAGCTTCGACCGGGTCGTCGGGCACAGCAAAGGGAATCTTGGCAATGACGACGTGCTCGCAATACGCACCCGGCAGGTCGACACCTTCGGCAAAGCTGGCCAGGCCGAACAGCACGCTGTGCTGGCCATCGTCGACCCGCGCCTTGTGCTTGTTCAGTGTTTCCTGCTTTGAAAGGTTGCCCTGGATGAGCACCAGCTTGCGCCAGTCACGGTCCAGACCGTCAAACACATCCTGCATCTGCTTGCGTGACGAGAACAACACCAGCGCGCCACGGGCATCTTCGACGATGTTCGGCAGCTCGCGGATGATCGCCGCGGTGTGCGCTGCTGCATCGCGTGGGTCGGCCTGCAGGTCGGGGACCCGCAACAGGCCGGCATCGCCATGCACGAACGGGCTGGGCACCACGCAGGTGACTGCGTCGCGCGGCAACCCCGAACGCATGCGGAAACGGTCGAACTTGCCCAGCGCGGTCAATGTCGCCGAGGTCACCAGCGCGCCGTGGGCGACGCTCCACAGGCTGCGCCGCAGCATGTCGGCGGCGAGGATGGGGCTGGCGTTGACTTCGATGTCGAACAGCGCGCCACTTTCGGCCAAGGTCAGCCAGCGCGCCATGGGCGGGCTGTCTTCCGGGTCTTCGGCGGTAAAGGCCGTCCACAGCTCCCAGTTACCTTGGGCACGGGTGACCAGGCTGCCGAACAGCGGATACCACTCTTCAGCCTGATGGCTGGCGATGCCGATATTAACCTCGCCGTCCATGCCTTCCTTGAGCAGGTCAGCCAGGCGGGTGAACAAATCGTTGAGGCGTGCAAAGCCCTTTTTCAGTTCGATGCCCACTTCACGAATCTGCTCCGGCACCACCCCACCCTCGAAACGGTAACGCGGGCGCTCACGGCCTTCGGTGTCCTCGCTGGGACGGAAGTCAGCCACCTGTTCACAAAGGGTGAACATGAACTGCTGCTGGGTGCGTACTTCTCGCGCCAGCTCCGGCACCTGCTCGATGTACTTGCCCAGGTCGCCGGGCAGCGGATGCTGGGCCAGCAATTTGGTCAGGTTCTTGGCGGTCTGCTCCAGCCAGTCGGCGGTGGAACGCAGCCGCGAATAGTGGGCGAAATGGCCGATGGCCTTGTCTGGCAGATGATGGCCTTCGTCGAACACGTACATGGTATCGCGCGGGTCGGGTAACACCGCACCGCCACCCAGGGCCAGGTCGGCCAGGACCATGTCGTGGTTGGTGACGATCACATCGACCTTGCCCATGCCTTCGCGGGCCTTGTAGAACACGCACTGCTGGAAGTTGGGGCAGTGGCGGCCGGTGCACTGGCTGTGGTCGGTGGTCAGCCGTGCCCAGTCCTGATCTTCCAGGGCCTCTGGCCAGCTGTCACGGTCACCGTCCCAGCGGTTGCCGGCAAGCTTCTCGATCATGCTGTTGAACAGCTTCTGACTGCGCTCGTCGACTTCGATGCGGAAGCCTTCTTCCTCGAACAACTGAGCCGTGGCTGACTGGGCGTGGCCTTCCTGCAACAGGATGTCGAGCTTGGACAGGCACAGATAGCGGCCACGGCCCTTGGCCAGGGCGAAGCTGAAGTTGAGGCCGCTGCTGCGCATCAGGTCGGGCAGGTCCTTGAAGACGATCTGTTCCTGCAGGGCCACGGTGGCCGTGGCGATCACCAGGCGTTTACCGGCAGCCTTGGCCGCCGGGATGGCAGCCAGGCTGTAGGCTACCGTCTTGCCGGTGCCGGTGCCCGCTTCCACGGCCACCACGGCAGGCTCGCCAGCGCGGCGGCCTTCATCGTCGCAGGCAATGTCGCCAAGCACCTTGGCCACTTCGGCAATCATCAGGCGCTGGCCATAGCGCGGCTTGAGGCTCTTGGCTTCGAGAAAACGCGAATAGGCGCCCTGGATAGTGGCTTTGAGTTCGTTGCTGATCATGGTCTGCAGGCGCCCGGAGGGCTGGATATATTTTCAGTGTTTCGCATGGGGCGGCTATCATACCCCGCTATTGACCTTTCTGCCGCATGGAGATCCGAATGCTTGCCTTTGCCCTGCCCTACACACTGCATGTTCTGGCCGCGCTCGTATGGGTCGGCGGTATGTTCTTCGCCTGGCTGGTGCTGCGCCCGGCAACGGTTGCAGCCCTTGAAGGGCCTGCCCGCCTGCGCTTGTGGGTGGAAGTTTTCCGACGCTTCTTCGGCTGGGTCTGGCTGGCGGTGGCGATTTTGGCGATAAGTGGTATCGGCATGTTGCACATGCGCTTCAGCGGTTTCGAGACGGCGCCCCGGTACGTGCACGTGATGATCGGTGGCGGGATCGCCATGTTTGCCTTGTTCATGCGCATTCAGGCGTTGCTGCTGCCGGAATTGAAGGTAGCGGTGCAGGCCGAGGACTGGCCGACGGGGGCGGCGGTTCTCGGGCGCATTCGGCGGATGGTGGGGGTCAATCTGCTGCTGGGACTGGCCGTCGTTGCGGTGGCCAGTTCGCGACTGGTGATCTGACAGGCGCTGCGTGCAAACAGCAGTGAAGCAGGTGCCACGATGGATGGCACCGGCGTTACCAGTGTTCGTCGGCATGCCCGCTCCTGCAAGGGATCGCAGCGAGAGACGCTGCAAGATCAGCTCACCCGCGGCGCCTCCCGCGGACGGGGAATGGACATGACATGGAAAATACCCGTCAACAGGATTTGCAAACGGTCGAACCAGCGGTGACTGCGCCCGCGCAGGCTGCGATTGAAAAACAGCACTTCAAGCAGGTGCAGGCCAAACAAGACGATGCCTGCGGCATTGATCAGCAGATTGAAGGGCAAGGGTTGTGGCATCAGCTGATTGAACAGCACCACCCCCCAGAAAGCGACCGTCAGGACCTTGCCCAGGCCCAGGATGAACTTCATACCACGCCCCTATAGATAGTTGTCATGTCGAGGTGGCCTGATCGAGCAAACCGTGCGAGCAACATTAACGGCAAGGCCAAGACAGGCGCCAGCACCACTCAGTTGAGGTGCAGTTCCACCCGTCGGTTGCGCGCGCGGCCCTCCTCGGTTTCGTTGTCGGTAACCGGCTCGCTTTCCCCACGGCCCTGGCTGGTGACCTTGCCCATCTCCAGGCCCTGGCCGATCAGGTACTCGGCAACGCTGCTGGCGCGGCGTTCGGAAAGTGCCTGGTTGTAGCTGTCGGAGCCCACACTGTCGGTGTGCCCGATCACACGGACCTTGGCCACTGTCGGTGAATTGAGCTTCGCCACCAGGCCTTGCAGGCGTTGCTGGGCCGCCGGCGTCAGCTCGGCGGAGTCGAAGGCGAACATCACCGCGCCGTTGTCATCGAGGGTGATCACCTCTGGCGAGGGTTCGGGTGCACTGGCAGGTGGCGCGGCCGGGTACTGCTTCAGTGGGCAACCCATGTGGTCGACCGCCGTGTTGGCAGGGGTCTCGGGGCAGTGATCGCGCCGGTCGAAAATGCCGTCACCATCTTCGTCACCGTCCTGGGCGTAACAAATCAGCCCGCCGGCGATGGCACCCAGGGCGCCGCCACCGGCAGCCCAGGAAGAACTCTCGATGGCACCAAGGCCACCACCGACCAAGCCGCCCAGCAGGCTACAGATGGGCCAGGTCCTTTGATTGAGGGGCGCGCTGCCATCGCTGTGCGTAGCGCAGCCCGCGAGCAGGCTGGCAGCCACCAACAGCGGCAATGCCGCCTTCGACGTCACACTCATGCTGAATGCTCCTGTGTCATTGGCCACAAACGGCTGGCCGGCATGAGACGCGCCCGTGCCACTGCTCGAGGCACGGGCGCCCGCCGTCTTACCGCTGGATCTTGATCTCGGTACGACGGTTCATGGCACGCCCTTCGGCCGTGGCGTTGTCTGCCACCGGCTGGGTTTCACCCGCGCCGACCACCGAAACGAAGCTGCTGCGCGGTACGCCGCTCTCGACCAGGTAATCGGTCACCGAATGGGCACGTCGCTCGGACAGTTTCTGGTTGTAGCTGTCGGAACCGACGCTGTCGGTATGGCCGCTGACGCTAAGGCGGGCAGAGGGCGCTTCCTGCTTCAGGCGCGTGGCAATGGTATTGAGGCGCTCTTTGTCACTGGCAGTCAGGCGCGCAGAATCGAACTCGAAGTGCACATCGCGGATGACAATGACTTCTTCCTTCTGCACCACCACTTCTTCGACCACCGCAACCGGCTCAGGCGGGCATCCGTTGGCATCGACCTGCACACCACGCGGGGTGCCAGGGCACTTGTCACGGCTGTCTGGCACGCCGTCGCCATCCTCGTCGCCATCGCCATGGGCCCAGCAATAGCCCGCCGCCAGGCCACCGCCCAGCAACGCACCCCAGCCAGCCCAGCTGGAGCTTTCGATGGCGCCCAGGGCGGCGCCGCCTACACCCCCGACGGCGGCACATTTCGGCCAGTCGGTTTTTTGCAAACCTGCACAACCAGTCAACACACTGGTGAGCAGTACCAGGGGTAACGCTGTGCGTACTATGCTCATTTCATTGCTTCTCCTAGGGGGAATCGGCATAAGGCCGATCTCTGGGAGTAAAGACCGCGCATTCCAACCCTGCCAGCAATAAGCTACGACACGGTCACATGCCTCTTTGCCCGCACGCCGCAGCCCGCTAGTCTTGGATGACTTGAACGAGGAATGGCAATGACCGAAGGTTTCTCCACACGCACCCCGCAACAGGCCCTGGCAGCCCTGCTCGAACGCTTCACTCCACATCGGCTACTGCTGGTAGGTACGCGCTTTCCGGCGCTGGACGCCTTCGCCCAGGCACACCCCCAGGTCACCATCGACACCGCCGCCCCTGGCCCGCTGCCGGCCGAACTGGCCGCCAAGCGCTTTGACCTGGCGGTACTGGTGGACTGCCTGGAACACCTGCCCAAGCGCACCGGCCTGGAGCTGCTCGGCGGCATTCGCAACCTCAATGCCAGCCGGGTTGCAGTGCTGGCCGACTTGGCTGCCTGCGGCTGGCAGGACACCGACTTTTTCGCCCTGGCCATGTCGGCCAGCGAGAAATTCTGCCGTGACCAACAGGTTTTGAGCCTGTTCACCTATGATCTACATGACTATAAGCAGGTCCCGGACTGGCTCAATGCCAGGTTCTGGGCCAACCCTGAAAACTTCGGCAAGTACTGGTGGTGATGATGAGTGTCTCGGTCTGCCCTTGTGGCAGTGGCAACCTGCTTGAAGCCTGCTGCGGGCATTACCATGCCGGTACCCCGGCACCGGATGCCCAGGCCCTGATGCGCTCACGCTACAGTGCCTACGTGCTGGGCCTTATTGACTACCTGGTAGCCACCACCCTACCGGCCCAGCAAGCCGGCCTGGACCGTGCTGCCATGGCCGACTGGAGTGCACAGAGCACCTGGCTGGGCCTGGAGGTGGAAAGCGCAGAAGTGCTGGGCGGCCAACCCGAGCACAGTTTCGTCACCTTCACCGCACGCTGGCACGACCAAGACGGCGATCATCAGCACCGCGAACGCTCGGCGTTCGTCCAGCATGCCGGCCGCTGGTATTTCATCGACCCAATGGTCGGGCTGAAGGCCGGGCGCAACGACCCCTGCCCCTGCGCCAGCGGGCACAAATTCAAGAAATGCTGCGCCAGCTACGTAGGGAGCTGAACATGATCAAGCGCACCCGTCTGCTACTGCTCGGTGCGCTGCTGGCATGGCTGACGGGCTGTGCGAGTTGGGGCGAGGACTGGCGCGAACCCGAAGTGCATCTGGTCGAGGTCGAAACGGTCAAGGCCAGGTTGCTGGAACAGGAGTTCGTGTTGCACCTGCGGGTCGATAACCCCAATGACAGCCGCCTGTTCATTCGCAACGTGTCGTATGCAATACGCCTCAATGACCTGCTACTGGTGCAGGATGAAGCCAGCGTATGGCGCAGCGTGGGCGGGCATGCAGGGCGCACTTTCAAGATCACCGCACGAACCAACCTGTGGCAGCACCTGAAGCCACTGGCCAAGCTGCTCAGAAGCAAGCAGCCCCTGCATTACACCCTGCAGGGCGAACTGGCGACCGGGTTGCTCATCCATCGGGACCTGCACATCTCGCGCAGTGGTGAGATAATCCCCGACGATTACCTACCGGAGTAACCCTGCAATGTCCCAACAACCCCACGTTCATGGCCCTGACTGCAACCATGACCATGATCACCACCACGACCACGGCCATGTACACGGCCCGCACTGCAACCACGGCCACCAGGAGCCGGTACGCAACGCCCTGAAGGACGTTGGCCGTAACGACCCGTGCCCGTGCGGTAGCGAGAAGAAGTACAAGAAGTGCCACGGTGCCTGATCGACTGACGCGATAAAAATCTGAGAGATGGCACTGTGGGAGCGGGCTTCGCCCGGGAACACGGGCGAAGCCCGTGCCATCCACCGCGTCGCCTGCTTCGCGGGCTTGCCCGCTCCCACAGGTACCGTGCCAGCCTCTGGACCATGGGCCTGACACAGGTGGCTACGCGGCCTTTCGCCGGTTAGCCCCCAGCAAATCCTGATACCAGAGGCCGGCATCATAGGCGATGGTCACCAGGGTGGTCTCGACATACCGCGGGTGCTGGGCCATGCGCTGGGCAACCGCCAGGCAGGCAGCGGCTGTATTACCGACGAAAATGCCACTCTGCATGTAGAACCAGCGCTGAGCAGCCAGCATCTCTGCGTGCTGCACCTGGGCCCGCTCGTCCACCAGCGACCAGTCCATGAACGGCGGGCAAACGCCCACGGCCATGCCTTCAAAACGATGATCGGCGAACACGCCAGCCCTCGAATCACAGCCATTGGGGTCGACCAACACCGTCGACACCTCGAAGCCATGGTCTTTCAGCCCCAGGGTGATACCCGTGAAACTGGCGCCAGTACCCGCACAGCCCACGAACAGGATCTGCCGCCCAGCACCGGCGTTGGTCAGTTGCACGGCCAGTTCACTGGCGGTCTGATAACGATGGGCTTCGATGCCCACCGGGTTGTTGAACTGGTCGGTATAGAAGTATGACTTGCCCAGCGCGGCCTGGTTATCCAGGTGATGCATCACCACGTCCTTGGGTGTGGCACCGGCCATCAGCATTTCCTTGCCGATCAGTCGGGCACCGAAACACTCCAGCAGATCCCGCTTGGTCTGACTGAAGCTCAGCCCGACCGCCAGCTCTACGGCGACCTGGTACTTGTGGCAGGCCGCCAGCAAGCCAAAGCCGAAGCTGCCACCGGTTTTTTCGATGACGGTCGTCACCCCGGGAATGATCTCACCCTTGCGCACGGCATGTTCGACGATCCGCCGCGCCGCCCGGTATTTGTGGCTTCCGCCCAGGTTGTTCATTTCCAGCTTGGTGTAGATACGATCGCTGACACTGATGAGCTCGCTCATTTGCGGCTACCTTCCATTGAAGTTTGCAGGCCGACCTTGTTCTGCAGCAGGCCGGCAGTGGCAACCAGCAGCCCCAGGCAGAGGACCATGCAGATGGCGTTGGTACCGTCCCAGCCGACCGAGCTGAGCAACAGCGAAGGGCTGAATGCGCCGAGGGTGGCAAAAATGGCGATGGCCAAGTCGTTCTTGCCCTGCATCTGCATCGCTGCCGGGCTGTTCTGCAGTGACTGGGCCAGCAAGGCACCTCCGCCTACATAAGTGAGGTTCCAGCCCAGCCCGAGGGCAATCAGTGCCAGGGTCATCATGGCGTAGCTGTGCGACCAGATATTCATCGCCGAGCAACCGATCAACAGGGCCAGGCCCGCGCAAATGGTGGTCTTGATACCCAGCCGCTGGATGATGGCGCCGGTGAAGAACGACGGGGCAAACATGGCAATCACATGCCACTGGATCGCCAGGCGGACGTCAGTGAAGTCCTCGTGCATGTGTTTCATGTGCATCGAGGCCTGGATCATCAGCAGGTTCATGATCCCGTAGCCCAGCGCAGCGACAGCCATTGCCACAACCACGCTCGGGCCTGCCGGCTCGGCACGGACACTGGCCGGCTTTGCTGCGCTGTTGACCGCGCTGGCCATACCGGCATCGTTGGGCAGGCAAAGCGCAATCAACAATGAAAGCAACGCCAGGCCGACAAACGCGGCATAACACAGCGAAAACAGTGGGTAGCCACCCACGTCACGCAGCCATTCGGTAAGCGTCGGCCCGACGACAGCCGCGATGACCCCGCCCGCCACGACCAGCGAAAGCGCCTTGGGCTTCAAGGCCTGGGAAAGATTGTCGGTTGCGGCGAACCGGTTGAAGTTGGCGAACGCGATGTACACACCCAATGCAGAGTGGCTGAGGACCAGCGTTGGAAAATGCTGGTGCTCCACCGCCAGAAAGCCGCTGACGCCAGACAGCGCCAGGGGAATCGCGCCCAGCATGAACGCCTTTTTACGGCCGATACGGCTCATCAGCCTGGAGACCGGATAAGTTGCCAGCATCAGGCACAGAAACTGGAACCCGTACGGCACCGTGGACCATGCGGCATCAGGCGCCAGCGCAGCCCCGACAATGGCGGCCATCGTCACCGACATCACGGCAGTCGTCAGGTTGATCGACTGTGCAGTGAAGTACAGGTACGTGCGCCGCGGTAACGTGCTGTTCATAGTGCGTGCTCGTGATAAGTGGACAGGTCGATTTCGGCCTCGGGGAACACGCAGATCAGCCGTTCCTTGCCTTTACCCAGGCGTTTGCGCTTGACGCCAAGGCGCCCGATGCGCCGAGGCGAATCGAGGTGCGTGCCACCGCACGGGATTTCGATGCCGTTGTAGGTCCACAAACGCGCGTCTTCCAGGCCTTGAACCGCGTAGTGCTCGATGGGCGCATCGCAGCCAATCAGTTCATTCGCCCGTCGTTCTATTTCAAGTACGTCTTCAGCCGTGAACGCGTCCTCGACCAGGAAGTCGAAACGTGCCGTGTCCTCCTTGATATGGCAGCCGATAGTCCATTGCTTCAGTTCTTCACGCAGCCCGATGGCGGCGGCGTACAGAAAGTGGCTGGCACTGTGAGACAACGTCAGCCGTTCGCGCCGTTCAATATCGATGGTGACGCGGGCCGGCATGCCTACGGTGACTTCATCCAACAGGTGTAAATCATCCGGGTGCAGGCTGTGAATAATAATGCCGCCCAGTTTTCCGCCTTTGAAACCGTCCAGGCGAATAGGGCTACCGTAGAGTTTTTTAACCCAGACAAATCGCACGGTACCCACCGGTAATTCAATGGTGCCGAAGTCCGCTTCCTGGCCGCCTCCTTCCGGATAGGCCACCGTACTCAGCAACTCGATGCCGTCACTGTGCACCCGCGCTACTTGCGTATTCGCGCCCGCCAGGTACTGGTCTTTGTAATACAGTTTTTCGGTATTTCTTAAAACTTCATAGTTCAGAGCGTTCATGATTCCAATACCACCTGCAATGATGTTTTAACCTGTACCCGGGCAGCGGCCGGGACGTCTTTGGTCACAATGCAGCCCGGCCCGATAAACGCACCGTCACCGACATGAATTGCGCCCAGCACACTGGCGAAAGCGCCGATCTGCACCCGGTTACCCAACGTCGGATGCCTGGGGCTGGAGGGGTTGTCACTGATACCGCGGGCGCCCAGGGTTACGCCGCCAAGCACGTAGCAATCGTCACCAATGGTCGACGTTTCACCAATGACGGTGCCCATGCCGTGATCGATGATGAAGCGCGCACCAATGCGGCTGCGGAAATGGATCTCCGCCCCCGAAAGCATTTTTCCGCGCCTGGAGATCATGGCGGCCAGGCATTGACCGCCGGCGCCGTAGGTCGCGGCGCTATTGTTGTAGATCCAATGGGCAAGCCGATAATGCAAAACCGCAGAATAAGAGGTGTAGGTTTTTGCAACGAATACCAGGTCGCGGCCGGCAGCCGGATCTTTCATGGCAAATGCCTGTAAATCGGCATGTGCCTGTTCAGTCACATGTTCTATGACTGTTGTTTCCTTCAGTGCTTCGAACTCGACGATTGAACAACACTCCAATAACGCCGAGGTCACAAGATTCTTTACAACTTTGAATGACTCCAGTTCGTCAGGGACAGGAAGCCTGGCAATGACGGCTGATTGCATGTCCATAGGGTGCATGGGCTTGATATCCAGTTGTCTGGTCTGCACAGACGCTAAAAGTGCCGCCTTTGTTGGCAGCCGAAAGTTCCGACACGGGGATATTGGCATGTGCTGGCCATTTGCAAACGAACAGTCGACAAGCATTTCCGTTAACTGTTAGGCTTTTTTTTCTAACGGTTTCGGACCTGCCATGATCCCCTGCAGCCTTCATCACCTTTTGAAACAACGCCTGGATGCAGGCGAGTGGTTGCCCGGGCAACGCATGCCCTCCATCCGCAAGCTGACCGCTGCAGTGGACTTCAGTTACCACGACGTCGTGTCGGCCTATGCCCAGCTGGTCAGCGAAGGGGTGTTGACGGCATCACCCGGGCGAGGCTACTTCGTGGCAAACCGCGCCCGGCAAACCAGCGTGATCCACGAACCCGAATGCATGGCCGGCGACCCGCTGTTCCGGCTGCTGCAGGGCGGCCAGCACTTCACCAAGCTGGGCAGCGGCTGGCTGCCCCCAGCGTGGCGCGACACCGAACTGCTGGCCAAGGCAATTCGTCGCACAGCGCGGCTTGAGCAGAGCTCGCTGGCAGAGTACGGCGACATCCAGGGGTACCTGCCCATGCGCAAACAGCTGTGCGTGCACATGAAACGGCTGACCCGTGTCGAAGCCCGGCCCAACCAGTTGCTGACCACACTGGGTGCCACACAAGGCCTGGACCTGGTTGCACGGTTGCTGATCAAACCAGGCGACCACGTTTTCGTCGACGAGCCGGGCAACGGCAACCTGATCAAGCTGATCCAACTCGCTGGCGGGCACGTCGTGGGCATTCGGCGGACCCAGGACGGGCCGGACGTGGAAGAAATGAGAAGCCACCTGGCCAGGCACAAGGTCAAGGCGTTTTTCTGCAACAGCACCTTTCACAACCCGACCGGCAGCAACATCAGCCCGCACAACGCCTTCAGCGTCCTGCGCCTGGCGGTGGAGCACGAGTTCTTCGTGGTCGAGGACGATGTCTATGGGGACTTCAGCCCTGCTGTGCGTCAGACCTTTGCCGAGCTCGACAACCTTGACCGGGTTATCTACATCGGTAGCTTCTCCAAATGCCTGTCGGCATCGCTGCGCGTGGGGTTCATTGCCTGCTCGCAAGACCTGATCGAACCGCTTACACGTCTTAAACTGCTGACCTGCGTCGCCGTCCCCGCGTTTTGCGAACGCTTCGTCAACACCATATTGTCGGATGGCACGTATGCCCGGCACATGAAAGACGTGCAGCAGCGCCTGATCCGCCAGCAAGTGCAAACCCAACGCTTGCTGCTTGAGCGCGGCTGGCAGTTCGATATTGCGCCGCAAGGGGGTATGTTCCTTTGGGTCTACCACCCGGACCTGCCCGACCTGCAACCTTTCATGCGTAAAATGGAGCAACACAAGATCCTGCTGATGCCCGGCTCTGCATTCGCGGTGAGCCGTGACTACCAACGCTACACGCGCATCAATTGCACGCATTTTTCCGACGCCTTGGCCGAGCACTTCGACGTTGGACCCGGCGCGATCAAATAAACCGACCTGGGACCTTGCATGGCGCCTGCGCGCTTACTACCTTAGCGCCTTTCCAAACCAGCCTCGCCTTGCAGGAGCCCTTGCCATGGCCGCCCCCGCCTTTCCTCCCTTCCGCCTGCGGTTCGCAACCGCTGCCACCCTGCTCGGCATGCTCGGGCTGGCCGGCTGCCAGACGGGCGGCTACCAGGATAGCGTGCCACCGACCAGCGGCGTGCAGCCGCTTAAAGGCCTGGCACAGAATGTTTCGGTACGGCGCAATGCCATGGGCGCGCCGCTGATCGAAAGCAGCAGCTTCCATGATGCGCTGTTCAGCCTGGGCTATGTGCACGCCGGCGACCGCATCGAACAGATGGTCGCCATGCGCCTGCTCGCCCAAGGCCGTCTGGCCGAATTGGCCGGCAGCGAGGCGCTGGATATCGACCGCCTCATGCGCGCCGCCAACCTCAAGCAGAGTGCCGCCCAGCAATACGCCGACGCATCGCCACGGCTCAAGCGCTTCTTCGAAGTGTACGCGCGCGGGGTCAATGCCTACCTGTTCCGCTACCGCGACAAGCTGCCAGCAGGCCTGGCCAGTAGTGGCTATCGCCCCGAATACTGGAAGCCTGAAGACTCGGCGCTGATCTTCTGCCTGTACGCGTTCAGCCAGTCGGTCAACCTGCAAGAGGAACTCAGCGCCCTGACCCTGGCGCAGAAAGCCGGTAGCGACAAGCTGGCCTGGTTGCTGCCCGGGGCCCCCGACGAGCCGTTGGCCGAAATGGAAGTGGACAAGCTCAAGGGCCTGAACCTGGCCAGCCAGTTGCCGGGGCTGCCAGCCCTGGCAGCTGCCAGCCAGAAGCTCGCCGACCTGGACCTGCTCGGTAGCCCGGGGTCGGCCAACCTGGCCCTGGGCCCGCAGCGCAGCCGCAGCGGCAAGAGCCTGCTGGCCAGCGACAGCCGCGCCGCCTGGGCCTTGAGCCCGGTACAAATCAATACCAGCAAGTACCAGGTTGCCGGCCTGTCCTTGCCGGGGCTGCCGATCGTGCTGGCCGGCTACAATGGCAAGCTGGCCTGGAGCAGCAGCGCGGTCATGGCCGACAATCAGGACCTGTTCCTCGAGCAGCTGCGCCGCCAAGGCAATCAGCTGAGCTACCTGGCCGATGGTAAATGGCTGCCGGCCCGCGCCCGTAGCGAAACCTACTTTGTACGTGGCCAGCGACCCGTGCGCGAAGTGATGTACGACACCCGCCACGGCACCCTGCTGGCCCAGCCAGAAAACGCCAGCCTGGGCCTGGCGCTGAACCTGCCACAGTTCAAAGGTGATCGCAGCCTGGATGCCCTGTTCGACCTGACGCGGGCCAAGAACGTAGAGCGGGCCTTCGACAGCACACGTGAAGTGACGGCTGCTGCCGTCAACTTCGTTTTCGCCGAGCCTGAGCATATCGGCTGGCAAGTCAGTGGCCGCTACCCCAATCGCCGCGAAGGCCAGGGCCTGCTGCCCTCGCCGGGCTGGGACGGGCGTTACGACTGGGACGGCTATGCCGACCCGATGCTGCACCCGTACGACCAGGACCCACCCGCGGGCTGGATCGGCCACGCCAACCAGCGCAGCCTGCCGCGCGGCTATGGCATGCAGCTGTCCAGCACCTGGTACTACCCCGAGCGTGCCGAACGCCTGGCACAGCTGGCCGGCAACGGTCGCCACGACAGTCGAAGCCTGATGGCCCTGCAGAACGACCAGGTGACCTTGCTCGCCAACAAGCTCAAGCAGATGTTCGACGCCCCCGGCATGGCCCAGCCACTGAAGCAGGCGATCGACGCCCTCCCGGCCGGGCAGCGCGAAAAGGCCCGCGACACGCTGGCCCGGCTCAAGGCCTTCGATGGCCGCCTGAGCCCGGTGTCGGCAGATGCCGCGCTGTACGAGCTGTTCTTGCAGGAGGTCGCTCGCCAGACCTTCCTCGATGACCTGGGCCCGGCGTCCGGCCCGGCCTGGCAGGCATTCGTCAGCAATGCACGTTTGTCGTTCTCGGCGCAGGCCGATCATCTGCTGGGCCGCGATGACAGCCCCTTCTGGGATGACCGCAACACGCCGCAAAAAGAAGACAAGCCCGCCATCCTCGCCCGCAGCCTGGCAGGCGCAATGGAGGCCGGTATCGCGCAGCTGGGGGCCGACCGACGCACCTGGCAGTGGGGCAAGCTGCACCAGTACCGCTGGCCGGCACCGGCCTACCATGGCCTGGGTGATGCGATCAGCCGTGCACCGCTTGCCGCAGGCGGCGACTTCACTACCCTAGCCCTCACACCATTCGCCTGGGGCAGCGACTTCGACACGCGTCTGCCAGCCTCGGCACGGATGATCGTCGACTTCGGCCAGGCCGAGCCGTTGCAGATACTGACCAGCAGCGGCCAGTCCGGCAACCCGGCCAGCGCGCATTACCGCGATGGGCTGGATGCCTGGTTCAAAGGGCGCTTCATGAGCCTGCCACTGCAACAGCAGAACTTCAGCAGGGCATATGGCAACCAGCGGCTTACGTTGGTGCCGGGGCGGTAAGGGCGTTCTTCAGGGGCGCATGAGGGGGCTTGATTAACTTTTTCAGCAGCTCCCTCCCAAATCCATCCGAACTAACGTCCAGCACCATGCCTCTTAACGGGTAACCCCAGAACCAGTGCCCGTGCCATGGACCTCGTCATCGCCCGCCCCGAAGGCCTGTACTGCCCACCCGGAGATTTCTACATCGACCCCTGGCGGCCCGTGGACCGGGCTGTCATTACCCATGGCCACGGCGACCACGCACGCACCGGCAATGGCCATTATCTGACCGCCAGCCCTGGTGCTGGCATTCTTCGCAGCCGCCTGGGCCAGGACATCAATCTGCAGACCCTGCCCTACGGTGAGCGCCTGCTGCACCACGGCGTGACGTTGAGCCTGCACCCGGCCGGGCACGTGCTGGGTTCGGCACAGGTGCGCCTGGAGTACCGAGGTGAAGTCTGGGTTGCATCCGGTGACTACAAGGTAGAACCCGATGGCACCTGTACGCCCTTCGAACCGGTGGCGTGCCACACCTTCATCACCGAATCGACCTTCGGCCTGCCGATCTACCGCTGGCCAAGCCAAAGCGAGATCTTCGCCAGCATCAATGCCTGGTGGCGGGCCAACCGTGAACAGGGCAAGGCCAGCGTGCTGTTCTGCTATGCCTTCGGAAAGGCCCAGCGGATTCTGCATGGGCTGGATGCCAGCATCGGCCCGATCCTCGTGCATGGCGCCATGGAGCCGCTCAACCGGGTGTACCGGGATGCCGGCATCCACCTGCCGGAAACCCGCTACGCAGGCGATATTCCGCGCAACGATCCACTGCTGCGCCAGGCACTGGTCCTGGCGCCCCCGTCAGCCGGCGGGAGTAGCTGGATGCGCCGTTTTGGCGATTACAGTGATGCCTTCGCCAGCGGCTGGATGCTGCTACGCGGCGCCCGCCGGCGGCGCGGCGTGGACCGGGGCTTTGTGCTGTCCGACCACGCCGACTGGCCTGGCCTGCTCTGGGCCATTGGCCAGACCGGTGCCCAACGGGTGATGGTCACCCACGGCTCGGTCGAGGTACTGGTGCGCTACCTCACCGAACAAGGCCTGGATGCCCGCGCCTTTGTCACCGAGTATGGCGACGAAGACGATGTGCCCAACACCGCCCCCTCGCCATGAAAGCCTTCGCTACGCTGTTCCTGCGCCTGGACGCGACCACCTCCAGCAATGCCAAGCTCGAGGCACTGCGGGACTATTTCGACATGGCGCCTGCCGACGATGCTGCCTGGGCGGTGTATTTCCTGGCCGGCGGGCGCCCACGCCAGCTGGTGCCCACCCGCCTCCTACGTGAACTGGCAACGACGCTGGCTGGCCTGCCGGACTGGCTTTTCGAAGAAAGCTATCAGGCCGTGGGCGACCTGGCCGAGACCATTTCGCTGCTGCTGCCGCTGCACGCCGATGGCAACGAGGAAGGCCTGGCCACCTGGGTGGAACAGTATTTGCTGCCCCTGCGCGGGCTGGCGCCTGAGCAAGTCCGCCAGCGCCTGCCGCTGCTCTGGGCCCGGTTGGACCGCGCCAGCCTGATGCTATGCCTGAAGCTGATCACTGGCAGCTTTCGCGTGGGCGTGTCAAAGCTGTTGGTCACCCGCGCCCTGGCGCAACTGGCCGGGCTGGACGCCAAACGCGTGGCCCAGCGCCTGGTCGGCTACACCGATATAGGCCATCGCCCGACTGCAGCCAGTTACCAGAGGCTGATCGCCCCAGAGTCCGCCGATGAACACAACCAGCGTGGCGGCCAGCCCTACCCCTTCTTTCTGGCCCATCCGCTGCAAGTCTCCAGCGATCAATTCCATACCCTGCTCGGTCCACCAAGCGATTGGCAAATCGAATGGAAGTGGGACGGCATTCGGGCGCAAGTGGTGAAGCGCGATGGCCAGCTGTGGGTGTGGTCACGCGGCGAAGAACTGGTTACCGAGCGTTTCCCCGAACTGCATGGTCTGGCACAGACGTTGCCCGATGGCGTGGTGCTCGACGGCGAGATCCTGGTCTGGAAACCCGGTGAAACCGAGGGTGAACTGGCCGTGCAGCCTTTTGCCTTGCTGCAACAGCGTATCGGTCGCAAAACGCTGGGCAAAAAACTGTTGAACGATGCGCCGGTGGTGCTGCAGGCCTACGACCTGCTGGAGTGGCAGGGCGAGGACTGGCGCAGCCGACCGCAGCACGAACGCCGAAGCCAGCTGGAGCGCCTGGTGGATGAACACCCACTTGCCCCCGTGCTGTTGTCGCCTCTGCTGCAAGGCCCGGACTGGGCCGACCTTGCCCGCCAGCGCGAACAGTCACGCAGCCTGGGCGTGGAAGGGCTGATGCTGAAGCAGCGCGAGGCCCTGTACGGCGTGGGGCGCACCAAGGACATGGGCATCTGGTGGAAGTGGAAGATCGACCCTTTCAGCGTCGATGCAGTGCTGATCTATGCCCAACGCGGCCACGGCCGCAGGGCCAGTCTGTACAGCGACTACACCTTTGCCGTATGGGATGCACCGGCAGGTACCCCTGGTCGGGCGTTGGTGCCCTTTGCCAAGGCCTATTCAGGGCTCAGTGACGAAGAAATGCGCAAGGTCGACGCCATCATCCGCAAGACCACGGTGGAAACGTTCGGGCCGGTGCGCAGTGTGACCCCAACGTTGGTGTTCGAGCTGGGCTTCGAAGGCATCGCCCTGTCCCGGCGCCACAAAAGCGGTATTGCCGTGCGCTTTCCGCGCATGCTGCGCTGGCGACTGGACAAGCCGGTGGAAGAAGCAGATGACCTGGCCACCCTGCAGGCGCTACTGGCCTGAAAAAGTTTGCGATGCCCGACTGCTGCAGGATGAGGCGCATTCGCTGAAACTATGCTTCTATTTTTGAGCCGACCCGTGTCGCAGACCGTTTTCGCCACGCAGCCAGGACCAACATGCACCATTCAACCCACGACCTGCTCTCCCCCGTACCGGGCATCACCCGCCAACTGCACAGCTTCCACTTCGGCCCCCGCAGTGGTGGCAAAGTCTATATACAAGCCTCACTGCACGCCGACGAGCTGCCGGGCATGCTGGTAGCCTGGCACCTCAAGCGCCGCCTGGCCGAGCTGGAACAGCAAGGCCGACTGCAGCGCGAGATCATACTGGTGCCGGTGGCCAACCCGGTGGGTCTGGAGCAAGTGCTGCTGGATGCACCATTGGGGCGTTTTGAACTGCAAAGCGGCGAGAACTTCAATCGCAACTTCGTCGACCTGTCGGACAGCATCGGCGACCTGATCGAAGAACACCTCACCCAGGACCCGACGCACAACCTTGCACTGATCCGCGAATACCTGCGCCGCGGCCTGGATGCACACCCGGCCCGCACCCCCTTGCAGGCCCAGCGCCTGATACTGCAGCGCCTGGCCTGCGATGCCGATATGGTGCTGGACCTGCACTGCGACTTCGAAGCAGTCGAGCACCTGTACACCACACCCGATGCCTGGCCCCAGATCGAACCCTTGGCCCGTTACCTGGGCGCCCAGGCCAGCCTGCTGGCAACCGACTCGGGCGGGCAGTCGTTCGATGAATGTTTCAGCCTGGTCTGGTGGCAATTGCAGCAACGTTTCGGCAAACGCTTCCCGATTCCGCTGGGCTGCTGCTCGGTCACCGTCGAGCTGCGTGGCCAGGCGGATGTCAGCCATGATCTGGCCAGCAAGGACTGCCAGGCGATCCTCGACTTCCTGACCCACGCAGGTGTCATCGAAGGCACCAGCGCCGCCCTGCCCGCGCTGTTACGCCACGCCACGCCGTTGGCCGCCGTGGAACCCGTGGCAACGCCACTGGGTGGGTTGCTGGTTTACCACGCCAAACCGGGCCAGCACCTGGAGGCCGGCCAACTGATCGCCGAGGTCATCGACCCACTCAGTGACCGAGTCACCCCCCTGCGCAACAGCCAGCCAGGCCTACTGTATGCGCGTAGCGTACGGCGCATGGCCACGGCTGGCATGGTCATCGCCCATGTGGCCGGCGAACAGGTATGCCGCAGCGGCTACCTGTTGGCCAATTGATCCGGTAAAACCATTGCAGCCGGCAAGTGGTCTGTAGAAGCACAGCCTTCGGAGGGCCATCTGCCTCATGCCTGCTGCTACCGACCTCGCCAATGCCTGGTTTGCCAAGCGCGGCTGGAAGCCCTTCGCCTTCCAGCGGCGCGTATGGGCTGCCGTCGAACGGGGCGAGTCCGGTTTGCTGCATGCCAGTACCGGTGCCGGCAAGACCTATGCGGTCTGGCTCGCTGCGCTGCGTGCGTTCAAGCCCAGGCCCCAGGGCCGCCACTTGGCCCCCATACAGGTGGTGTGGGTGACGCCCATGCGTGCCCTGGCCGCCGACACCGCACGTGCGTTGCAAGCGCCGCTTGATGAGCTCCAACTGCCTTGGAGCGTAGGGGTGCGCAGCGGCGACACCAACAGTGCCGAGCGCGCCCGACAGGCACGGCGGCTACCCAGTGTGCTGATCACCACCCCCGAAAGCCTGACCCTGCTGCTGACCCGGGCACAGGCACATGAGGATTTCGCCACGCTGCAACTGGTGGTAGTGGATGAATGGCATGAGCTGCTTGGCAACAAGCGCGGGGTACAACTGCAGCTGGCCCTGGCGCGCCTGCGGCATTGGCACCCAGGCCTACCGACCTGGGGCTTGTCGGCAACGCTCGGCAATCTGCAACACGCACGGGATGTCTTGCTGCCCCAGGGCGGCCTGCTGGTGCAAGGCCGGCAAGACAAGGCGCTGCAAGTCGACACCCTGCTGCCAACAGCAATCGAGCGTTTCCCCTGGGCTGGACACATGGGCCTGAAGATGCTCGACCAGGTCAGTCACGAGATCGATGCCAGTGCCAGTAGCCTGGTGTTCACCAACACCCGCGCCCAGGCAGAAATCTGGTATCAGGCCCTGCTTGAGGCAAGGCCAGACTGGGCCGGGCTGATCGCCCTGCACCACGCCTCGCTGGCCCGTGATACGCGCGACTGGGTCGAGCGCAGCCTCAAGCAAGGCAGCCTCAAGGCGGTGATCTGCACGTCCAGCCTGGACCTGGGCGTTGACTTTCTGCCCGTGGAACGGGTGCTGCAAATTGGCTCGGCCAAGGGCATCGCCCGCCTGATGCAGCGGGCGGGTCGCTCAGGACACGCGCCTGGGCGGCGCTCCAGGATCACCCTGGTGCCCACCCATAGCCTGGAACTGGTGGAAGCGGCGGCGGCCCGGCAGGCGCTGATAGCCGGCCACATCGAAGCCCGCTTTTCACCGCGCCTGTGCATGGACGTGCTGGTACAGCATCTGGTCAGCATGGCCTTGGGCAGTGGCTTTCACCCGGAGCAACTGCTCGCCGAAGTGCGCAGCACCTGGGCCTTTCGCCAGTTGCGCGACAGCCAATGGCAATGGGCGCTGGACTTCGTCTGCCACGGCGGCAGCTCACTGACCGCCTATCCGGACTACCAGCGCGTCGAGCGCCAGGCCGACGGTGTTTATCGGGTTACCAGCGAACGCCTGGCGCGGCGCCACCGCATGGGCATCGGCACTATCGTCAGCGATGCCAACCTGCAACTGAAATACTGGAGCAAGGGCGGCGGCGGGAAAACGCTGGGCAGTGTTGAAGAAGCGTTCATCGCCCGCCTGCGCCCCGGCGATACGCTGGTATTTGCCGGGCGGGTACTGGAGCTGGTACGCGTGGAAAACATGACGGCCTATGTGCGTCGCAGCACGGCGCGAAAGGCTGCGGTAGCGCGCTGGAACGGCGGGCGCATGCCGCTCTCGAGCGAACTGGCCGAGGCGCTGGTCGAGCAGCTCGATGCTGCCGCCCATGAACGCTTTGACGGGCCGGAAATGCGCGCAGTACGCCCGCTGCTTGCGCTTCAGGCGCAGTGGTCAGCCTTACCCACCACAGGCACGCTGCTGGCCGAAACCTTCAAGTCACGCCAGGGCTGGCACCTGTTCCTGTATCCCTTTGCCGGGCGCATGGCCAACCTGGGCTTGGCCAATCTGATTGCCTGGCGGGTCAGCCGCGCACAACCGCTGTCGGTGTCGATTGCTGTCAATGACTACGGATTCGAACTCCTCAGCCCTGCCAAGGTGGACTGGGCCAGTCACCTGCCGCAAGCGCTCGGCACCGGGGATCTGCTGGAAGATGTGCTGGCCAGCCTGAATGCCGGGGAAATGGCACTGCGGCGCTTTCGTGAAATTGCCCAGATTGCCGGGCTGGTGTTTGGCGGCTATCCCGCCGCGCAGAAGAGCACGCGGCAAATCCAGGCCTCCAGCGGACTGTTCTATGAGGTGTTTCGCAAGCACGACGCGGGGAATTTGCTGCTTGGCCAGGCGCGGAATGAAGTTTTGAGCGAAGAGCTGGAAATCGAACGGTTGCATCGGCAACTGCTGAAAATGAGTGATTTGCAACTTGACCTGCGGGCTTTGAAGCGGCCAGGGCCCCTGGCGTTTGCCTTGTTGGTGGAAGGCATGCGCGAGACATTGAGCACCGAGAAGCTGGCAGACCGCATTGCGCGGATGGTAGCGGAACTGGAACAAGCGGCGGACGCGGGATGAATTACCAACCCATCGAACACTGGGGGCAGGCGCTCTGGCTGCTTGCCGACAAAGCCATCTACTGGCCCGCCCGTCGAGCCTTGCTGGTGGCCGACGTGCACATCGGAAAGGCCGCCAGCTACCGCGCCCTGCATCAACCGGTGCCACGTGGAACGACTGAGGCGACACTCGCCAGGCTCGATCGCCTGCTGGCCGCACATGACTGTGAGCAACTGATCATCCTGGGCGACTTTCTGCATGCCCGCACGGCCCGTGCACCGGCAACGCTGGCCAAGGTGGATGATTGGCGCAAGCGGCACAAAGAACTGAAAATAGTGCTTATACGCGGCAATCATGACCGCAACGCCGGCGATCCACCTGCCTCGCTCGATATCCAGGTCGTGGACGAGCCTTGGGTTCTGGAGCCCTTTGCCCTGCAGCACGAGCCGCAGCCCCACCACACACACCCGGTACTGGCGGGCCACGTACACCCAGTCTTCGTCCTGCGCGGCAAGGCCCGTCAGCGCTTGCGCCTGCCTTGCTTCGTGATCGATGAGCAAGTCAGCCTGCTACCTGCATTCGGTGAGTTCACCGGAGGGTGGGAAGTCACCCCCGCCAGCGCCAGCCGGCTGTACCTGGCTGGCGCTGAACGCGTCTGGCCGCTTTAGCGACGCTCAGGCCACAGGGGCGGGAGGCGGCTCGTCCGGCAAGGTCGGCTCACCCGGCTCCATGGGAGGCGTCTCACCGGGTTCCGGCGGTTGCGGGGTATCGGGATCAGGCTGATGGGGCACGCCCCCCGCCTGCATGGGCAGCGGGTGCGCCAGCAGTGACCAGGGCAACAACCCAACGTGATTGGGCTGCAGGCCTGCCAGCTTGGCACTGATTGCGGGATGGAGTTTCATTGGCTGCTCCTGACGAAAGCCGATGCACATCATGCACACCGGCGTTACTTCGTTGGAGTGCCAAAGGCGCGGGTAATTCCCCGCGCTTGTCGGCTCAGGTACGCGGCAGGGTGACGCCGCGCTGGCCCTGGTATTTGCCTCCACGGTCCTTGTACGACACTTCGCACTCTTCGTCGGACTGCAAGAACAACATCTGCGCCACGCCTTCGTTGGCGTAGATCTTCGCCGGCAGCGTGGTGGTGTTGGAAAACTCCAACGTCACGTGGCCTTCCCACTCAGGCTCGAGCGGCGTGACGTTGACGATGATGCCGCAACGGGCGTAGGTGCTCTTGCCCAGGCAAATGGTCAGCACGTCACGGGGAATGCGGAAATATTCGACAGTGCGCGCCAGGGCGAAAGAGTTTGGCGGGATGATGCACACGTCGCTCTTGATATCGACGAAGCTGCCAGCATCGAAATTTTTCGGGTCGACGGTGGCCGAGTTGATGTTGGTGAACACCTTGAATTCGTCGGCGCAGCGTACGTCGTACCCATAGCTGGAGACGCCGAAGGAGATCACGCGGTTGTCCTGCTCGCCGCGCACCTGGCGCTCGACGAACGGCTCGATCATGCCGTGTTCCTGCGCCATGCGGCGAATCCACTTGTCCGATTTGATGCTCATGGCGGGGTGTCCTGAAGAGTTGCGAGGTGAAAATCGTGACGCGCATATTACCGGTCCCGGCGCCCAGGTTAAAGTTCCATCCCTCATCCCGCGCCGGGTGGGGGCTGCAGCCGCCGCCGATCCGAATTTGCCTAAAGCGCCTTCTGACCATTGGCAGGTTGCGGAAAGTGGGGTAAGGTGTTGCCACTGTGCTGCACGTGACACCGAGAATCTCTAGTTTGATGCACGATCCTGATCGGCCCATCGCTGAATTTTCTGCTCTCTTTGCGCTCAGTCCCGGGCAGGGTTTTTCCTGACCGTTATCAAATTGTCCAAGGAGACAGAAAAATGTCCAACCGTCAATCCGGTGTTGTTAAGTGGTTCAACGATGAGAAAGGCTACGGCTTCATCACCCCTCAGTCGGGCGACGACCTGTTCGTGCACTTCAAAGCCATCCAAGCTGACGGCTTCAAAACCCTGAAAGAAGGCCAGGCTGTTACTTTCGTCGCTACCCGCGGCCAGAAAGGCATGCAGGCTGAAGAAGTTCAGATCGCCTAAGTCGATCTAGCTTCCTAGCTTTCAAAAAAACCCGCCTTCTGGCGGGTTTTTTTATGCCTGTCTGAAGGCCATGCATTGAAAGTGTGTGGAGCCTTGTGTCGCGAAAGGGCCGCAAAGCGGCCCCAGCAATCTATGCATGATGCCGAGATCCTGGGGCCGCTGCGCGGCCCTTTCGCGACGCCAGGCCGCTCCCACAGGGATCGCGCCAGCTTTTAGAAATTGAGCAAGACAGTTGCCCCCACAGGGAATGCGTCAGTCTTCGCTGATGGTAATGCTGGGCATTGCCGGCGCCGCAGCTTCCTGCAGCACGATCCGCGCGCCTACCTGGCGGGCCAGCTCCTGGTAAACCATGGCAATCTGGCTTTCCGGCTCGGCGATCGCCGTCGGCTTGCCGCTGTCGGCCTGCTCACGTATCAGCATCGACAACGGCAGCGACGCCAGCAGGTCGACGCCATACTGGCTGGCCAGCTTCTCGCCGCCACCTTCACCGAACAGGTGTTCGGCATGGCCGCAATTCGAGCAGATATGCACGGCCATGTTCTCGACCACGCCCAGCACCGGAATGTTGACCTTGCGGAACATTTCCACGCCCTTCTTGGCATCCAGCAGCGCCAGGTCCTGTGGCGTGGTGACGATCACCGAGCCGACCACCGGCACCTTTTGTGCCAGGGTCAGCTGGATGTCACCGGTACCCGGCGGCATATCGATCACCAGGTAATCCAGGTCATCCCAAGCGGTCTGGGTGACCAGTTGCAGCAGCGCGCCAGAGACCATCGGGCCACGCCATACCATCGGCGTGTTGTCGTCGGTGAGGAAGGCCATGGACATGACTTCCACGCCGTGGGCCTTGATCGGCACGAACCACTTCTGCTCACGAATCTGTGGACGGGTACCCTCGGCGATGCCGAACATCACCCCCTGACTGGGGCCGTAGATATCGGCATCGAGAATACCTACCCGTGCGCCTTCGCGTGCGAGGGCCAAGGCCAGGTTGGCAGCGGTGGTCGACTTGCCCACACCGCCCTTGCCCGAGGCCACGGCAATGATGTTCTTGACGTTGGCCATGGCTGGCACCTGGGCCTGGGCCTTGTGCGCGGCCACCACGCAATCGATCGAAACCTGGGCGCCAGTGCCCCCCTCGAGGCTGCCAATGGCGGTCTGCAGCACCTGGGCCCAGCCGTTCTTGAACAGCCCTGCGGCATAACCCAACTGCAACTGCACGCTGACCTGCCCGCCCTGGATATCGATGGCGCGCACGCAGCCGGCGCTGACCGGGTCCTGGTTCAGGTAGGGGTCGGTGTACTGGCGAAGCACGCCTTCAACGGCGGCACGGGTGACGGCACTCATGGAGACTCCCATTGGCAAACTGAATGTAAAACAGCCGCCTATCCTAACCCGTCAATCGTCAGCAGATGCGCTTGCGGGGTGAAATATCTTCGCCAGCCCTTTATAGTGGCCGATCACCCTCATTTTTACCCCGTAGCCAGATAAGTAGCCGAGCCACCATGTCCGAGCCACGCCAGATTCTCGTCACCAGCGCCCTGCCCTATGCCAATGGATCGATCCATCTCGGCCATATGCTGGAGTACATCCAGACGGACATGTGGGTGCGCTTCCAGAAGCTGCGCGGCAACCAATGCATCTATGTCTGCGCCGACGACGCCCACGGTTCGGCCATCATGCTGCGCGCCGAAAAGGAAGGTATCACCCCGGAACAGCTGATCGCCAACGTCCAGGCCGAGCACAGCAGCGATTTCGCCGACTTCCTGGTGGACTTCGACAATTTCCACTCCACCCACAGCGAAGAGAACCGCGAGCTGTCGAGCCTGATCTACTCGCGCCTGCGCGAAGCCGGGCACATCGCCACCCGGTCGGTGACCCAGTACTTCGACCCGGAAAAAGGCATGTTCCTTGCCGACCGCTTCATCAAGGGCACCTGCCCGAAGTGCGCGGCCGAAGACCAGTACGGCGACAACTGCGAAAAATGCGGTGCCACCTACGCACCCACCGAGCTGAAGAACCCCAAGTCAGCGATCTCCGGTGCCACCCCGGTATTGCGTGACTCCCAGCATTTCTTCTTCAAGCTGCCAGACTTCCAGGCCATGCTGCAGCAGTGGACCCGAAGCGGCACCCTGCAGGACGCGGTAGCCAACAAGCTGGCGGAATGGCTGGACTCCGGCCTGCAGGAGTGGGATATCTCCCGCGACGCGCCATACTTCGGCTTCGAGATCCCGGGTGAGCCTGGCAAATACTTCTACGTATGGCTGGATGCACCAATCGGCTACATGGCCAGCTTCAAGAACCTCTGCGCGCGCCGCCCGGAGCTGGACTTCGACGCCTTCTGGAACGAAGGCTCCAAGGCCGAGCTGTACCACTTCATCGGCAAGGACATCGTCAACTTCCACGCCCTGTTCTGGCCAGCCATGCTCGAAGGCGCCGGCTTCCGCAAGCCGACCGCGGTCAATGTGCACGGCTACCTGACGGTCAACGGCGCCAAGATGTCCAAGTCACGCGGCACCTTCATCAAGGCCCGCACCTACCTGGACCACCTGCAGCCGGAATACCTGCGTTACTACTATGCGGCCAAGCTGGGCCGTGGCGTCGACGACCTGGACCTGAACCTGGAAGACTTCGTACAGAAGGTCAACTCCGACCTGGTCGGCAAGGTCGTCAACATTGCCAGCCGCTGCGCCGGTTTCATCCACAAGGGCAACGAAGGTGTGATGGTAAGCGGTGATGCCGCGCCTGAGCTGACCGAAGCCTTCCTGGCTGCCGCACCTTCCATCGCCGAAGCCTATGAGGCCCGTGATTTTGGCCGCGCCATGCGCGAAATCATGGCACTGGCCGACCGCGCCAACGCCTGGATCGCCGACAAGGCACCGTGGTCACTGGCCAAGCAGGAAGGCAAGCAGGATGAAGTCCAGGCCATCTGCGCCCAAGGCATCAACCTGTTCCGCCAGCTGGTGATCTTCCTCAAACCGGTACTGCCGGTGCTGGCCGCTGACGCCGAGGCTTTCCTCAACGTGGCCCCGCTGACCTGGAACGACCACCTGACACGCCTGGAAAACCACCCGCTTAACCCGTTCAAGGCCCTGATGAGCCGTATCGAACCGGCCAAGGTCGAAGCCATGGTCGCTGCCAGCAAGGAAGACCTGCTGGCTGCCGAAGCCAAGGCCCCGGCGGGCAATGGCGAACTGGCCAAGGACCCGCTATCGGCAGAGATCGAGTTCGATACCTTCGCTGCCGTCGACCTGCGTGTGGCGCTGATCGTCAAGGCTGAAGCCGTGGCGGGTGCCGACAAGTTGCTGCAACTGACCCTGGACATTGGTGACGAGCGACGCAACGTGTTCTCCGGCATCAAGTCGGCCTACCCAGACCCGTCCAAGCTGGAAGGCCGCCTGACCATGATGGTAGCCAACCTCAAACCCCGGAAGATGCGCTTTGGCGTGTCCGAAGGCATGGTCATGGCTGCCGGCCCTGGCGGTGAAGAAATCTACCTGCTGAGCCCGGACAGCGGCGCCAAGCCAGGCCAGCGCATCAAGTAACCGCCCTGCGGGCCATTGTGGGAGCGGCCTGCCCGCTCCCACAATTACGCAGGCCCCTTCATGTCAAACCCGGACAATCGCCCCGATTCCCGGCTATCGTCATCTCATGAATGACTACATCCTGGTCCTGATCAGCGCCGCACTGATCAATCACCTGTGCCTGCTTCGACAGCCACTCCCCGGGCTGCAACTGCAGGTGCACGGCCTGGCCTGCGCCCTGTGCATCGCCCTGGGCGTAATCGGCGCGCAGCTGCTGGTGCACGCGGTACTTGCCCCGTTGCACATCCACGATCTTGCCCTGTTTCTGCTATTGCCCTGGCTGGCTTTGCTCGCCTGGGGCCTGCCCTGGCTTTTGGCCAAGTGGCGCCCGGCCTGGCCTGTAGTGGGGCTGCCAGCGCTGCTGTTAAGCAATGCAGCAGCGCTTGGGCTGGCGCTGCAGCAGACAAGCGACAACAGCACCTGGCCAACCATGCTGCTCCAAGGCTTGCTGACGGGTGGCGGCTTCTGGCTGGCGCTGATGGTGTTCGCCGACCTGCGCCAGCGCAGCGCCCACGCCGATATCCCCAACGTACTGCGCGGCCTGCCCATCGAATTGATCGGTGCCGGGGTGATGGCCATGGCATTTTCCGGTTTCAACGGAATGTTTGGCCAATGAGCAGTCCCGATCCGCGCCTACGCACCAGCATGGGCCTGGTCTTGCTAGCCTGCACGCCTGGACTGCTGGCGCTGTTGTGGCTGCATGGCTGGGGCATGATGCTGAACCTGTTGCTGTGCGCCAGTGCCGCGCTGCTGTGCGAGGCATTGCTGCTGGCACTGCGCAGCCAATCACTGAGCCAGGCGCTAAACGACGGCAGCGCACTGGTGACCGCCGTGCTGCTGGCGGCCGCCCTGCCCACCTTGGCGCCATGGTGGCTGCCGGTCATCGCGGCAAGTGTCGCGATCGGTATCGGCAAGCAGGCCTACGGTGGGGTGGGGCGAAATCTGTTCAATCCAGCCATGGTGGGCTATGCCTTCGTGCTGCTCAGCTTCCCGTTGCAGATGAACCATTGGCCTGGGCAGGCCCCAGGCCTGCTCGACAGCGTGCAGCAGGTGTTCGCTGGGGGCGAACAGATCGATGCCTGGGCCCGGCCGACATTGCTCGACGGCTTGCGCCACAACCGCAGCCTGACCATCGACGAGCTGTTTGCCAGCCATCCGGGCTTTGGCAACATTGGCGGGGCAGGCAGCGAATGGGTCAACCTGGCATTCCTGCTTGGCGGCCTGTTCTTGCTGCAGCGCAAGGTGATCAGTTGGCATGCACCGGCAGGTTTGCTGGCAGGGCTATTGGTATTCAGCCTGTTGGGCTGGAACGGTTCGGGGTCGGACTCCAATGGCTCGCCTTTGCTGCACCTGTTTTCCGGCTCGACCATGCTGGCAGCATTCTTCATTGCGACCGAGCCAGTATCCGGCCCCCGAGACGACTGGGCCAAACTGTGCTTCGGCGTAGGAACAGGGGTGCTCATCTACCTGATTCGTACGTGGGGCAGCTATCCGGATGGCACCGCGTTCGCCGTCCTGCTGATGAACCTTTTCGCACCGGCACTCGAGCGCATGGCTGCGCAGCGTCAGCAGGCAGCCCGATGAAGCGCGGGGTTCGGAATGTGGGCCTGTTGCTGCTGACGGGAGTATTGGCAGTGTCCGCCACCCTGGCCTGGCGGCAGTGGACCGGTCCGGCCATCGCCGGCGCTGAAAAGCAGCTGCAAAGCCGCCTGCGACTGGCCGTGCTGCCCGACGGTAGCTATGACAACCAGCCCCTGGAAAGCCCACTGCCAAGGCCCGCCGCACAGAGGCCCAACAGCCGTATCCTGGCAGCTTACCGTGCCACTGTGGCAGGTAAGCCAAGCGCCATTATCCTGATAACACAGGCCCAGGGGTATGCCGGGCCGATCGTGCTGAGCGTCGCCATCACCACGGACGGCCGGCTGATCGGCAGCCAGGTTGTCGAACAACAGGAAAGCCCCGGGCTGGGCGATCGCCTGGGGGATCCGCGATTGCACTGGCTGAGTCAGTTCAACAACCGCGATCAGGGCGATCACTGGGCGCTGAAGCGGGACCAGGGTGACTTTGACCAATTGGCCGGCGCAACCGTGACCTCGCGCGCGGTGATCGCCGCATTGCAGGATGCGCTGAGCTATTTCGACGAGCAGCGTAGTGTATTGCTGGAGGGCGCCACCCATGAATAGGTTCTGCCTGCTGGCCATGAGCCTGGCGCCACTGCTGGGTGCCACCCGAACGCTGGCTGAAGGCGCGGCCATCGGCCTGTGCGCAGTACTGATGGGGTGCCTGCACCAACTGTTGCTGGCGCCACTGCGTAAACACATGGCCAGCTGGGCATATGTACTGGCTAGCCTGCTGCTGCTGGCTGCGTTGGCCAGTTGCCTGCAGTTGGCCATGCGGGCCTGGCTGCTACCACTGGCCATTGCTTTGGGCCACTATCCCGCATTGTTGTGCCTGCAATGCCTGGCCAGTGACCACCTGTTGCCTGACCAACACCGCTGGCGCCTGCTCGCAAGGCACCTCGGCGCTGTCTTTGCCATTTGCCTGCTGCTGGGCGCCAGTCGCCAATGGCTGGCTGACCATGCCGAGCTGCACCTGGCCAGCCTCGCCCCCGGTGCGCTACTGCTGCTGGGTCTGCTGTTGGCCTTGTACAATCGCCTGCTTCCGGGCCCAGCCCACCCACATTGTCAAGGAAAGCCCTGATTTCATGAATGCCGCCAAACGCCTGGAGATTTTTCGCAGGCTGCACGAAGACAACCCCGACCCCAAGACCGAACTGGCCTACACGACCCCGTTTGAACTGCTGGTCGCCGTGACACTGTCCGCGCAATCCACCGACGTCGGCGTCAACAAGGCCACTGCCCGCCTGTTCCCCGTCGCCAACACCCCCGAGGCCATCCATGCCCTGGGCGTTGAAGGCCTCAGCGAATACATCAAGACCATCGGGCTTTACAACAGCAAGGCCAAGAATGTCATAGAAACGTGCCGGCTGCTGATCGAGCGCCACGACAGCCAGGTACCGCAAACCCGCGAAGCGTTGGAGGCGCTACCCGGTGTCGGCCGAAAAACCGCCAATGTGGTGCTTAACACGGCGTTTCGCCAACCGGCCATGGCCGTGGATACCCATATCTTCCGGGTGAGTAACCGAACGGGCATCGCGCCAGGCAAAACGGTGCTGGAAGTGGAAAAGAAACTGGTCAAGTTTGTACCCAAGGACTATCTGCTCGACGCCCACCACTGGCTGATCCTGCACGGGCGCTACGTATGCCAGGCGCGCAAGCCAAGGTGCGGAAGCTGCAGGATCGAAGATTTGTGCGAGTACAAGCACAAAACCTCCGACGATTGAGCCGATAGCCAAAAACCACTCACATCGATTGAAAAAATCTTTTTTACCAGCGTCTGCTTTCTGGTTATAAGGACGGCCAATGGCCCCTTGGCTTGGAGCGACTCATGAGTACCGATAAAGACGACCTGTCGATCGATGATGATTTTGTTGCCGCAGACGACGACGCGGAGCCACAGGTTGAAATCGCAAAGACCAACCTGAGCAAACGCCGCACCATCGACAACATGCTGGAAGAACGGCGCCTGCAAAAGCAGTTGGCCGATTTCGATTACGACCTGTAGTGCGGGTCCCGTAGTCATGGCCCCATAGCCTTGGCAAAGCCTCCGTCTGGAGGCTTCAAGGCTTGGCGATCAGTTCAGACCTTGCCGTTGCGCCAGCTCGATCAGGTCAACCAGCGACCGTGCATTGAGCTTGAGCAAGAGCCGCGACTTGTAGGTACTGACCGTCTTGTTGCTGAGGTACATGCTGTCGGCAATCTCCTTGTTCGAACGCCCTCGCGCCAGTTGTTGCAGCACCGTCATTTCTCGCGCAGAAAGGCGATTCACCATATCCGTCTCGCTGCCCGCCCCCCTGCCACGTGACGCATGCAAGGCCTGGTTGGGGAAGTAGCTGTAACCCGACAACACAGCCTTGATAGCGCTGAGCAGTTCGGTAAGCTCCTGTTGCTTGCACACGTAACCCGCCGCCCCTGCCTGCATGCAGCGCATCGAAAAGTTGCCGGGGGCCTGTGACGTCAGCACCAGTACTTTGCTACCCGGGCTGAACGTCGCCATGCGGGCGATCACCTCCAGGCCATCCAGTTTCGGGATACCGATATCCAGCACCACGATATCCGGCAGGTGTTGCCGTGTCAGCTGCAACGCAGCCACCCCATTGTCAGTCTCCGCCACAACGTCATACCCATGCCGCTCCATCAGCATGCGTACGGCCAGGCGTATGACCGGATGATCATCCACGATAAGCACTTTATTCATGCGATATCCATACATTGTTGTTGCTTTGGCACGCCAAGATAACCGACAGGACGCTTGCTGGCGCGGCGATTTACCAGCGAAAGCCATGGACAGACAAAGCCTACAGAACTTACAGAAACTTCCTACACACAATGACTATGGTTGTAACAAACAAATTACTTATTACCGAAAGAAACGGTACCACCCACTGACATAAACGTACCAGTTGAAGACTGATCTTCAGCAAAGGAAAACTTCCGACTCAAGCACGTCGAAAAAGCAACACAACGAGGTTCTCTGACGATCATTCCTCCCCCGGGAAACAATCCAGCCTTTAGTTGAGTACAGCAGTAAGGTAAAGATGGACAAAACCGCTGGAGACGGCCTATATGACCCAAGCACAACCTGTCGCCCCGCTGACGATCATTGCCATCTTCGCGGGGATCATCGAAGCCTCCGCCCTTGCCACACTGCCATTTCTCGGCGAGTCCAGCCAAAAGCTCTACACCTGGTTCCTGGTAGGCTTTCCATTCTTTCTGACGGCACTGTTCTTTCTGACGCTCAACTTCAATTACAAGTCGTTCTACAACCCGCTACCCGACAGCACAGCACAGCCCAACACGCCAGCACTGAACAGTGTGGTCACACCCGCTATTTCCAATGATGCCCAAGAGGCGGTACAGGGCGAGCCTGTCACATTCATGTTCTCTGGCCCCGACGCCTATCGCATGATGGAGCAACAACTCTTGCACGCACTTGCCCAACCGCCCGAGCCAACACGAGTCTGGCGCTTTTGTAATCTGGACAGACGTCAATGTGCGCAGCTTTCGATCAGCACACTTGAGGGCGATGATGTGAGCCATCGAAGTTGAACGACCCGCCTTTGCGCGGGCATAAAAAAACCCCGGACTGAGCCGGGGTTTTCGCACACGCCAGCAATCAGAGCAGCGAACGGCCCTTGTTGGCGGCAATGCGCATACGCAGTGCGTTGAGCTTGATGAAGCCCGCAGCATCTGCCTGGTTGTACGCACCACCATCTTCTTCAAAGGTGGCGATGTTGGCATCGAACAGCGAATCGTCCGACTTGCGGCCAACCACGGTCACATTGCCCTTGTACAGTTTCAGGCGCACCACACCATTCACGTTGACCTGCGAAGCATCGATCATCTGTTGCAGCATCAGACGTTCCGGGCTCCACCAGTAGCCGGTGTAGATCAGGCTGGCATACTTTGGCATCAGCTCATCTTTCAGGTGAGCGACTTCGCGGTCCAGGGTGATCGACTCGATGGCACGGTGTGCCTTGAGCATGATGGTACCGCCAGGCGTTTCGTAGCAACCGCGCGACTTCATGCCGACGTAACGGTTTTCGACGATGTCCAGACGGCCGATGCCGTTGGCACCACCGATACGGTTCAGGTCTGCCAGGACGGTGGCCGGGGATTTCTCGACGCCGTCGATGGCAACGATGTCACCATTGCGGTAGGTCAGTTCGATGTAGGTAGCCTGATCCGGGGCATTCTCAGGCGAGACACTCCAGCGCCACATGTCTTCTTCGTGCTCGGTCCAGGTATCTTCCAGGACACCGCCCTCGTAGGAGATGTGCAGCAGGTTGGCGTCCATCGAGTACGGCGACTTCTTCTTGCCGTGGCGCTCGATCGGGATGCCGTGCTTCTCGGCGTAGTCCATCAGCTTTTCGCGGGACAGCAGGTCCCACTCGCGCCATGGGGCGATGACCTTGACGCCTGGCTTCAGGGCATAAGCACCGAGCTCGAAGCGCACCTGGTCGTTACCCTTGCCGGTGGCGCCATGGGAAATGGCGTCAGCGCCGGTTTCGTTGGCGATTTCGATCAGACGCTTGGCGATCAGCGGACGGGCGATGGAAGTACCCAGCAGGTACTCGCCTTCGTAGACGGTGTTGGCGCGGAACATCGGGAACACGAAATCACGCACGAATTCTTCGCGCAGGTCGTCGATGTAGATCTCTTTAACGCCCATTGCCTGGGCCTTGGCACGGGCCGGTTCGACCTCTTCGCCCTGCCCCAGGTCAGCGGTGAAGGTCACCACTTCGCAGTTGTAGGTATCCTGCAGCCACTTGAGAATCACCGAAGTATCAAGGCCGCCGGAATACGCCAGTACGACCTTTTTTACGTCCGCCATGCCATCACTCCACGGGGTTGTACGGAAAGGGACCGATTCTACCGGCGTTGCGGATAAATTTACAGTGGGGCGACAGCTTCTGACGACAAAGCGACAGGAACTTTCGTAGGGGCGACGGGCGGTCGGTTGCAGGATGTGGCATGAGGACCATGGAGGGGCGTCGAGCCGCAGCGTGCATGCCTTGAGGAGTTCAGCGCCTGTGAGATCGAGCGCCGCCAGGTGTCCGCCTCGACACATTCTGCGCCTGTGAGACCGAGCGCCGCCAGGTGTCCGCCTTGATGCGAGCCCATGACATGCACCGACCAGATCTCAGGGCGCCTTCGCCCCCGGGACGCCCGAGGCAGGTGCAGCAGCCGGACCCGCTGGAACAGGCCCTGATACCGGTGCAACACCCGGCGCCGCTTGCTCAACCGGCTTTTCCACCGGTTTCTCAACCACCGCCAGCCTATCAAGCTCGATATTCACCCGCCGATTACGCGCTCGATTCGACGCACTGTTGTTCTTCGCGAGCGGATAACGCTCGCCATGGAAGCGCACAGTGATCTGCTCGTCCGGCACACCATTAGCCTTGAAATAATCGGCCACGGCCAATGCGCGGCGGCGTGACAGGTCGCGGTTGGCCAGGCGGTTGCCACTGTTGTCGGAATGCCCATTGAGCTCGACATGGTTCACCGTCGGGTCGGCTTTCATGTAATCGAGGATCACGTCCAGCCGCGCCTTGGCTGCTGCATCCAGCTCGATACCGCCCCCGGGAAAACCCACCTGGGTCTGGCGCACCTGGTCGTAGTTCATCGGCAACAGTTTGCCAGCACAGACCTGATAGTCATTGTAGGCTTTGGCGAAGCTGACCGGCAGCACTCGCACCTCCATCGGCCTGCCTGCCTCACCGGTGTAGTTGCGCACGACGGTGCTACGCCCGTCGAGCAAGCCGTTGATCAGCCGGCTGGCCTGCCCTTGGGAGGAGCTGAACAGCACACCACTGCGGGCCATACGCACATTGCCCAGGTTGATATCGCCACGCCCTGGTTGCCACGGCGCTGCCGCGGCCAACAGGCTGGCGGTGCCTGCACCCAGTACGTTGCTGTCCGACCGCAGCTGGAACACCGGCTGCTCGCCTGCCCGACGCACGAACGTACCGCTGCCGAAACCTTCGATCGGCTGGCTCAGACGGCACTCGAACTGGTCACCCTCGACCTTCCAGGCAATGTTCTCCATGCGCGTCTGGAAAGTCAGTGCGCCGGCCGGCAGGCTGGCGAACAGGGTCAACAGGGCTAGGTAACGCTGGCGCACGGGCGGCTCCACAAATTCTGACGGCTTACCTGCAGGCTATCGGACGCTGTCCTGAAAACTTGATAGCCGTGCTCGCCCCGGGGTTTTCCGGTAGGATTGGGGCTTGAGTTCGACCCGCCTGGAATCCCCAATGTCCGATCGCCTGACCCTCCTGCGCCCCGACGACTGGCACATCCATCTGCGCGATGGTGCCGTCCTGCCCCACACCGTTGGCGACGTGGCGCGTACCTTCGCCCGTGCCATCATCATGCCCAACCTGAATCCTCCGGTGCGTAATGCCGAGCAGGCTGGTGCCTACCGTGAGCGCATTCTGGCTGCCCGCCCGGCCGGCAGTCGCTTCGAGCCGCTGATGGTGCTGTACCTCACCGACCGCACCAGCCCCGAGGACATCCGCGCGGCCAAGGCCAGCGGTTTCGTGTACGCCGCCAAAATGTACCCGGCCGGCGCCACCACCAACTCCGATTCGGGCGTGACCAGCATCGACAACATCTTCCCGGCCATAGAGGCGCTGGCGGAAGTTGGCATGCCGCTGTTGGTGCATGGCGAAGTGACCCGCAGCGAGATCGACGTGTTCGACCGCGAGAAGCGCTTCATCGACGAGCACATGCGCCGTGTGGTCGAGCGCTTCCCGACGCTGAAAGTGGTGTTCGAACACATCACCACCAGCGACGCCGCGCAGTTCGTCACCGAGGCCCCGGCCAACGTGGGTGCGACCATCACCGCCCAGCACCTGCTGTACAACCGCAACCACATGCTGGTTGGCGGCATTCGCCCGCACTTCTACTGCCTGCCGATCCTCAAGCGCAACACCCACCAGGTGGCCTTGCTGGATGCAGCCACCAGCGGCAATCCGAAGTTCTTCCTCGGCACCGACTCGGCACCTCATGCCCGTCACGCCAAGGAAGCAGCCTGCGGTTGCGCGGGTTGCTACACCGCTTATGCGGCCATCGAGATGTACGCCGAAGCGTTCGAGCAGCGTAACGCGCTGGACAAGCTGGAAGGCTTCGCCAGCCTGCACGGCCCGGCCTTCTATGGCCTGCCGGCGAACACCGAAACCATTACCCTGGTCCGCGAAGAATGGACCGCTCCGGAAAGCCTGCCATTTGGCGAGCAAACCGTAGTCCCGCTGCGCGCTGGCGAAAAACTGCGCTGGCGCCTGCTGGAGAAAAACGCGTGAGCGAAGACCTTTACGAAGACGACCTGGACACCCAAGGCAGCAGCGGTCCTCGCCACCCGATGGCCGAGCGCTTCCGCGGCTATCTGCCGGTCGTGGTGGATGTTGAAACCGGTGGTTTCAACAGCGCTACCGATGCATTGCTGGAAATTGCCGCCGTCACCATCGGCATGGACGAGAAAGGCTTCCTGTTCCCCGAACACACCTACTTCCACCGAGTGGAGCCGTTCGAGGGCGCCAACATCGAGCCGGCCGCGCTTGAGTTCACCGGGATCAAGCTGGACCACCCGCTGCGCATGGCGGTCAGCGAGGAAAGCGCGATGACCGACATCTTCCGTGGCGTGCGCAAGGCACTCAAGGCCAACGGCTGCAAGCGGGCGATTCTGGTCGGCCACAACAGCAGTTTCGACCTGGGTTTCCTCAATGCAGCAGTGGCGCGCAATGACCTGAAGCGCAATCCGTTCCACCCGTTCTCCAGCTTCGACACCGCCACCCTGGCGGGCCTGGCGTATGGCCAGACCGTGCTGGCGCGGGCCTGCCAGAGCGCTGACATCGACTTCGACGGGCGTGAGGCGCACTCGGCACGTTATGACACCGAGAAAACCGCTGAGCTGTTCTGCGGCATCGTCAACCGCTGGAAAGAAATGGGCGGCTGGCGCGATTTCAACGATTGACCTGCCAAAGGCATTCGCGGGCACGCCCGCTTCCACAGGTTCACCTTTGCCTTCAGGCATGCAGAGAATCGGTGGGAGCGGGCGCGCCCGCGAAGAGCCCGGCACAGAAAGGCATAAAAAAACCGGCCACGAAGGCCGGTTTTTTCATGCACGCAGCAATTACAGCTTGCCAGCGTTCTCGCTCAGGTAGGCAGCAACGCCTTCAGGCGAAGCGTTCATGCCCTTGTCGCCTTTTTTCCAGTTGGCAGGGCAGACTTCGCCGTGCTCTTCGTGGAACTGCAGAGCGTCAACCAGACGCAGCAGCTCGTCCATGTTACGGCCCAGTGGCAGGTCGTTGACGATCTGCGAACGGACAACACCGTTGGTATCGATCAGGAAGGCACCACGGAAGGCCACGCCGCCTTCGGACTCAACGTCGTAGGCTTTGCAGATTTCGTGGGTCATGTCGGCAGCCAGGGTGTACTTCACCTGACCGATGCCGCCGTTGTTGACCGGGGTGTTACGCCAGGCGTTGTGGGTGAAGTGCGAGTCGATCGATACACCGATCACTTCCACGTTGCGCGCCTGGAAGTCAGGGATGCGGTTGTCCAGGGCGATCAGCTCGGACGGGCAGACGAAGGTGAAGTCCAGCGGGTAGAAGAACACCAGGCCGTACTTGCCCTTGATGGCCGAGGCCAGGTTAAAGCTATCGACGATCTCGCCATTGCCCAGCACGGCCGGAACGGTGAAATCGGGGGCTTTCTTACCAACGAGTACGCTCATTGTAATCTCCTGATGAGGGTGAAAAACCGTTTGCCGGGCCAGACGGGCTTGCCCGACATCCAACAAAGGCCGACCATCATACACGGCTTCTCATGACAGGCCGACTCCGTCGACAAAGCGACCACCGGTCACTCAAGCACAGCCCTCTCAGAAAGATCTTTGACAAGCATTCTCATTACCATTAAGCTCCAACCCATCGACCCAACAAGCGATGGTCAGCCCTTATGTATGTGTGTCTTTGTGTCGGCGTTACCGACGGACAGATCCGCGATGCGATCTATGAAGGATGCTGCAGTTACAAGGAAGTGCGAGCCGCCACCAATGTCGCCAGCCAGTGTGGGAAATGCGCCTGCGTGGCCAAGCAAGTGGTCCGCGAGACCCTGACCGAGCTTCAGGTCAGTCAGGCAGCCCTGCCCTACGCCGTCGAATTTACCGCTGCCTGAACGCAGAATTTCAAGAACCGGACCTGGTGTCCGGTTTTTTTATGCCCGAAATTCAACAAGTTAGCGTTGCAACGCGGTTCACAAACATTCTTATTCCTATTAATTTTCACTTATTATTCAAGAACTTAGGTTTGACACACCTAAGTATCGGGCTCAAACTTCAGTGGATTGACACACTTCTACAGGGCAGGAACCCGACATGAAAGGCGACGTAAGCGTCATCCAGCATCTCAACAAGATCCTCGGAAACGAGCTGGTCGCGATCAACCAGTACTTCCTGCACGCACGCATGTACGAAGATTGGGGGCTGAACAAACTCGGCAAGCACGAGTACAAAGAATCCATCGATGAAATGAAGCACGCTGACAAGCTGATCAAGCGTATTTTGTTCCTCGAGGGTATTCCTAACGTTCAGGACCTGGGCAAACTGCTGATCGGCGAGCACACCAAGGAAATGCTCGAGTGCGACCTGAAGATTGAACAGCAAGGCCTGGTCGACCTGAAGGCCGCCATCGCCCACTGTGAAACCGCTGGCGACTTCGGCTCGCGTGACGTGCTCGAAGATATCCTCGAGTCCGAGGAAGAACACATCGACTGGCTGGAAACCCAACTGGGGCTGATCGACAAGATCGGTATCGAGAACTACCTGCAGTCGCAGATGGGCGAAGAGTAAATATTCGCCCCATGAAAAAACCCGCGATCAGCGGGTTTTTTCATGCTTGCCGGAAGATCAGGCTTCAGAAGCCTTGGCCTTGGCAGCCGCTTCCTTGATCAGGGTTTGCAGCTCACCCTTCTCGAACATTTCCAGCATGATGTCGCTGCCGCCAACCAGCTCACCGGCTACCCACAGTTGCGGGAAGGTCGGCCAGTTGGCGTATTTTGGCAGGTTGGCGCGAATTTCCGGGTTCTGCAGGATGTCGACGTAGGCGAACTTTTCGCCACAACCCATCACGGCCTGCGATGCACGCGCAGAGAAGCCGCACTGCGGAGCATTCGGCGAGCCTTTCATGTAAAGCAGAATGGTGTTGTTGGCAATCTGCTCTTTGATCGTTTCGATGATATCCATGTAGCACCTCGGCTGAACTATCCGACACAGTCGTCGGCACGGTGTCGCATTGTATCGGAAAGCCGAGCGCAGTGCTCGGCCTTGCCGTTCCTCAAGCGGCCTCGACCTGCACGGGTACGCCATTGAGTGCAGCGTTTCCGGAAACCTGGTCCCGAAAGCGCTCATCGGTCAGGTCATTGGCACTCACGCCGGGTTGCGCCTGGGCGATCTGCATGTGCACGCCCTGACGACCATGACCATAACCATGGGGCAAGCTGACCACACCGGGCATCATGTCCTCGCAGGCCTGCACCTCGACCTCCAGTGAGCCGGTACGCGAACGTATGCGCACGCGCTGGCCATCCTGCAGTTGCCGCTGCTGCAAGTCTTGCGGGTGCATCAACAACTGATGCCGTGGCTTGCCTTTCACCAGGCGATGGAAGTTGTGCATCCACGAGTTGTTGCTGCGCACATGGCGGCGCCCGATCAGCAGCAGTTCGCCCGGCACCGGGGGCGTCATTTGCGCCAGGCGGTGCAGGTCGTCCAGTAAAACCTGGGGGGCGGCTTCGACAGCCTTGCTGGCAGTCGCCAGGCGCCCGGCGAGGTTGCTGCGTAACGGCCCCAGGTCAAGCCCGTGCGGGTGATCGTCCAGGGTTGCCAGGGAGAGCCGCCAAGGCGTAGCTTCACCATAGCGCCCTTTGCGCAGGGCTTGATCAATCATCTGCGCAGGCGACCAGGTCTGCTTCAACTCCAACTCGGCACGCTTGGCAAAAGCCTGGGCCAGGCCGACGAAGATTTCCCAGTCATGCAATGCTCCCTCCGGCTTGGGCAGGATCGCCCGGTTGAAGCGCGTGACATTGCGCACTGCCAGCAGGTTGAAGGTGCTGTCGTAATGGTCGTTCTCAAGCGCTGAGGTGGAGGGCAGGATCAGGTCGGCATGGCGGGTGGTTTCGTTGATGTAGAGGTCGATACTGAGCATGAACTCCAACCCCTCCAGCGCCGTATCCAGCTGGCGGCCGTTAGGCGTGGACAACACAGGGTTGCCGGCAACTGTCACCAGGGCGCGCACCTGCCCTTCGCCCAGTGTTTGCATTTCCTCGGCCAGGGCAGCCACCGGCAGCTCGCCGCCGTACTCGGGCAAGCCCGACACACGGCTCTGCCAGGCGTTGAAGTGGCCGCCCGAGGTGGTTGCCACCAGGTCGACGGCAGGCTCCGTGCACAACGCGCCGCCTGTACGGTCGAGGTTGCCGGTCACCAGGTTCACAAGCTGCACCAGCCAGTGGCAAAGGGTACCGAATGCCTGGGTCGAGACACCCATGCGGCCGTAGCACACGGCCTGCCCGGCAGCGGCGAAGTCGCGTGCCAGCTGGCGAATATCCGCTGCAGCAATACCACATTGGGCGCTAACGGCCTCGGCACTGAACGGCGCAATGGCCTCGCGCACCTGCTGCAGGCCGCTAACCGGCAAGTGCGAGCCCCGTGCCAGGCCTTCTTCGAACAATGTGTTGAGCAAGCCGCACAACAGGGCTGCATCACCACCAGGGCGTATGAACAAATGGCTGTCAGCCATTGCAGCCGTTTCGCTACGCCGCGGGTCAACCACCACCAGGCGCCCACCACGCGCCCGCAGGGCCTTCAGGCGCTTCTCCACGTCCGGAACGGTCATGATGCTGCCGTTGGAGGCCAGCGGGTTGCCGCCAAGAATCAGCATGAACTCCGTGTGATCGATGTCCGGAATCGGCAGCAGCAGCCCATGCCCGTACATCAAGTGGCTGACCAGGTGTTGGGGCAACTGGTCCACGGACGTGGCAGAGAAACGGTTACGGGTCTTGAGCAGGCCCAGGAAATAGTTGCTGTGGGTCATCAAGCCGTAATTGTGCACACTCGGGTTGCCTTGGTAGACCGCCACGGCATTGCGCCCATGGGCTTGCTGGACCGCCCACAATTTTTCGGCAGCCAGTGCGAAAGCCTCATCCCAGCCAATGGCCTGCCATTGCTCACCGACTCGCTTGTGGGGCTGGCGCAGGCGATCCGGGTCGTTCTGGATGTCCTGCAACGCCACGGCCTTGGGGCAGACATGGCCACGGCTGAACGGGTCCTGGGGGTCGCCCTTGATCGAGCTGATCAGGGCCCGCCCGTCCTCCTCATGACTGACTTCGATGTTGAGCCCGCAGATCGCTTCGCACAGGTGACAGGCACGGTGATGCAGGGTCTTGGTCATGGCCGCCTCTGCCTTGTTGTTGTCGAACAGTGACTATGCGCCCGACCCCGCCCCGCGGCCAGTGCGCTTCGCCGCGTGAATCCACCGACATCAGGCGCACGATTCACGACAGCCATTTGCCAAATTGCCAGCAAGCCGTGTACAACCGTCTGTAGCAAATAAAGAACAGCACGGGCCAACGGGTAAAGACACCCTTTGCAATACCCTTTGCAATCACGCCGCTTTTCCCCCCTTGGCTTCAGGCGACATTTACTTATAGTATTGCGCCTTTCCCTATTTCGTCCGCCCCGTGCGGCTTACGCCGCAGGTCACCCCCGTTGTCAAAAAAACCATACGGTCGACCTGCATACCGTTGCAGATAAGGTAGTCACTCATGAGCGCTAGGCACTTTCTCTCCCTGCTGGACTTCACCACCGACGAATTGCTCGGGGTGATCCGCCGCGGCATCGAGCTGAAGGACCTGCGTAAGCGAGGCGTGCTGTTCGAACCGCTGAAGAACCGTGTACTGGGCATGATCTTCGAAAAGTCCTCGACCCGTACCCGTGTGTCGTTCGAGGCCGGCATGATCCAGCTCGGTGGCCAGGCCATCTTCCTGTCGCCCCGCGACACCCAGCTGGGCCGCGGCGAGCCGATTGGTGACAGCGCCATTGTGCTGTCGAGCATGGTTGATGCGGTGATGATCCGTACCCACGCCCACAGCACCCTGACCGAGTTCGCCGCCAAGTCGCGCGTACCCGTGATCAACGGCCTGTCCGACGAATCGCACCCGTGCCAACTGCTGGCCGACATGCAGACCTTCGTTGAACACCGCGGCTCGATTCAGGGCAAGACCGTGACCTGGATCGGCGATGGCTTCAACATGTGCAACTCCTATATCGAAGCCGCCAGGCAGTTCGATTTCCAGCTGCGCATCGCCTGCCCCGAAGGCTATGAGCCGGATCAACGCTTCATGGCACTGGGCGGTGACCGCGTGCAGATCATCCGGGATGCCAGGGAAGCTGTGCGTGATGCACACCTGGTGGTCACCGATGTCTGGACTTCCATGGGTCAGGAGGAGGAAACTGCACGGCGCCTGGCGCATTTCGCGCCTTACCAGGTCACCCGCGAACTGCTCGACCTGGCTGCACCCGATGTCCTCTTCATGCACTGCCTGCCCGCCCATCGTGGCGAGGAAATCAGCCAGGACCTGCTCGACGACCCACGTTCGGTCGCCTGGGACGAGGCTGAAAACCGCCTGCATGCACAGAAGGCGCTTCTCGAATTCCTTGTAGAACCGGCTTACCACCACGCATGAGTCAACCCCTACTGCTCAACCTGCGCAACCTCGCCTGCGGCTATGGCGACCAGCGCATCGTCCAGAACCTCAACCTGCACCTGAACGCAGGCGACATCGGTTGCCTGCTGGGTTCATCCGGTTGTGGCAAGACCACCACCCTGCGCGCCATCGCCGGTTTCGAGCCGGTGCACGAAGGTGAAATCCACCTGGCCGGTGAGGTCATTTCCCGGGCTGGCTTCACCCTGGCTCCGGAAAAGCGCCGCATCGGCATGGTATTTCAGGACTACGCGCTGTTCCCGCACCTGACCGTGGCGCAGAACATTGCCTTTGGTATCGCCAAACACCCACGCCAGGCCGCCGTCATCGAAGAGATGCTGGAGCTGGTCAAACTCGGCGGGCTGGGCGGACGTTACCCGCATGAGCTGTCTGGCGGCCAGCAGCAACGTGTCGCCCTGGCCCGGGCGCTGGCGCCCGAGCCGCAGCTGCTGCTGCTTGACGAGCCGTTCTCCAACCTCGACGTGGAGCTGCGCCGGCGCCTGAGCCATGAGGTTCGCGACATTCTCAAAAGCCGCGGTACCAGCGCCATTCTGGTCACCCATGACCAGGAAGAAGCCTTTGCCGTCAGCGACCAGGTTGGCGTCTTCAAGGAAGGCCGCCTGGAACAGTGGGATACGCCCTATAACCTTTACCACGAACCGCAGACGCCATTCGTGGCGAGTTTCATCGGCCAGGGATACTTCATCCGTGGGCAAATGAGCAGCCACGAGGCAGTCAATACCGAAGTGGGTGAGCTGCGCGGTAACCGCGCCTACATCATGGCGCCGGGCAGTTCGGTGGATGTACTGCTGCGCCCGGATGATATCGTGCATGCACCTGGCAGCGCGCTCCTGGCGAACATCGTGGGCAAGAGTTTCCTTGGGGCATCCACGCTCTACCGCCTGCAGTTGCCCACCGGTAGCCAGCTGGAAGCGATCTTCCCTAGCCATAACGACCACGAGATCGGTGAGAATGTGGAGATTGCAGTGAAGGCCGATCACCTCGTGCTATTCCCGGTACCGGGTAGCGTTGCAGCACAGTTGCCACGCCAGGAGAATGGCGTGCGTCGATACAGTTCGGCGACTTGACTTCAGCGCCAGGGGGCCGCTTGGCGGCCCCCTGTTCTCAGCCTCGACCAATCCCGGCAAACGTGCCCTGCGTATACTCCGCCAGCACCGCCGCTGCCAGCTCCACTTCCAGGCCACGCCTGCCGGCGCTGACATGGATAGTTGCAAAATTCTGCGCCGAGTCATCAATAAAGGTCCGCAGGCGCTTCTTCTGCCCCAGCGGGCTGATGCCGCCCACCAGGTAACCGGTCGCCCGCTGCGCCGCCGCCGGGTCGGCCATCTCGCACTTCTTCACCCCAGCAGCATGGGCCAGGGCCTTAAGGTCCAAGGTCCCCACCACGGGCACCACCGCTACCAGCAATTCCCCTTTCTCGCTGCTTGCCAGCAACGTCTTGAACACCTGTTGCGGGTCGAGCCCGAGCTTTTCTGCCGCCTCCAGGCCATACGACGCCGACTTCGGGTCATGTTCATAACTGTGCACACGATGCTCGGCACGGTGCTTCTTCAACAGGTCTAGGGCGGGGGTCATGCAAGGGCTCCAGTCAGGGACGACTCGGCGGCTACTTTAGGACAATTCCCACATCCCAGCCACCGCACCGCAATCGAGCGCGTCTAGTACAGGGATCAGCAGCTGATTCTAGCGACCTTATCGTGACTGACCGTTCACTTTCGACCTTTGACATCAGCGTTTCTTGTCTATATTTTTTCGTTTCTGAATAAACGATGCCCTTTTAAGGTGCATTTCCTACATCACCCGGGGTCAATGGGGATAGACACCGGGTTTTGCTGTCGAGCGCCACGCGCCTCACAACAAAAAAAACGAGGTCATACATGACGACTGCTCTGCGCCAACCCACACTGTCCAGCCAATGCCTGGCCGAGTTTCTCGGCACCGCCCTGCTCATCTTCTTCGGTACCGGCTGCGTCGCCGCGCTCAAGGTTGCCGGGGCCAGCTTCGGGCTTTGGGAAATCAGTATCATCTGGGGCGTGGGCGTCAGCATGGCCATCTACCTCACCGCCGGTATTTCCGGTGCGCACCTGAACCCAGCCGTGAGTATCGCTCTCACACTGTTCGCAGGGTTCGACAAGCGCAAGCTGCCCTTCTACATGCTGGCCCAGGTATGCGGCGCATTCTGTGGCGCAGCACTGGTCTACACGTTGTACAGCAACCTGTTCTTCGATTTCGAACAAACCCACGCCATGCTGCGCGGTAGCGAAGGCAGCCTTGAGCTGGCCTCGGTGTTCTCCACCTATCCACACCCGTCGCTGTCTACCAGCCAGGCGTTTCTGGTCGAAGTGGTGATCACTGCCATTCTGATGGCCGTGATCATGGCCCTGACCGACGACAACAACGGCCTGCCGCGCGGCGCCATGGCCCCGCTGTTGATCGGCCTGCTGATTGCAGTGATTGGCAGCGCCATGGGCCCATTGACTGGCTTTGCGATGAACCCGGCCCGCGATTTTGGGCCAAAACTCATGACCTTCCTGGCCGGTTGGGGCGAAATCGCCTTCACTGGCGGGCGGGATATTCCCTATTTCCTGGTTCCGGTATTTGCACCGATCCTTGGCGCCTGCTTGGGGGCAGCGAGCTACCGCGGCCTGATTGCACGCAACCTGCCAATGGCGCCCGCCGCGACCCCTGAGACAAATGACATTCGCCAGGGCGATACTCAAGCCAATTGATGCCACCATCACGCACAGCCCTGACCCCCTATTCTTGCAAGGCCTACGACCATGACAGACACCCAGGATAAGAACTACATCATCGCCCTGGACCAGGGTACCACCAGTTCGCGGGCGATCATTTTCGACCGTGACGCCAATGTTGTGGGTACCTCCCAGCGCGAGTTCGCACAGCATTACCCGCAGGCGGGCTGGGTCGAGCATGACCCGATGGAGATTTTCGCCACACAAAGCGCGACCATGGTCGAGGCCCTGGCCCAGGCGGGTATCAGCCACGCCCAGGTTGCCGCGCTGGGCATTACCAACCAGCGCGAAACCACTGTGGTGTGGGACAAGGAAACCGGGCGCCCGGTATACAACGCCATTGTCTGGCAGTGCCGCCGCAGCACCGAGATCTGTGCTCAGCTCAAGCGTGACGGCCATGAAAACTACATTCGTGAAACCACCGGCCTGGTCACCGACCCGTATTTCTCCGGCACCAAGCTGAAGTGGATCCTCGACAATGTCGACGGCGCCCGTGAGCGCGCCGAGCGTGGCGAACTGCTGTTCGGCACCATCGACACCTGGCTGATCTGGAAATTTACCGGCGGCAAGGTGCACGTCACCGACTACACCAACGCCTCGCGCACACTGATGTTCAACATCCACAGCCTGCAGTGGGACGACAAGCTGCTGGAAATCCTGGGCATCCCGCGGCAGATGCTGCCTGAGGTGCGCCCATCCTCGGAAGTGTACGGCCACACCAAGAGCGGCATAGCCATCGCCGGTATCGCCGGCGACCAGCAATCGGCACTGTTCGGCCAGATGTGCGTGGAGCCGGGCCAAGCCAAGAATACCTACGGCACCGGCTGCTTCCTGTTGATGAACACGGGCGACCAGGCGGTGAAGTCGTCCCACGGCCTGCTCACGACCATTGCCTGCGGCCCGCGTGGAGAGGTGGCCTATGCACTGGAAGGCGCGGTATTCAATGGTGGCTCTACCGTGCAATGGCTGCGTGACGAACTGAAGATCGTCAACGACGCCCTGGATACCGAGTATTTCGCCAGCAAGGTCAAGGACAGCAATGGCGTTTACCTGGTGCCCGCCTTTACCGGCCTGGGTGCCCCGTACTGGGACCCGTATGCCCGTGGTGCGTTGTTCGGCCTGACACGTGGCGTGAAGGTGGACCACATCATCCGCGCCGCACTGGAGTCCATCGCCTACCAGACCCGCGATGTCCTCGACGCCATGCAGCAGGACTGTGGCCAGCGCTTGTCCGAACTGCGCGTGGACGGTGGTGCCGTGGCCAACAATTTCCTCATGCAGTTCCAGGCCGACATCCTCGGCACCTGCGTGGAGCGGCCGCAGATGCGCGAAACCACGGCGCTGGGCGCCGCCTATCTGGCAGGCCTGGCCTGTGGCTTCTGGAGTGGCCTGGACGAGCTGCGCGACAAGGCGATCATCGAGCGTGAGTTCAGCCCGCAACTGGACGAAACGCAGAAAGAAAAGCTGTATGCCGGCTGGAAGAAGGCGGTCGAGCGTACCCGTGACTGGGAAGATCACGAGGCATGATAGCTGTTGGGGCCGCCATGCGGCCCCAATCGTCTATTGGCCGTCATCCCCTTCCTACGGCATCATTGCAGAATTTGTCCGGCAGCCCCAAAGGACCGCCCATGAATCTGCCCCCCCGCCAACAACAAATCCTCGAACTGGTACGCGAACGCGGCTATGTCAGTATCGAGGAAATGGCGCAGCTGTTCGTTGTCACTCCCCAGACCATCCGACGCGACATCAACCAGCTTGCCGAGCTCAACCTGCTGCGCCGTTACCACGGCGGCGCGGCTTACGACTCGAGCATCGAGAACACCGCCTACGCCATGCGTGCAGACCAGATGCGTGACGAAAAGCAGCGCATTGCCGACGCCGTAGCCCGGCAGATTCCCGACCATGCGTCGCTGTTCATCAACATCGGCACCACCACCGAATCGATCGCACGGGCGCTGCTCAACCACAACCACCTGAAAGTCATCACCAACAACTTGCACGTGGCGGCGATCCTGGCCGCCAAGGACGATTTCGAAGTGCTGGTGGCGGGTGGCACGGTACGCCGTGATGGTGGTGTGGTCGGCCAGGCCAGTGTCGATTTCATCAACCAGTTCAAGGTCGACTTCGCCCTGGTGGGCATCAGCGGTATCGACGAGGATGGCAGCCTGCTCGATTTCGACTATCAGGAAGTGCGGGTGTCGCAAGCCATCATCGCCAATGCCCGGCAAGTGATCCTCGCGGCCGATTCCAGCAAGTTCGGGCGCAATGCCATGGTGCGCCTGGGCTCGATCGACCTGGTCGACTGCCTGGTGACCGACCAGACACCGACCCCAACCCTTACCCAATTGTTGAACCAGAACAAGATCAGGCTTGAGGTGGTTTGAGGGCTGGTGGGTGCATGCCGCCAGATTTTTGGTGTCTGCGGAGCAAGCGCCCCTCACCCAAGCGGTACCCGCTAAATTTTCGTAAATGTTCACTTCATTGTCATTTGATCAGTTTTTTCTATAGAGACTGACTGGCGACCGGCTTTCCGTTGCGCTAATATTTTCGCAAACGAACATCAATGTTCATATTCGATGTGAACAGCCCCAGGAGGCCTTGCCCGTGTCCCAGCCAGTTTCGTCCCAGCTCCCAACAGCCGACTGCTATGACCTTGCCGTGATCGGCGGTGGCATCAATGGCGTGGGCATCGCTGCCGACGCCGCTGGTCGCGGCTTGAAGGTCTTCCTTTGCGAAAAAGACGACTTGGCCCAACACACGTCGTCAGCCAGCAGCAAACTGATTCACGGTGGCCTGCGCTACCTGGAGCACTACGAATTTCGTCTTGTACGCGAGGCCTTGGCTGAACGCGAAGTGCTGCTGGCCAAGGCGCCGCACATCGTCAAACCTATGCGCTTCGTGCTGCCGCACCGCCCGCACCTGCGCCCTGCATGGATGATCCGCGCCGGCCTGTTCCTCTACGACCACCTGGGCAAGCGCAAGCGCCTGGGCGCCTCGCGTAGCCTGCGCTTCGGTCCGGGCTACCCGCTGAAGCCGGCAATCACCCGCGGCTTCGAATACGCCGACTGCGCTGTCGATGACGCCCGCCTGGTAGTACTCAACGCCATGGCGGCCCGTGAGCTTGGCGCACATATCCACACCCGCACCCGCTGCTTGCGCGCCGAGCGTGTAGAGGGCTTGTGGCAGGTAGAACTGCAGCACGCCGACGGCAGCCTCCAGACGATCCATGCCCGCGCGCTGGTCAACGCCGCGGGCCCGTGGGTGGCCAGCTTCATCAAGGACGACCTCAAGCTCGATGCGCCTTACGGCATCCGCCTGATCCAGGGCAGCCACATTATCGTGCCGCGCCTGTATGAAGGTGAACATGCCTACATTCTGCAGAATGAAGACCAGCGCATTGTCTTCTGCATCCCGTACCTGGACCGCTTTACCCTGATCGGCACCACTGATCGGGAATACAGCGGCGACCCGGCCGCGGTAGCCATTACCGAGCAGGAAACACATTACCTGTTGAAGGTCGTCAACGAGCACTTCAATCATCAACTGAGCCAAGCCGACATCCTGCATACCTACTCCGGCGTTCGGCCGCTGTGCAACGACGAGTCGGACAACCCTTCGGCGGTGACCCGGGACTACACACTCGCCCTTTCGGCAGAGGCCGGCCAGGCACCGCTGCTGTCGGTATTCGGCGGCAAGCTCACCACCTACCGCAAACTGGCCGAATCGGCCATGGCTGAACTCAAGCCCTTCTTCACCCAGATGCGCGCCCCCTGGACCGCCAGTGCGCCACTGCCGGGCGCAGAGGGCATGACAACGGTACAGGCGCTGATCGATGCCGTACTGGCACGTTGCGGCTGGTTGCCTGTCGACCTGGCCAAACGCTGGGTGCTCACCTATGGTAGCCGTGTGTGGCGACTGCTCGATGGCGTTCACGGCCCCGAAGACCTCGGGCAGGCTATCGGTGCCGGGCTGTTCACCCGCGAGGTGGACTACCTGCTGGAAGAGGAATGGGCAGAGCAAACCGCTGACATTATCTGGCGTCGCACCAAGCTGGGCCTGTCGCTGACCGCGCAGGAGCAGATGGCCCTGGAGGCGTATCTGCAGCAAGCCCGCAAGGTGCGCGCGAATAGCCGCGCAGCCTGATACCGACGGTGAAGCCTTTTTGATTCGTCAAGGGGGCGTATTAGCCCAGCGCTCATAGGCTTCACGCGCCAAACGCGCCAGCAATGCCCGCTCGCTGCGATCGTAATCAGTCTTCAGTGCTTCACAGCGTTGCAGAAACTCGCTTTCGTTGATCACTTGCTCATCTACCTGAGCCTGTAGGGCCTCCATGCGCTGGTGCAGTGGTTGCACCAGCTCTTCAAATCGCTGGGCATGAAAGTCCCGCGCGTATCGCTCCCAGAAAGGCCGCTGTGCCAACGAGGCAATCAGAGCATCCGCCGACTCGTGCTGCAAGACCGTGTCCTGGGCCCGCAGCAGATCACTGGTGGTTACGTTCGCAAAACTCGGGAAATGCATTTCGTCGATCTCGACAGGCAAGCCCAACGGACGCGCAAGCCGCTGCCTGTAGAAGAGCCTGGTCTCAATTTCATCGATAATAGGGGCGTGCTCGGCATGCAAGCGTTGCACGTGCAGGGTAGCGAGGCGGTCGACCTCGTCCAGCCTGAACAAGCTACGCCCCAAGTTCAGCAACCGGGCTTCCATCTGGTTGCCATGGGCATCTTCGACGGCACGCAGTACCAAAACCCCAAGTTCCATCTGCTCCAGCAGCATCAGCAACTGGTCTACACAGCGGCGTTGGCCAGATGCCTCGATAAACAACTGTTGACGCAACTGCTCGTGCTGTTCGCATGCTTCCAGAATCCGCCAGATACGACTGCGGTAATGCCCAGGGTGCTCATTGAAGTCCGCGGTAATGACGAAGTCCGCGAGAAAGCTGAACAATCCGTCCGATTGCGGCTCCTCCCGTAGCGCTGTCCATATCGCCTGCTGGCGATCACGCTCAGCTCCGGATGTACTGCTGGCCCAACGACTTAACAGATCGCTGTCAATTGCACGATGGCGTGCGGATGCTGATCCCCACTGCCCCGGCGTCACTCCTCGCGCCTCGTCGAGCAACAATGCGTCAGCTTCGCTCAGTGGATTGTCATGCAAGGACAACTGGCGCACCTGCAAGCGCAACCGGTGCAAATCTCGGCGCAGCGTGCGGATGTTGTTGTCACGCAAGTCAACGTGGGCACGAAACGAAATGCGCTCAGGCAACGCCTCCAGAGCCGCAGAGCGCAGGTTGACTTCACGCAGATTGCCCAGGCCTGTCAATACCGGCGCCCTTCCCAACGGGTTGTCGTTGAGGTCCAGGCGCTGCAGCGCCCTCGCCCCGGCAAGACGCAACTCACCGGCCTCATCCATCACTATCCTGTTGTTGCCCAGATGAAGCTGCCGCAGGCGGGGCAACCGTTCAATGCCCTGAGGAATCGCAGTCAGGCGATTATCGGACAGGTCGAGTTCCACCAGATTGGGAAAACGCCGCAGGAAGTCCCAACTGATTTCACCAAGGCGCAGGTCTCTGAGGATCAGCCGTTGCACGTGATCAAAGCTTACCCCCTCAGGTAAATCGGGCAGGCTACCGACACGCTCGCCGTTGATAATCAACGCGTAGTCCCCGGCCTGGTCGGTGATCTTACGCCGCCAACTGCGCCGTATAGCTCTAGCGACCTGACGGCGGCGTAGCGCATCGAGCGGATTACTGGCGTCCCGGCGCCACTGGCGCAGGCTCAGACGCATACGCGCCAGCTGATCCGTGAGCTGGCTGTAATGCTCCCACAATCCTACTCGCCGCTCCATGAGGTCGAGCAGATAGGCTTGGACTTCCCCGTCAGTCATTGTCGGAAACACTTGGTGAATACCACGACCTATGGCACGTCGGCTGCTCTCACCTCGCCCACTCAAGACATAACCAATACGCCCATCCCCCAAACGGGTCGGGGGTCGCAGGCCAACGCCCAGACGGGGCATGCCACAGAGCTCCGCCGCTTGGGTACGATCACCGGCAGCGGCCTCGATCAACAACGAGCCCAGGGCGCCTGGACTGACAGCAGCATCGCCGAGATCGGCAGTCTGCGTCTCGTCCAACGCAGACAGCAGTGCCGCCAGGTAGGGGCCGGATGTGCCTTGACCGGCGTAGCGGTAGCCGTCGCCGCGGCGCACGATACACCGTACATCCTCTGCAGACTCGGCGCCGATACCGGCCAGATATCGGCCACCCGGGCTACCTTCGCGCAGTTCGATGCGTAGGGTGTCCGGCCATTTCAGCTGACGCTTGAGCAAGCCCAAAGCCAGGCGTTCGGTGTCGGGATTGACGCAACGCGGCAGACGTAAACCGGCGCACGCCCTGTCCAGACGGCTTTCTCTCAGTGACCATCGTGCGCGCTCGGCCACTGCCAAAGGGATCCTCTGTGCGGTGCTGAGTGTATCGAGTTGCGCAGCGGTGCATTGCTGAAGCACTTCACGCGTGCAGCGGGCCGACAGGCCTGGGTAAGCGCGCTGCACTATCCGCTCGAGGCCATTGGGCAGCACTTGCCGAGCAGCAACGTGCTGCGCCAATTGCGGCGCGCTGAAATCCGGATGTAATTCATGGGCCTGGTAAAGCTCCAGGGCATCCAGCAACCGTGCAGGTGCGCCCATGTGCTCCACGTGCAAACGGCGAACCTGTGCTTCACTCAGCCCTGTCACCTGCAGCAGGTAATCACAAGCCTGCGCCGGTAGCTCTGCCAGCGGTGTACTCAAGCGGCGGACCAGCTGGGCCCGCCCTTCCCAGCTCTGGGGAGCTTCGAGTTCATGACGCCAGCCGCCGGCTCCGTTCGGTTCGATCACCGGCCGGTAGGCACTGGGACGGCGAGGGTGCAGGATCCTGGAGCGACCATCGTACGGATCCTCCATCACCCTGTAACCCCTCTCATCAAGGTGCCAGAGCCATTCCTGCGCGCCGACGCCACGCAATGGTTGGGCATCGTAACCTGACAGATCCGTGGCCATGAGCTTGACCTTGCCAGCAGCGTGGCACACCGGAGCCAAGTCATCCACGAAGGCCACACGCTCCAGGGCGCGCTGGGCGATGTGGCTGCCGGCGGCGATCATCCCGCCTACCACAACGTTTTCGGCAACGTTGAACAGGTGGTTCAACGCCCCTTCGCGATCCCCGATGCGCCAATCTTGGTACCCTTCATACACTTCATCAGCCAGCTGTACCGCATTGGCCACCAGCAACACTTCACCCAGCACTGGCACGAAGAACCCCGCCACGTTCAGCAAGTCCATACCCAGTTCTTTGTAGCCCCGCATGCGCGCTTCGCGGTCTTCATCATCCTCGACATCGGTGGGCACGGCGAGCACTTTGGCGTCGTCCCTGACCTTGGCGATGAATTGCCGGCGCAGGTGTGCGAACGGCGCATCAGTGATCGTTGCAGAACGAGCGTCAAGTTCAACCCCCGCCGCCTGCGCCTGTGCGACCCGTTCGTTCAATACGCGATAGAAATTGACCCGCTCTCGCTCGGTAATGAAGCGTGCGAAAAAGCGCCGATATGCCGGCTTCCGAAAACGTTTTCCGAGGTAGGTGTCGAGTGCGTCCCAGCTGACGTGTTGGGAGACAGGCTCAAGTGGGTCACCGGGTATCCAAAGCACCACCGACTCTACTGCGCCATCCGCCGAAGGGCGTACTTCCAGCGTCAGTACACCTTGAATGGGGCGGCCCAGCAGGTACAGCTGTCGGGGTACAACAGTGCCAACCAGCACAGGCACCACCGGTTTTTCGGCGATAAGCGGCAACAGCAACCAATACGTGCGCTCGTCAATTTCGCCTTTGAACGCAGCGATCCGCATCGCCACCTCGAAATTGGCCCTGAAACTCCCCTCGAACTGCCCGTGCAAGCGAGCGATGGCCTGGCCCGGCTCATCCTGGGGGCCATCCTCAGGCTGCAGGTGGTGGGTGAGCAACGCCTGATACTTACCACCGGCATCTATTTCACGACACGCCGAGGCAAACGCATGGAAGCTCATTGGCAGGCGTTTGCCGTCGCCATCGACGAGTTCACCCTTGAGCATGTGCCCGGGGCGCGTCTCCTTGCGATGATAATTATGCAGCGCCGCCGCCAGCAGAGATCGCCCGGAGCGGCGAACATAGGTTGGCCGCAGCAGAACAGGCGAAGCGCTGGGCAGCAACAACCGCTGCGAGACCCGTACACTCCAACCCGTCACGTCCGGGTTGCTGATGCCGCTCTTGCGCAGTTTCGTTTTGAGCAACGTTGCTGCGTAGGCCTGCAAAGAAGGGATGGCCTGGAGGATCGGGCCAAGCCGCGCATTGCAGTGCGCCTGGCGACTCAGGGCATTACGTAACGCATCGAGCCTTTCCGGTTGGGCGTGGTCGACTAGCCATCCAGGCAAATTCTGGGCGATCAGGCTATCGATGGAATCGTTCGGGAGCAGGTGCGGTGACATCTGTGGAACTCTCCAGGCAAAGAGCAAAGCTCACTACGTCTGAGCCCTTGCCGCGCACTGCATAGTTACCGCAAGCGATACCGGGATAGGTGGCTGCCCATGCGTTCGGATAACCGAACGAGCAATCGCTGTTTATTCGGCCTGGCGAACCCCGGAGAGAGGTCGAGACTGTCAAGCACGAGCAATACCAGTGGTTTAAGGTCGACAGCAGGGCTTGGCACGAGTCATGCTCTACACTTGGTAGCCGAATGCACCCGCTTCTTGCTGTATTCGTTGAACGAAGAGTCCGCCAACGGCTCCATAAAAAAAACAAACACGTCGAGGAAAATTTGATGCGTATCGTTCGTCAATTGCTGGGCGCAGCCATCGCGGCTGCAGTCATCGCTTCGCCGGCCATGGCCGAGGAGCTCACCGGCACCCTGAAGAAGATCAAGGAATCGGGCACCATCACCCTGGGGCACCGCGACTCCTCCATTCCATTTTCCTACCTGGCCGGCAAACCCGAGCCCGTCGGTTACTCGCATGACATCCAGCTGGCCGTCGTCGACGCGCTGAAAAAGCAACTGGGCACGGACATCAAGGTCCGTTACAACCTGGTCACCTCGCAAACCCGTATTCCGCTGGTGCAGAACGGCACCGTCGACCTGGAGTGCGGCTCCACCACCAACAACGTCGAGCGCCAGCAACAGGTTGGCTTCTCGGTCGGCATCTTCGAAGTCGGTACCCGCCTGTTGACCAAGGTCAAGGATGGTCAGCCGGCATACAAAGACTTCCCGGACCTGGCCGGCAAGAACGTGGTGACCACCGCCGGTACCACCTCCGAGCGCATCCTCAAGGCGATGAACGCCGACAAGCAGATGAAGATGAACGTGATTTCCGCCAAGGACCACGGTGAAGCCTTCAACATGCTCGAAAGCGGCCGTGCCGTGGCCTTCATGATGGACGACGCCCTGCTCGCCGGTGAAATGGCCAAGGCGCGCAAGCCAGCGGACTGGGTCATCACCGGTACCCCTCAGTCGTACGAAATCTACGGCTGCATGGTGCGCAAGGATGACGCTGCGTTCAAGAAAGCGGTCGACGACGCCATCGTTGCCTACTTCAAGTCGGGCGAAGTCAACAAGAGCTACGAGAAGTGGTTCATGCAGCCGATCCCGCCTAAAGGTCTGAACCTCAACTTCCAGATGAGCGACGAGCTGAAAAAACTGATCGCCGAGCCGACCGACAAGGCTGCGGACGAGAAGAAGTCCTGATCCTCAGTAAATAGTGGCCTGGTGCTCACAAGCACGAATCAATTCTGCAGGCCACTCATTAGTGTCTAACCTTTCATCCGTGGGCGCCTTGCGCCCCCGGATGCTCGAAGGTGCCCGTGAAACAACCGTCTGAGGGGAAATCCCGATGAATTACAACTGGGACTGGGGCGTGTTCTTCAAGTCCACCGGCGTGGGCAGCGAAACCTATCTGGACTGGTACATCACCGGCCTGGGCTGGACCATCGCCATCGCCATCACCGCCTGGATCATCGCGCTGCTGCTGGGGTCGCTCCTCGGTGTCATGCGTACCGTACCGAACCGCCTGGTATCGGGTATCGCCACCGCCTACGTGGAACTGTTCCGCAACGTGCCACTGCTGGTGCAACTGTTCATCTGGTACTTCCTGGTGCCGGACCTGCTGCCAGAAGGCTTGCAGGAATGGTTCAAGCAGGACCTCAACCCGACCACTTCGGCGCTGATCAGCGTGGTCATCTGCCTGGGCCTGTTCACCGCCGCGCGCGTCTGTGAGCAAGTGCGTACCGGTATCCAGGCGCTGCCCAAAGGCCAGGAAGCTGCCGCTCGCGCCATGGGCTTCAGCCTCCCGCAGATCTACAACAATGTGCTGCTGCCGCAGGCCTACCGGATCATCATTCCGCCGCTCACCTCCGAGTTCCTCAACGTATTCAAGAACTCCTCGGTGGCGTCGCTGATTGGCCTGATGGAGCTGCTCGCGCAGACCAAACAGACCGCAGAGTTTTCCGCCAACCTGTTCGAGGCGTTCACCCTGGCCACGCTGATCTACTTCACCCTGAACATGGGCCTGATGCTGCTCATGCGCATGGTCGAGAAGAAAGTCGCCGTGCCTGGCCTGATTTCCGTGGGGGGCAAGTAAATGGAAATGGATTTCAGCGAAATCATCCCCGCCCTGCCTGCCCTCTGGGAGGGCATGGTCATGACCCTCAAACTGATGGTCATGGGCGTCATCGGCGGTATCGTGCTGGGCACCATCCTGGCCCTGATGCGCCTGTCGTCGAGCAAACTGCTGTCGAACGTGGCCGGCGCCTACGTCAACTACTTCCGCTCGATCCCGCTGCTGCTGGTGATCACCTGGTTCTACCTGGCGGTACCGTTCGTGCTGCGCTGGATCACCGGCGAAGATACCCCGGTGGGTGCCTTCACCTCCTGCGTGGTCGCCTTCATGATGTTCGAGGCCGCGTATTTCTGCGAAATCGTACGCGCCGGTGTGCAGTCGATCTCCAAGGGCCAGATGGGCGCCGCACAAGCGCTGGGCATGAACTACGCGCAGACCATGCGCCTGATCATCCTGCCCCAGGCCTTCCGCAAGATGACCCCGCTGCTGCTGCAGCAGAGCATCATCCTGTTCCAGGACACCTCGCTGGTGTACACCGTGGGCCTGGTCGACTTCCTCAACTCCGCACGCTCCAACGGCGACATCATCGGGCGCTCCCATGAGTTCCTGATCTTCGCCGGCGTCGTCTACTTCCTCATCAGCTTCTCCGCTTCGTGGCTGGTCAAGCGCCTGCAAAAAAGGATCACCGTATGATTTCCATCAAGAACGTCAACAAGTGGTACGGCGACTTCCAGGTACTGACCGACTGCAGCACCGAGGTCAAGAAAGGTGAGGTAGTGGTGGTCTGTGGCCCGTCGGGCTCGGGCAAGTCCACCCTGATCAAGTGCGTCAACGCGCTGGAGCCGTTCCAGAAGGGCGACATCGTGGTCGATGGCACTTCGATTGCCGACCCTAAGACCAACCTGCCCAAGCTGCGCTCGCGGGTGGGCATGGTGTTCCAGCACTTCGAGCTGTTCCCGCACCTGACCATCACCGAGAACCTGACCATTGCCCAGCGCAAGGTGCTGGGCCGCAGCGAGGCGGAAGCTACCAAGAAGGGCCTGGCGCTGCTCGAGCGTGTAGGCCTCAGTGCCCATGCCAAGAAACACCCCGGCCAGCTCTCCGGTGGCCAGCAGCAGCGCGTGGCAATCGCCCGCGCCCTGGCGATGGACCCGATCGTCATGCTGTTCGACGAACCCACCTCCGCACTGGACCCGGAAATGGTCAGCGAGGTACTGGACGTGATGGTGCAACTGGCCCACGAAGGCATGACCATGATGTGCGTAACCCACGAGATGGGCTTTGCCCGCAAAGTCGCCAACCGGGTCATCTTCATGGACAAGGGCAGCATCATCGAAGACTGCACCAAGGAAGCGTTCTTCGGTGACCAGAGCGCCCGCGACCAGCGCACCCAGCACTTCCTCAGCAAGATCCTGCAGCACTGACCCGGCCACAGCTTCCGCTGCCAGGGACCCACCAGGCAGCGGAAGCTGGTCGTAACAAGGCCACTGTGATGAAATGCGATCCCTCGCTACTTCGCCCTGCCAAGCCTGCCGTGAATTCCCGCCTGATCCGTCAATTGCTGTTACCACCACTGATCATCCTGCTGATGGTCGGCCTGGGAATGGCTGGCTACCTGATCAGCGAGAGCAATGGTATCCGCACCCTCAGCGAAAACGGCGAACGCCAGCTGGAGCTGCATGCACGCACGGTCGAAAGCGAAATCAGCAAGTACACCTACCTGCCGAGCCTGCTGGAGCTGGAAGACAGCGTCTCGCACCTGCTCACCGACCCGGACGGCGCCTCACGCCAGACGGTCAACGAATACCTTGAAGGCCTGAACCGTCGCAGTCGCAGTCGGGCCATCTTCGTCCTGGACACCAATGGCCGGGTACAGGCCACCAGCAACTGGCGCGATGCCGACTCGTTCCTGGGTGAAGACCTGTCGTTCCGCGCCTACTTCCAGACTGCCGTGCGCGGCGAGCCCGGGCGTTTCTACGGCATCGGCAGTACCACTGGCGAGGCTGGCTATTACCTGGCCCATGGCCTTGAGGAGCACGGCAAGATCATAGGCGTTGCGGTGATCAAGGTGCGCCTGGACACCCTCGAGGAGCGCTGGCAGCGTGCCCGCCTGGAGGCGTTCGTCAGCGACGAGAATGGCATCATCATTCTCTCCAGCGACCCGGCACGGCGGCTTAAGTCGGTGCGCCCGCTGACCCCGCAAATCAAGGAGCGCCTGGCGCGAAGCCTGCAGTACTACTGGTGGCCGCTGAACGAATTGCAGCCTCTGGCCCGGGAAACCCTGGCCGATGGTGTGGAAAAACTGACCTTCCCTGCCAACACCGAAACCGCTCATGGCAAACCGCACGAAGTGGCCTACCTGGCGCAAACCAGGCGCCTGGTCGACACACCCTGGCATTTCACCCTGCTGACCCCACTGCAGGACCTGCGTCGCGAATCCATGGTGCAGGGCATTCTGGTGGGCGTGGCCTTTGCCTTGCTGGCGATCCTCGGCATTGCCTGGAACGAGCGGCGCAAAGTGATCGCCACCCGCCTGGCGGCCCGCGAAGCCCTTGAAGAGGCCAACAGCCAGCTGGAGCGACGGATTGCCGAACGCACCGCCGACCTGCGCGCCAGCAACGAACGCCTCAAGGGCCAGATTCGCGAGCGCCGGCATGCCGAGCAGACCTTGCGCCACGCCCAGGATGAGCTGGTGCAAGCAGGTAAGCTGGCCGCCATCGGGCAAATGTCTACCAGCATTGCCCACGAGCTGAACCAACCCTTGGCTGCGCTGCGCACCTTGTCTGGCAATACGGTGCGCTTCCTTGAGCGCGGGGCGCTGGAAACTGCCAGCACCAACCTGCGCACCATGAATGACCTGATCGACCGCATGGGCCGCATCACCGCCAGCCTGCGCTCGTTCGCCCGGCGCGGCGATGACAGCGGCCAGGCTTCACTGGCCAAGGCAGTAGAGGCCACCCTGCAGGTGCTGGCCAACCGCATCAGTGCCTGTCATTTGCAATTGCACCACCAGTTCGAGGACCAGCAACTGGCCATCGACCAGACCCGCCTGGAGCAGATTCTGGTCAACCTGATCGGGAATGCCCTTGACGCCATGGCCGCGCAACCGCAGCCTGAGCTATGGCTGGAAGGCGAGTTGCAGGGTGACAAGTACCGTTTGCAGGTGCGCGACAATGGCCACGGTATCGACCCCGAAGCGCGCAAGCACCTGTTCGAACCCTTCTTTACCACCAAACCGGGCGAGCATGGCCTGGGCCTGGGCCTGACCCTGTCGGCGAGCCTTGCCGCCGCCGCCAAGGGAAGCCTAAACGTCGAGCATCCCGTCACCGGCGGCACGGCCTTTGTCCTGGCCCTGCCTCTGGTTTCACCCCCTAGCGAATCGGCAGAGCATCCATGAACCAAGCGCCTCTTACCGTCCTGATCGTCGAAGACGACCCGCATGTGCTGCTCGGCTGCCAGCAGGCGCTGGCCCTGGAGGATATCGCCTGCGAGGGCGTAGGCAGCGCCGAACAGGCGCTGGAACGCATCGGCGACGATTTCGCCGGCATTGTCGTCAGCGATATCCGCTTGCCGGGTATTGATGGCCTGGAGCTGCTCAATCGCCTCAAGGCCCGTGACCGCAGCCTGCCGGTGGTACTGATCACTGGCCATGGCGATATCGACATGGCCGTCGGCGCCATGCGTAACGGCGCCTACGACTTCATGGAAAAACCGTTCTCCCCCGAGCGCCTGGTCGATGTGGTACGCCGCGCGCTGGAACAGCGCGGGCTGTCACGCGAAGTGGTGGCCCTGCGCCGCCAGCTGGCCGAACAGAGCAGCCTGGAGGGACGCATCATTGGTCGCTCACCGGCCATGGAGCACTTGCGCGAACTGATCGCCAACGTCGCCGACACCTCAGCCAACGTGCTGATCGAAGGCGAGACCGGCACCGGCAAAGAGCTGGTCGCACGGTGCCTGCACGACTTCAGCCGACGCCAGAGCCACCCGTTCGTGGCGCTGAACTGTGGCGGCCTGCCGGAAAACCTGTTTGAGAGCGAGATATTCGGCCACGAAGCCAACGCCTTCACCGGTGCCGGCAAACGCCGCATCGGCAAGATCGAACACGCCAATGGCGGCACGCTGTTCCTCGATGAAGTGGAGAGCATGCCGATCAACCTGCAGATCAAGCTGCTGCGTGTGCTGCAGGAGCGCACCTTGGAGCGATTGGGCTCGAACCAGAGCATCCCGGTGGATTGCCGGGTGATCGCCGCGACAAAGGCCGACCTCGATGCCTTGGGCCAGAGCGGCCAGTTCCGCAGCGACCTGTATTACCGGCTGAACGTGGTCACCCTGGAGCTGCCGCCGCTGCGTGAGCGCCGTGAAGACATCCTGCAGTTGTTCGAACATTTTCTGCAGCAGTCGGCCCTGCGCTTCGACCGCGAAACACCGACACTGGACAGCCAGACCCTGTCGCGCCTGATGGCCCATGACTGGCCGGGTAACGTGCGCGAGTTGCGTAACGTGGCCGAGCGCTATGCCCTCGGCCTGCCAGCGTTCAAGAAAGGCCCCAGCGGTGGTGCCAACCAAGGCCTGCTTTTTGCCGAGGCGGTGGAAGCATTCGAACGCAACCTGCTCACTGATGCCCTGCAACGCACGGGTGGCAACCTGAGCCAGGCCAGCCAGGAGCTGGGCATGGCCAAGACCACGCTGTTCGACAAAGTGAAAAAATACGGCCTCGCCTGACTCGAACCCAAACTGGAAAACAACGTGGACCTGGTATTCAAAGCGGCCCTGGGCGCAGGCGTAGTGCTGTTGCTGGCGGTGCTGTCGAAAACGCGCAACTACTACATCGCAGGACTGGTGCCGCTGTTCCCCACCTTTGCCCTGATTGCGCACTACATCGTCGGCAAGGGGCGCAGCATTGCCGACCTGAAGACCACCATCCTGTTTGGCATGTGGTCGATCATTCCGTATTTCGTGTACCTGGCAACCCTGTATGTACTGGTCGACCGCTTGCGCCTCGAGCCTTCGATGGCGCTGGCCACGCTGGCCTGGCTGATCGCCGCGACTGTGCTGGTGACTGTGTGGGTGCGGATGCACTGATCGAAATCGGCACTGGCTGCTTCGCGGGCTCGCCCGCTCCCATAGGGTCTCCACAATGTCTGAGATCGGTGCAGCACCTGTGGGAGCGGGCAAGCCCGCGAAGCAGCCAGCGCGGATTCAGAGCCCTGCGATGTGCGTGACCGCTTGCCTATGCGCCTGCAAATAAGGCAACACCGCCCCCAGTAACGGCGCCTTGAACGGCTCCTGAAAACGGTGCGCCAACCCCGGGATCAAGCGTAACTGGCTGCCCTGGATATGCGCCGCCAGGTGCACGCCATGCATGACCGGCAATAACGGATCAGCCGTGCCGTGTACCACCAGGGTCGGCACTCGCAACTGGTTGAGCAACTCGACGCGGCTCGGCTCGGCCAGTATCGCCATGATCTGGCGCTTGGCCCCGTCAGGGTTGAACGCCCGGTCGTAGGCCTGCGCCGCCTGGTGCAGCAACACTTCGCGGTCGTCCCGTACCTCAGGGCTGCCCAAGGCCGCCAGCAGGTCGGCCTGCTGCTCGATTGCCACTTCTCGGTTCGGTGCGCTGCGCCGGGCCAGCAACTGCACCAGCGCCGGGTCCGGCGCCGGCAGCCCCGCCGCCCCTGAACTGGACATGACCAGCGTCAGGCTGCGCACTCGCTCGGGCGCCATCGCCGCCAGGTGCTGCGCAATCATGCCACCCATGCTTACCCCCAATACATGAAACTGGCGCACGCCCAACGCGTCCATCAGGCGCAAGCCGTCATCGGCCATATCAGTCAGCGTATAGGGCGCCGACACGGGCAGGCCCAACTTGTAACGCAACAGTTCGAGCGTCAGGTTGGCGTGCGGTGTCACCTGGTTCCAGCGTGACAGGCCGACATCGCGGTTGTCATAGCGGATCACCCGAAAACCTTGGCGGCACAATGCCTCGACCACATCATCTGGCCAATGAATCAGCTGCCCGCCCAAGCCCATGACCAGCAGCAAGGCCGGGTCGCGTGGCGCACCCACGCTTTGGTATACCAGGCTGACGGCACCAAGTTCGGCACGTTGCACCGGCACCCGGGCGTCACAGTGCTGTTCGGCGAAACTCGCCGGTACGCTGAACAGGAAGAAAAGAAAAAGCCAAAAAGCCCGCATGAAAGAAATACCAGAATGCAGATCCCCAGTAGAGCGCGAGTCTGATGAATTCTGTTCGGGCGCGCTGCCACAGTTCGGTGACAGTTTCATGACTCCCGCCAGGCGGTGCGACGATCGCCCAGTCGACAGATGCCGCATCATGAGAGAAACTCAATTCATTCCCTGTTTCTTCAATTCCACACCCCGGAGTCATCTGTGCTGGAGATCCGTCACCTGAAAACCCTTCATGCCTTGCGCGAAGCCGACAGCCTGGTGGAGGCCGCCGAACGCCTGCACTTGACCCAGTCGGCGTTGTCGCACCAGTTCAAGGAGCTGGAAGAGCGCCTGGGCCTCCCGATTTTCGTGCGCAAGACCAAGCCGATCCGCTTCACCAGTGCCGGGCTGCGTCTGCTGCAACTGGCTGATGCCACCCTGCCGTTGCTGCGCAGTGCCGAACGTGACATCGCACGTCTGGCCGGAGGCACTGCCGGACGCCTGCACATGGCTATCGAATGCCACAGTTGCTTCCAGTGGCTGATGCCGACCATCGACCAGTTCCGTGATGCCTGGCCGGAAGTGGAACTGGACCTGGCCTCGGGCTTTGCCTTCGCCCCGCTGCCAGCCCTGGCCCGCGGCGACCTTGACCTGGTGGTGACCTCCGACCCGGTGGACCTGGCAGGCATCACTTATGTGCCGCTGTTCACCTACGAGGCGATGCTGGCAGTGGCCAACCAGCACCCGCTGGCCAGCAAGCCTTACATCGTGCCGCAAGACTTGCTCGACCAGACGCTGATCACCTACCCGGTGGAGCGCGATCGCCTGGACATCTTCACGCGCTTCCTGGAGCCGGCCGACATCGAGCCAGCCGCCGTGCGTACCTCAGAGCTGACGGTGATGATGATGCAGCTGGTGGCCAGTGGCCGTGGCGTATGCGGCATGCCGCATTGGGCACTGCACGAGTACAGCTCGCGTGGCTATGTGAAGGGCAAACGCTTGGGCGAGAAAGGCCTGTTTGCCACGCTTTATGCCGCCGTACGCACCGACATGCTCGATGCCCCGTACATGCGCGATTTTTTGCTGACGGCCAAGGACACCTCGTTCGCCACTCTCGACGGTGTCAGCGCGGTGCGTTGAGCGCCTGGCGATACAGCGGCAGGATCAGGTCGCGGGTCAGGGGAGCCAGTCGCATGCCGGGCACCTGATCTGCAGCCAGCCAGACCACCTCCTCGATCTCTGCGGCCGGCACCACGGCAGCGGCGCTGTCGACACGGAACAGTTCAGCTTGCACTTCGAAGCCTGGTTCGTTGGCGGCGGGGGCACTGAACTGGCCCAGGTGCATGGCCTGAGCCGGGTCGATGCGCAGGCCCAGTTCCTCCTGCAACTCGCGCACCAGCGCCTGCACCGGCGTTTCACCGGCATCGATCTTGCCGCCTGGCTGCATGAAAGCCTCGGTGCCACGCTTGCGCACCAGCAGCGTGCGGCCCTGAGGGTCGATCAGCAGGGCGGCGGCGATGCGGATGATGTTGGGCATGAAGTGGGCTCGCTGAATAAAATGACCCGCGAGGATCCCATGGGGTCATTGGCCTGACAAGGCCGGTCATTCCTGTATCGGCCTGGCAGACGAGCGGCCCCTTGCCAACCTGTTGCACACCCTCCATAAACAACACATGAACCTGCCCGCCAAACACCACCCAGTGCTCGAGCTGTTCCACCCTGCCGTCAGCACCTGGTTCCGCCGCCACTTCGCCACGGTCACCGATGCCCAGGCTCAGGCCTGGCCGTTGATCCACGCCGGGCAATCCATGCTGCTGGCCGCGCCAACCGGCTCAGGCAAGACCCTGAGCGCTTTTCTGGCCGTGCTTGATGAGCTGCTGCGTGAAGGCATGAAGCACCAGGGCGAACTGCCCGCACGGACCCTGGTGATCTACGTTTCACCTCTGAAGGCCCTGTCCAATGACATTCGTCTGAACCTGCAGGCCCCGCTCGAAGGCATCAGCCAAGCCATTGCAGAGCAAGGCCTGAACGCCCCACGCATCACCACGGCGGTACGCACCGGCGATACTCCGCAGAAGGAACGCGCCGCCATGCGCAAGCTGGCCCCGCACATTCTGGTGACAACCCCCGAATCGCTTTATGTGCTGATGGGCTCGGCTTCTGGCCGTGAAGGCCTGGCCCATGTGCACACGGTAATCGTCGACGAAATCCATGCCTTGGCCGGTAACAAGCGTGGCGCCCATCTGGCCCTGACCTTGGAGCGCCTGCAAGCCTTGTGCAAAAAGCCACTGCGGCGGATCGGCCTGTCCGCTACACAACGCCCGGTCGAACGGGTGGCACAGTTTCTGATGGGTAGCGGGCGCCCCTGCGCCATTGTCGATATCGGCCATGCCCGCAAGCGTGACTTGGCCATCGAAGTGCCGCCGGTACCGCTGGGGGCGGTGATGGCCACCGATGTCTGGGGCCTGGTGTATGACCGCTTGGCCACACTTGCCCGTGAACACCGCACCACGCTGGTATTCGTCAACACCCGGCGCCTGGCCGAACGTATCACCCGCCACCTCAGCGACCGGCTGGGCAAGGAGGCGGTTGCCGCACACCATGGCAGCCTGTCCAAAGCGCTGCGCCTGGATGCGGAGCAGCGGCTCAAGAGCGGCCAGCTCCAGGTGCTGGTAGCGACCGCATCGCTGGAGCTTGGCATTGATATCGGCGATATCGACCTGGTCTGCCAGATCGCCTCGCCGGGCTCGATTGCCGCCTTCCTGCAACGGGTTGGCCGCGCTGGACACCAGGTCGATGGTGTGCCGAAGGGGCGCCTGTTCCCCACTTCACGCGATGACCTGATCGAATGCGTTGCCTTGCTTGACTGCGTTCGACAGGGCGAACTGGACGCACTGCACATCCCCCGGGCACCGCTGGATGTACTGGCCCAGCAGATCGTCGCAGAAGCCAGCAACCAGGCGTGGCACGAACAGGATCTGCTGGATTGCCTACGCCAGGCAACACCTTACGCCGAGCTTGACCAGCATCATTACCAGGCCCTGCTGCGCATGCTCGCCGAGGGCTACAACGGCCGCCAGGGTGTGCGCAGTGCCTACTTGCACCGTGACGCAGTGAGCGGCACGCTGCGTGGCCGACGTGGCAGCCAACTGACCGCGCTGACCAGCGGCGGCACCATCCCCGACAACGCCGACTACGCCGTGTTGCTGGAACCGCAGGCGCTGAACATCGGCAGCGTCAATGAAGACTTTGCCGTGGAAAGCATTGCTGGCGATATTTTCCAGCTGGGCAACACCTCCTATCGTATTCTGCGCGTCGAGCCGGGCAGGGTGCGCGTAGAGGATGCTCATGGTCTGCCACCGACCATTCCGTTCTGGCTGGGTGAAGCGCCGGGGCGCAGTGACGAACTGTCGGCAGCCGTGGCCCGGCTGCAGGCGGGAATCGACCAGCAACTGGCGCAGGCAGGCGGCGACACGGTGGAGGTACTGGCCTGGTTGCAGGCGACCTTCGAACTGGACGAAGCTTGTGCGGGCCAGTTGCTCGACTACCTGGCCCGCACCCGTGAAGTGCTTGGCGCCCTGCCCTCGCAGGATACGCTGGTGATGGAACGTTTTTTCGATGAGTCCGGCGGGACCCAACTGATCATTCATTCACCCTACGGTAGCCGCATCAACCGCGCCTGGGGCCTGGCCCTGCGCAAGCGCTTCTGCCGCACCTTCAACTTCGAATTGCAGGCTGCCGCCAGCGAGGACGCCATCGTGTTGTCACTGTCGACCAGCCACAGTTTCGAGCTGGACGAAGTGTGGCGTTACCTGAACAGCCACAGCGCCGAGCCGATTCTCATCCAGGCCCTGCTCGATGCACCGCTGTTTGGCGTGCGCTGGCGCTGGAATGCAGGCGTGGCCATGGCACTGCCGCGCTTTGTGGGCGGACGCAAGGTGGCGCCACAAATCCAGCGCATGAAGAGTGAGGACCTGGTTGCTGCCGTGTTCCCCGACCAGATCGCCTGCCTGGAGAACATCGTCGGCGAGCGGCAGATTCCCGACCACCCGCTGGTCGAGCAAACCCTCGACGACTGCCTGCACGAGGCGATGGACAGCGAAGGCTGGCTGGCCCTGCTGCGGCGCATGGAAAGCGGTGCAGTGCGCTTGCTGTGCCGAGACTTGCCCGCCCCCTCGCCGCTGGCTTCAGCGATTCTCAACGCCCGGCCTTATGCCTTTCTGGACGATGCGCCACTGGAAGAACGACGTACCCAGGCGGTGCTCAACCGGCGCTGGAACGACGTGCACAGTAGCGACGACCTGGGCGCGCTGGACGCTGATGCCATTGCTGCCGTCGCGGCCGAGGCCTGGCCACAGCCGACCAATCCCGACGAAATGCACGAAGCATTGATGAGCCTGGGTGCCATCGCTCAGGTCGAGATAGATGCCAACCCCTGCTGGGATTTGCTGCTAAGGCAGCTGGCCAAGGCCGGGCGTGCCTTGCGCCTGCCCGATGAAAAGCTCTGGTTGGCCCGCGAACGCCTGAACCTGCTGCTGGCACTGTACCCCACAGCGCACAGGGAGCCAGCGCTCGAACGGCTCGCTGGCTTCGACCAGCCCATCGAGCCCGACAACGCACTGAGCGAACTGCTGCGCGCCCGCCTGAGCGGCCATGGCCCACAGACCCTGGCGCAGATCGCTGCGCCATTGGGCAAACCGGTAACCGATATCGAGCAGGCTCTGGCCCGCCTGGAAGCCGAAGGCTATGTGCTGCGCGGGCATTTCAGCCCAGGTGCAACTGACCTGCAATGGTGCGAACGCCACTTGCTGGCACGCATCCACCGCTACACGGTCAAACGCCTGCGCCGCGAGATCGAACCGGTCAGCCTGCAAGACTTCATGCGCTTTCTGTTCGATTGGCAGCACCTGGCGCCAGACGAGCGCCTGCGTGGTCCGCAGGCGGTGGCCGAAGTGCTGGGCCAGTTACAAGGGTTCCCCAGCGCAGCAGCGGCCTGGGAGGCGGAACTGCTGCCGGCGCGTATCAAAGACTACAGTCCGCACTGGCTCGACGAAGCCTGCCGAAGCGGCCAGTTTGCCTGGAGCCGGCTGGCGGCAACAGTGGCGAGCAGCACGTTGACCAGTACCCCACTGGTGTTGCTGCCGCGGGACCAGTTGAACACGTGGCGCAGCCTGGCGCCCGCACCTGCTGTCGACGCCCTTGGCCTACGTGCGCAACGTGTGCACGAAGCGCTGAAAACCCAGGGTGCGCTGTTCTTCGATGAACTGGCACATGAGGCACACCTGCTGCCCAGTGAACTGGAAACTGCACTGCAGGAGCTGGTGGGCTCGGGCTTGGCCGGGGCGGACAGTTTCACTGGCTTGCGCAGCCTGATCACGCCTGCAACCAAGCGCAGCTCACGTAACAGCCGCCGAGGCCACCCGCCGCTTTCCAGCAGCATGGCGCATGCCGGACGTTGGGCCCTGCTGCGCCGCAGCGATGCCCCCCCGGATCACGACCAGCGCCTGGAGCACATTGCCCGCACGCTGCTGCGCCGCTATGGCGTGATCTGCTGGCGGCTGTTGGCGCGCGAGAGTGATGTACTGCCGCCCTGGCGTGAGCTGCTGCGCTGCTATCACCGATTGGAAGCGCGTGGCGAGATCCGGGGCGGGCGCTTCATTGCCGGGCTGGCCGGTGAACAGTTCGCCGTGCCTGAGGCGGTAGTATTGCTGCGGCAAGTGAGACGACGTGAACCGGACGGAACGCTGCAGGTGGTGAGCGCCGGTGACCCGCTGAACCTGATCGGCTCGTTGCTGCCCGGGGCGAAAGTGCCGGCAGTGATTGGCAACCGGCTTCTGTATCGCGACGGAATACCGGTGGCGGTGCGGATGGCCGGGCGTTACGCGTATCTGGTCGAGGCGTCCGCACAGGAGCAGGAAAGCTGGCGGCAAAAACTGCTGCGCGACCCCCTGTAGGAGCGGGTTTACCCGCGAATACGGTGGCGGCGGCAACGCTGACCGGCGGGTAGAAATTGGCCAGCAGGCCCGGCCCTTTCGCGGGTAAACCCGCTCCTACACGACGGCCTGCGCCCAATCATCAATGTGTGCCCACCACCGATCTGCGCTGCGCCCAGGCAATTTGGCTCGGGTCGAGAATGATTTTCGCTACCCCAATTTTATTTTGCAGCGCCCGGCAACTTGGCTATGGTCGGGGTTTGCCCCCAGGCCCTGAGCCTGACCGCGCCATCGCAAGGACCCTGTATGAGCCTGTCACTTCTCAGTCGCTATGCCTTCTTCGCCGCCTGTGTGCTGTTCACCCTGGCGAGCCTCCCCTTCAGCCACCACGAATGGCTGTGGCCGTTCACCCTGTCCACAGGCATTCTCAGCCTGATCGGCCTGTTCGACCTGCTGCAGCAGCGCCACGCCGTCCGCCGCAACTACCCGGTTCTTGGCAACATCCGCTATCTGGTCGAGGCCATTCGTCCGGAAATCCGCCAGTACCTGCTGGAGTCCGACAGCGATGCCCTGCCCTTCTCCCGCGCCCAGCGCTCGCTGGTGTATGCCCGGGCGAAGAACGAAGCCTCGGACAAACCTTTCGGCACCCTGATCGACGTATATGAATCCGGTTTCGAGTTCATCGGCCACTCCATGCGCCCGGCACCGCTGGCCGACCCGGCCAGCTTCCGCGTCATCGTCGGTGGGCCGCAGTGCAGCCAGCCGTATTCCGCGTCGATCTTCAACATTTCGGCCATGAGTTTCGGCTCACTCAGTGCCAATGCCATCCGTGCGCTCAACCAGGGCGCCAAACTGGGCAATTTCCACCATGACACCGGCGAGGGCAGCATCAGCCCCTACCATCGCGAGCACGGTGGTGACCTGGTGTGGGAACTGGGCAGCGGCTACTTCGGGTGCCGCACGCCAGATGGGCGCTTCGATCCCGAACGTTTTGCCGCCCAGGCGCGCAGCCCTCAGGTGCGCATGATCGAGATCAAGATGAGCCAGGGCGCCAAGCCCGGCCATGGCGGCATATTGCCCAAACACAAGGTCACCCAGGAAATTGCCGAAACCCGTGGCGTGCTGATGGGCGAGGATTGCATCTCACCGTCGCGCCACAGCGCCTTCTCGACACCGATCGAAATGATGCAGTTCATTGCCCAGTTGCGTGAGCTGTCCGGTGGCAAGCCAGTGGGGTTCAAGTTCTGCCTGGGCCACCCGTGGGAATTCATGGGCATCGCCAAGGCCATGCTGGAAACCGGCATCCTGCCCGACTTCATCGTCGTCGATGGCAAGGAAGGCGGCACCGGCGCAGCGCCCGTGGAGTTCACCGACCATATCGGCGTGCCACTGCGTGAAGGCCTGCTGTTCGTGCACAACACCCTGGTCGGCTTGAACCTGCGCGACAAGATCAAGCTGGGCGCCAGCGGCAAGATTGTCAGCGCCTTCGACATCGCCAGCGTGCTGGCCATTGGCGCCGACTGGGCCAACTCGGCACGCGGCTTCATGTTCGCCATCGGCTGCATCCAGTCGCAAAGCTGCCACACCAACAAGTGCCCGACCGGCGTGGCCACGCAAGATCCGCTGCGCCAGCGCGCGCTGGTGGTGCCCGACAAAGCCCAGCGGGTGCTGAACTTCCATCACAACACGTTGCGTGCCTTGGCAGAAATGCTGGCGGCGGCAGGCCTGGAGCATCCGGCACAACTGGAGGCCAAGCACCTGGTGCGGCGCATTTCGGCCACCGAAATCAAGCTGTTCTCGCAGATGCATGTGTTCTTGAAGCCAGGTGAGCTGCTGACCGGCGAGGTGAACGGGCAGTTCTATTCGCGGATGTGGCAACTGGCCCGGGCGGACAGTTTCGAGCCGCACAGCGAAGTGGCGGCCTGAGAGAACGCTGGGGCCGCAAAGCGGCCCCACGTCAGGTCAGGAGGCTGTACTGGTCACACCTTGTGCGTCTTTCGGCGCCAGGCGGAACGTGTAATACAGCACTGTCAGCAACACCAGGAACGCCGGGCCGATGTACAGGGCCACACGCGTATCCTCGAAGTACGCCATCAGCCCCACCACCAGCACCAGGAAGGCCAGTGCCAGATACGAGCTCAGCGGCCACAGCCACATGCGGTACTTCAGTGCCTTGCGCTCGGCAGTGGTAAGGCCGGCACGGAACTTCAACTGCGCCAGCAAGATCATCACCCAGGTCCAGATCGCACCGAAGGTGGCGATCGAGGTCACCCAGACGAAGACTTTTTCTGGCACCAGGTAGTTGGCCAGCACGCCCAGCAGCAACGCGCCGATCGACAGCAGCAGCGCATTGCGTGGCACGCCGTTCTTCGAGGTGCGGGCGAAGGCCGCCGGCGCCTGGCCGTTCTGCGCCAGGCTATAGAGCATACGCCCGGTGCTGAAGATGCCGCCGTTGCACGACGAAAGCGCCGCAGTGATGACCACGAAGTTGATGATGCCGGCGGCGGTCTTGATGCCGAGGCGCTCGAAGGTCATGACGAACGGGCTGCCCTGGCTACCGATTTCGTTCCACGGGTAAATCGACAGGATCACGAACAACGCGCCGACGTAGAACAGCAGGATGCGCCAGAACACCGAGCCGATGGCCTGCGGAATGGTCTTTTGCGGGTTGCGTGCTTCACCGGCGGTGAGGCCGATCATTTCCACGCCCAGGTAAGCGAACATCACCATCTGCAGCGACATCAGCACGCCAGTCACACCATTGGGCATGAAGCCGCCGTTGCTCCACAGGTTGGAGATCCCCACTGCCACACCGTCATTGCCAAAGCCGAAGGCAATGATGCCGATGCCGCCAAGCACCATGGCGATGATGGTGACGATCTTGATCAGCGCGAACCAGAACTCGAACTCACCAAAAGCCTTCACCGCCACCAGGTTGACCGCGCCCATGCTGCCCAGCGCCGCCAGGGCCCAGATCCAGCGCGGAACGTCGGGGAACCAGATGCCCATGTAGATGGCCACTGCCGTGATTTCGGCAACACAGGTCACCAGCCACAGGAACCAGTAGTTCCAGCCGGTCAGGAAGCCCGCCAATGGGCCGAGGTAATCCTGGGCATAACGGCTGAACGAGCCGGCGACAGGGTTGTGCACGGCCATTTCACCAAGGGCGCGCATGATCACCAGGATGGCCAGGCCGCCGATGATGTAGGACAACATGATGGCCGGACCGGCCATTTCGATCGCCTTGGCCGAACCGAGGAAAAGACCGACACCGATACAGGCGCCCAGCGCCATCAGGCGGATGTGCCGTTCGCCCAGTTCACGCTTGAGCGGGCCGCCTTCAGTGGCCTGGCCGTGGGCAGAGTGGTTGCCGACTGGCATAGCAATACAACCTCATTTTGTTATTGGATTTGACCTTCGTGCAGCCGCGACCATGCCGATAGGCGTGGCGTTGGCTTGCCAGGCTGGCCTTGTGGGCCGGCCCATGTGCCGGACTAGAGCGCCCGGCAGGGCGAAGGGGGCGAGCAGTATAGGAAGACCGTTGTAGGTGTTTTCACTGTATATGTGCTGAAATTTGGCTAGAACTCTGGGGCCTCAACGTGCCCCACGAATCGCCAAGGCACCATAGCAACATCGTCCGTTGAAGGAACCCACACCAAAGCCGCATAGCCCCACATGACTTTTTCCTTCTTCTTACAAATTTTTCACCCTATCCACTCAACGTCTAAGCTTCAGACAAGCAAGACGAAAATACTTGGCCGGATAGAAGATTATGGGCGCACTGTGGCAATCGGAACCAAGCAGAACGGAAGCACCCGAGATACCTCCGGCCGAGACGCCACAACCCAAGTCCCCCCGTCAGCGTCGGTTATGGTGGCGGCTGATCATCCTCATCCTGCTGGTGGCACTGGTAGCCATCGGTGTTGCCGCGTATGACGAATTCCGTACCTCCGAACTGCAATCGCGCGAGTTCAGCAAACTGGCCAGTACACTGACCTATTCGCTGCAACCCGGTCCCAGCGATGCCATCATCTACCCCGGTGACGGGCCGTTCGACAAACGCCTGGGCTATAGCGCACTGGGTGAATTCCTGCCACGCCTGCTCAAGCGCGACTACCTCATCAGCGAACAGGTGAAGTTCTCACCCGCATTGATGAACTACGTCGAACATGGGCTGTTCGCTCCCTATATAGAGAAGATCCAGGCCGGCCTGTCGATCACCGACTGCCGCGGCGACACGCTGTACCAGTACAACTACCCCCAGCACCTGTACCCGGACTTTGCAGCGATCCCTCCAGTGATGGTCAACAGCTTGCTGTTCATCGAAAACCGCGACCTGCTGGATACCAAGGACCCACGTAACAACCCGGCAGTGGACTGGCCACGCTTTGCCAAGGCCGCCTACAGCCAGGTCGCCAAGTACCTGGCCCTGCCCGGCCAGTCTGCCGGCGGCAGCACCCTGGCCACACAACTGGAGAAATATCGCCACTCACCCGACGGCCTGACGGTGTCGGGCGCGGAGAAGATCCGGCAGATGATTTCTGCCAGCGTGCGTGCCTACCAGGGCGGCCCCGACACCACCGAGGCACGCCAGCGCATCGTGCGCGACTACCTCAACAGCGTACCGCTGTCGGCCGTGCCTGGGCATGGTGAGGTACATGGCATGGCCGAGGGCCTGCGGGTGTGGTACGGCGCCGACTTCGACCAGGTCAACCAGGCCCTGAACGCCACCGCCACCGACCCCGAGAGCATGGCTGCGCGTGGCCTGGCTATGCGCCAGGTGCTGTCGCTGATGATTGCCCAGCGCCGCCCCTCGCATTACTTGTCCAAGGGCCGGGTCGAGCTGGCCGAACTCACCGACTCGCACATTCGCGTGCTTACCGCCAACAGGGTCATCGAGCAGCCATTGGCCGATGCCGCGCTGGCCAGCAAGGCGGTGTACCGTGACTGGGTAGCGCAGCCGACCATCGTACCGATCATCACCAACAAGGGCATCAGCCTGGCGCGCAACCGCCTGTCGGCCATGCTCAACCGCCCGCTGTACGACCTCGACCGCCTCGACGTGTCAGCCACCAGTACCTTGCAGGCCGACCTGCAGTTACAGGTCAGCCAGTACCTGAAAAACCTTGCCGACCCGGAGTTTGCCGCACAGATCGGCCTGATCGGCGAGCGGCTGCTCACCGCCAAGACCACCGACCAGGTGAACTACAGCTTCACCTTGTTCGAGCGCACCGCCGATGGCTCGCGGGTACGGGTGCAGACCGACAGCACCAACCAGCCCTTCGACATCAATGAAGGCAGCAAGCTGGAGCTGGGCTCAACCGCCAAGCTGCGGGTACTGACCACCTACCTGGAAATTATCGCCGAGCTGCACGACAAGTACGCTGGCAAACCTGCCGCCGAGCTGAAGAAGGTCGAAGTGGCCGAACTCGACCGCATCACGCAATGGTCGCTGGAATGGCTGGCGCAGAACAGCAAGAACCAGAGCCTGGACGCCATGCTCGACGCCGCCCTGGAGCGCAAGTACTCGGCCAACACCGGCGAAGCGTTTTTCACCGGTGGCGGGATGCATGTGTTCAACAACTTCCGCAAGGAAGACAACAACCGCAACCCGACACTCAAGGATGCACTGCGCGAGTCGATCAACCTGCCGTTCATCCGCCTGATGCGCGACCTGGTGCGCTACGTGACTTACCAGCAGCCGTACAATCGCGTGCCGCTGCTCAAGGACGATGCCGACCCGCGCCGCCAGGAGTACCTTGCGCGCTTTGCCGACAAGGAAGGCACCAACTACCTGATGCGCTTCTGGAAGAAGTACCAGCGCAAAACCTCGCAACAACGCCTGGACACCTTCCTCGACAGCATGCGCGTGACCCCACAGCGGTTGGCGGCGGTACACCGCTACCTGTTCCCCGAGGCAAGCCAGGAAACCTTCAACGCGTTCGTGCGTGCCCACCTCAAGGGTGACAAGGTCGTGCTGGGCAAACTGACCGATGGCCGTCTGTCCGAGATGTACGTAGCTTACGGCCCCGGCAAGTACGACCTGCCTGACCAGGGTTACATCGCCAAGGTCCACCCGCTGGACCTGTGGCTGCTTGGCTATCTGCTGAAGAACCCAAGCTCGACACTGACCGAGATGATCAACGCCAGTCGTTTCGAACGCCAGGAGGTATACGGCTGGCTGTTCAAGAGCCGCCACCAGGGCGCTCGTGACAGCCGCATCCGCACCATGGTCGAAATCGAAGCCTTCCTCGATATCCACCAACGCTGGAAACGCGTGGGCTATCCATTCGACCACCTGGTGCCCTCATTGGCCACCGCCATCGGCAGCTCCGGCGACCGCCCCGCTGCCCTCTCCGAACTGGTCGGGATCATCCAGAACGACGGTGTTCGCCTGCCTACCCTGCGCATCGACACCCTGCACTTTGCAGCCAATACACCCTACGAGACCAAGTTGATCACAGACCCTGACCGGGGCGTGCGAATTCTGCCAGTCGAAGTGGCGCGTGCCCTCAAAGGCGCCATGTCGCAAGTGGTCGATGCAGGTACCGCGCGGCGTATTTCCGGCAGTTTCAAGCTGCAGGACGGCACGCCGCTGGTGATGGGCGGCAAGACCGGTACCGGCGACAACCGAATCGAGAGTTTCGGCGCCGGCGGCCGGCTGATCGGCTCGCGCTCGCTGAACCGCACCGCCACCTTCGTGTTCTTCCTTGGCGACAACCATTTCGGCACGCTGACCGCCTTCGTGCCGGGTCGCACGGCAGAAGCGTTCAAATTTACCTCGGCGCTGCCGGTGCAGGTGCTCAAGGGCATGGCACCGATCCTCATGCCTTACCTGCAGCCGGGCAATCCGAATGAGTGCAAGCCGCCACAGGTTGCCCTGCACACACCGCCACCGGCAGGGAACACATCGACGCAGTAGATGATAATCATCAGCATTGAAGGGCTTGTCTTTAGATATATCTTGAGTAATATCTTACGATATATCGCAAACGACGGAGCCCTATCCTTATGCGCGAACATCCCTCTCATGATCCCTTCGAGCGGCGCCCCGCCCGTGGCGAGCGCGGCCCGCGTGTTTTCGCCCCGGGTGACCTCAAGCTGCTGATGCTGGATTTGCTGGCCGAGCAACCCGGCCACGGTTACGACCTGATCCGCCAGATCGAAAATCTGTTCGACGGCAGCTACAGCCCAAGCCCAGGGGTGATCTACCCCACACTGAACTTCCTTGAAGAGGCCGAACTGATCAGCGGCCAGGTACAAGGCAGCAAACGCTTGTATGCCATCACCGATGCCGGCCGCAGCGCCTTGGCGGATCAGGCAGTAGCCCTGGATGGCGTGCGCATGCGCATCGAGGTCAGCAAACGCGCCCTGCGCGGCCACGACCGCCCACCAGAGATTCATGAAGCGGTCGGCAACCTGCGCCATGCACTGCACATGCACAGCGGCCGCTGGACAGTGGAAGAAATCGAACGGGTCCGTGACCTGCTCAACCATACCGCCAAGGCCATCGCCTCCGGGCCCACCGAACCTTTCAGGGAGACGCCCCATGAGTGACACCATTCACCGCGTAAACCACGAGATCCGCCAGCGCCGTCTGCAGGTGCTGCGGGTCACCGAGCTGACCCCGCGCATGCGCCGGATCACCCTGGGGGGTGCCGAGCTGCAAGGCTTTACCAGCATGGGCAGCGACGACCATATCAAGCTGCTGTTCGCCGAAACGCCGGAGCAACGACAGGCCATCGAGGCCCGTAATCTGGGCAAGGACGGTGGCGCGCGGCCCACCATGCGCGAGTACACACCACGGCGCATCGACCTGGTGGCACATGAGCTGGACATCGACTTCGTGCTGCACGGCGACGGCCCTGCCTCTACCTGGGCCGCGCAAGCCGCGCCCGGGCAAACCCTGGACATCGCAGGGCCACGGGCCTCGCTGGTGGTGCCGGATATTTTCGACAACTACCTGCTGATCGGTGATGAGACTGCCATCCCGGCGATTGGCCGTCGGCTGGAGGAGTTGCCGGCGGGCCGCCAGGTGCTGGCAGTGATCCAGATCGAAGACGAGCAGGAGCGCCAGCCGCTGCCAAGCAAGGCCCAGGTGGAAGTGATCTGGGTACGTCGCCAAGAGGAAGACTTGTTGGCACTGGTGCGGAACCTGAGCTTGCCGCAAGGTCGGCTGTATGCCTGGGTGGCGCTGGAAAAAGCCCTGACTCGCCAGGCCAAGGCGTTGTTGCTGGAGAAAGGGGTAAAGGAAGACGCGCTAAAGGCTGCAGCCTACTGGCGGGCCAACGGGACTGCCGACGACGAGTGAACGTGATTGCCTGATCTGCCGTATTCGCGGGCAAGCCCGCTCCTACACTGATCGGGGATGGACACAAATCGGTGGTTGGGCACAAATCGCTGGTTGGACACAAATCGGCGGTTGGACACAAATCGCTGGTTGGACACAAATCGGCGGTTGGACACTAATCGGTGGTTGGACACAAATCGGCGGTTGGGCACAAATCGGTGGTTGGACACAAATCGATTGTTGGGCACAGGCCGTTGTAGGAGCGGGTTCACCCGCGAACACCGGCCCAGCCGGTGCCAAGCAACGCGCCGCCTGCTTCGCGGGTATGCACCATTGATACGACCAAGCGCTTCAGCCCCGAGCACCTCAGAAAAGCTCTACCGCCCACAGAGCATCTACAGGAGGCGGCGCCACGTAGTTGCTCACCAACGAAGGTCTCGCTGCCCCGCCAGGGCCTGCGGCCCGAGCCATTGAGCCCCACGCAACAATGGCGTCAACTGCGCTTCAGGCTGCAGCTGGAACACCACCTGCGCCTGGCGTCCTGGCAGGTCGGCATCCACGGCCAGTTGATGTTGCCCTTGCTGCGCCAACTGCCCGCGCAGGTGCCAGCCACTACGGCAATCCATTTCCAGCCAGCCGTGCCCAAGGCCTAGGGACCAAGGGTCGCTGAGGGCTAGGTCGGTTACGATCACGCGGCCTTCACTGGCCTGGCATTGGCGCCCTGCCCCCTGCATCCTCAACACACCCTGCCACTGGCCGGCCAGGCGGTAATCCGTCGAGACCGTCGCCAAAGCCCCCTTGGCTGATGCCTCAAGCCGCCAATGCCAGGGCCAGCCTTCTGCACGCAACTGCCAGGCCTGGCCCTGGAACCCCACTTGCGCATTCGCCTGCAAGCGCCAGGGCTGCACCGTCCAGCGCAAAGGCCCGACCGGCCCCCATTGTTGTGCCTGCCCTTGCCAAAGGCTTCCGCCGACATCACGTACCGGCAGGCCGAACGCACGCACCACCCAATTGGCCGGAAGCTCGATAAACAGCGTGAGCACGAATACCAATAGCACCCAGGCCATTGCTGCACTGCGGCTCATGGCTGCACCACCAGGTCGAATCGCAAAGCCTTGCCCTGCTGCTCCAGCCCCCATTGCAACGGCAATGCACCTTCTGCACGCAGACTCTGCACCCAGCCTTGCAGTATGCGCTCATCGGCCACCTGCCCACGCAGTTGCCAGGTCTTGCCTTGCGTATCGACTTCGATCAGTTCAACCCCACGGGCCTGGGCCGACTGACGTAGCCGCTCCAGGTTCAAACCGGGCCCGCCTTGCAAGCTGGCCGCCTGTTCGGCCAGCACACGCCACTGGCCAAGCACGCGCCATTGCGCAATGCCTTCGCGCAGGGCCAGGAAGGCCAGCAGCAGGGCGATCAGCCCCCAGGCGAACGTGAAGCGATGACGCTGTAGCCAGTCGCGGTTCATGAGGCTGCTCCCAGGTCGAAGATCACTTGGCCATCTTGAACCTGCACTGTGGCGCCAGCGGCAGCCGCCATATCACGCCATGGCGGCGCACCGCCCTCGCCCTCCAGGCGCAGGTGCCAACGCTGGCCATCGAAGCGCACCGCTCGCAGGCGCAAGCCGGGGTTGTCACGCAGCCAGGTCTGCAAGCGAGCCTGCAGGTCGTCTAGCTGACGTGTACGCAGTTGCTGCTGCAGTACGCTCTCGCGCAGGCGCTTGAGGGCCTGTGCCGCGTGCCGAGGGCTGGCCTGCTCGCCGGTCACGGCAACGACCTGGCTACGCCAGAGTTGCGCCTGACGCCATTGCTGGCTCAACCACAGGCCACCCCAAACGGTGGCCAGCACCAGGCAAGCTGCCAGCAACCACTGCTGCTGGCGGGAGGCCGCCGGCAACGAGCGCACCTTGCGGGCGCGGTCGAACAGGCCGGGCATTGTGTCGAGCGGCGCAAATACGGTTGGCCAATTGCCGCTCAGCGACGTTTTGTGCAGCCCTGCCCACGGTGGCTGCGGCACGCCACCCAAGGCATCAGGCCACGCCAGCCAGTGCTCCTGTCCATCTTCGGCCAAGCCTTTGTAGAGCGACATGCCGGGGGGGCGTTGCCATTGCCAGGCGCATCCTGGCTCGGGTGATGGCAGCAGCTGCAGCTCCGCCCAGCAACGTACCGTCTGCAAGCCCCATTCGCCACATTGGCCACGCCAGTCATCCAGCTGCTGACGCGCCACTACCAACAGACGAAGGTACCCGGGTTCACGGGCCAGGCAAGCACAGGCCACCTCATGCGGGGCCTGCAGCAAGCGATCCTCAAGCAGCAAAGGCCACTCTTCGCGCTTGAGCCCGGGCGGGGCCGGCACGCGAAAATGGCTGCACGCCTCGGCAGGCAGGACCAGCGCAACATGGGCCTGCGGGTTGGCCGGTGGCTCGCCCTGCCCTTCGCTTTGCAAAATACCGTCCTGAACCAGCGCCCAGTGCCAGACAGCCCCCGGGCGCAGCAGCAGCCACGCCTGGGCCGGCGTACGCCGCCGCCATTCAAGTTTCATGAGCGCCCCCATGGGAGGGCGAAGGTGCAGACATAGGGGGCTCCATCACGCAGCAGTTCCAGACGCACACCACGGCCTGGGTGCACCGGTTGGTCAGAAGGCCAGGCCAGCCATCGGCCGCCCTGGTAATACAGAACGTTCATGGCACTGACCTGGTCGAGTCGTTCGCGCTGTACCCAGCGCGGGGCGACGGCGGCGTACAAATCGGCCGAGCTTTCCAGCAGCAGGCGTTGCTCACGCGCCTCGAACCGCAGGCGCTGGCGTTGCAGGCGCGAGCCACCTTCGGCTGCCGGCAGGCCGGTGCTGGCGACCCACAGCAACTGGTTGCTGGCGGGCTGCCAGTCCAGCCAACGACTGGCCAGCGGCAGACGCTGGTCGTAGACACGGCGCAGCACCGGGCTGTCGAAGCGCCGCTCCAGGGCCAGGCAAAAGTCCAGCACCGAGGTTTGCCGAGTGGTGTCCTGCAGGCGTTCGCGCACCTTCAGCCAGCCATTGACCAGCGCGGCCAGCATGATGCCGAGCACGGCTGTCAGGGCCAGGGCGACCATCAGTTCGATCAGGGTCAGACCTGCCTGGCGGTGTTTCATGGGCGCTCCAGAAACACGGTGTACTGGCCCAGTGGCAGGCGCTGGTCGCGGTCGGCGAACAATTGCAGTTCGCCACGGCGCAGGTCTCGCACGCCGGTGCGACGCAGTTGCAATTGCCAGTGACAGAGTTGGCCACCTTGGCCGAGCTCGCCGGCTACCTGGTTTTCGGCAGGCCAGTACTGCTCGACGGCAAAGCGGGCTTGCAGCTCACGCGCGCACAACAGGCCAAGACGGTGCTGTTGCAGGTTGTCCTGCACTGCAAGCCGCTGGCGCAGCACCTGGCTGGTGATCACTGCCAGCACGGCAGCGATTGCCAGGGCTACGGTCACCTCCAGCAGAGTGAAACCACGCTGTGCTTGCTTCATGGTACTACCCACATGCCATCGGTGCGGCTCCAGGCCCATTGCTGACTGCCATCGGCCCAGCGCCAGCGCACGCTACCCGCCTGCGCCCAGCCATGCGGCGTGAACAGTACGCGCGGTTGCGGGCTGGCCGGCCAGTCCGGGTGCAGGCCCTTGGGCCAGTCGCCGAGCGGGACCGCTTCGACCACCCAGGCATTGCCCTCGCGGCGGACGAACTCCGGTCGCTGGCCATTCCAGCGCAGCCCGCGCAGTTGCCCGGCATGCCGGGCCAGCGCGGCCTGGCCACGGACCTCGACCGCCAGCCGTTGCAGGGCCTGCTCGACACTGGCCTGGCCGTTGCCAAGGCCGGCCACCGCCAGCCCGGTCATCAGCCCGGCAATGGCCAGTACCACCAACAGTTCGATCAGGCTGAAGCCGCGCTGATGACGCACCGTTACAGCGCCCAGTTACCCAGGTCGGCATCCTGGCCTTCGCCGCCCGGCAGGCCATCGGCGCCCAGCGAGTACACATCGACCCGGCCATGTTCCCCGGGCATGCGGTACTGGTACGGGGTGCCCCACGGGTCTTCCGGCAGTCGACGCACATAGCCATCACTGCGCCAGGCCCGAGGCAGCGGCTCCTGAGCCGGCTTTTTCACCAGCGCGGCCAGGCCCTGTTCGTTGCTGGGGAAGCGCAAGTTGTCCAGGCGATACATGTCCAGCGCCTGCTCCAGGGTGGCCAGGTCGGCCATCACCTTCTGCTTCATGGCCTTGTCCTGGTTGCCCAGCACGCTGGGCGCTACCACGGCAATCAGCAGGCCGATGATGAAGATCACCACCATGATTTCCATGAGGGTGAAGCCGCGTTGGCGGTTACGTCGATGCTGCATGGCAATACTCCTCGTCGTCACAATTGCAGGCCCTGGTTGAGTTGCATGATCGGCAGCAGCACCGCCAGCACGATGAACAGCACCACGGCGCCCATCACCAGGATCATCAGGGGTTCGAACAGCGCCATGGCGGTATCGACCTGGCGGGCAAAGCCGCGCTCCTGGTCGTCGGCCACGCGCTCGAGCATGTCGGCCAGGGTGCCGCTGGCCTCGCCGCTGCCGACCATGTTCACCAGCAGCGGCGGGAATTGCTGGCTGGCATCCAGCGCACGGTGCAGGCTGGTGCCGCCCTGCACGTGTTGGCGCACCTGCTCCATGGCCAGGCGGATACGCCGGTTGCCGATGGTTTCGGTGGCCACTTGCAAGGCTTCGAGCAAGGCCACGCCACTGCCAGTGAGAATCGCCAGGCTGCGCGCCAGGCGCGCGCTCTCCAGCACCTGCAGCAGGCTGCCAATACGCGGCAGGCGCAGCAGCAGTTGGTCGCGACGCAGGCACCAGTGCGGTTTGCGCAACAACCAGCCAGCCAGCCCCCCGAGCAACAGCGCCACCCCTAACAGCCAGGGCCCGGCGTGCACCAGCCCCTGGCTCAGGCCGATCAGTAACGAGGTGATCAGCGGCAGGCTTTGCCCGGCATGGGCGAATTGCTCGGTGAGTTTGGGCACGACGAACGTCATCAGGCCAATCACCACGGCCAGCGACACACCCATCAGCACAGCGGGGTAGATCAGCGCTGTGCGGGCCTTGTGTTGCTGGCGTTGCACCTGCTCCAGGTGGTCGGCCAAGCGGGTCAGCACCTGGGCCAGGTGCCCGGAACGTTCGCCGGCCTCGACCAGCGCGCAGTACAAGCCAGTGAACGGTGCGCCCTGCCGGGCCAGGCTGCGGGCCAGGCCCAGGCCTTCGGCCAGTGAGCCGCGCAAGGCCACCAGCACACTGTGCAGGGCAGGCTGACGCAGTTGCCGTTCAAGGGTGGCAAGGGCATCGACCAAGGGAATGCCGGCCCCGGTCAAGGTGGCCAGCTGACGGGTCAGCTCACACAGCTGGGCGCGGCTCAGGCGCTGGCGTCGGGGCTGTCGGCTGCCGGCGTCATGACGCTGCAACTGGCGGGCGAACAGGCCCTGTTCGCGCAACAGCTGGCGAGCGTGGCGTTCACTGTCAGCCTGCAGGCTGGCCTTGTGCGATTTGCCGGCAAGGTCAACGGCCTGGTAGCGATAGGTCGGCATGCCTTAGCCCTGCACCACGCGCAGCACTTCGGCCAGGCTGGTCTCACCGCGGGCCAGGCAATCGCTGGCCATCGCTACCAGGCTTTGGCGCCGGTCAGCCAGGTAATCCTGCATGGCCAGCTCACTGGCGCCGTCGTACAACAGACCGATGAGCCCAGCGTCCAGCTCGATGAATTCGTACAGCCCCAGTCGCCCCATATAACCGCTGCCCTGGCACTGCTCGCAACCCACGGCGTGATAAGTGCTGCCCAGCGCCGCCAGCTCAGGCCACAGCTCGCGCTCGGCAACCTGTAGCGGATGCGCCACGGCACAGCTGCACAAACGCCGCACCAGGCGCTGAGCCAGGACGCCGCGCAGGCACGAGGCGATCAGGAAGGGCTCGATGCCCATGTCGCGCAGGCGGGTCACTGCGCCTACCGCGCTGTTGGTGTGCAAGGTCGACAGCACCAGGTGGCCGGTGAGGCTGGCCTGCACGGCGATCTGTGCAGTCTCCTGATCGCGGATTTCGCCGAGCATGATCACGTCAGGGTCCTGACGCAGGATGGCACGCAGGCCACTGGCAAACGTCAGCCCGGCACGCGGGTTGATGGCGGTTTGGCCAATGCCGGCGATGGCGTACTCCACCGGATCCTCGACGGTGAGGATGTTGCGGCTGCCATCGTTGAGGCTGTTCAGGCTGGCGTACAGGGTCGTGGTCTTGCCCGAACCGGTCGGGCCGGTGGACAACACGATGCCGTTGGGCCGCGCCAGGCAACTGCGCAGGCCCTGCAAGACCGCTGCCGGCATGCCCAGGTTATCCAGCGCCAGCAGGCTGGCCTGCTTGTCGAGCACGCGCATCACCACCCGCTCGCCGTGGATGCCGGGCAAGGTCGAGACCCGTACGTCCACTTCGCGCCCCGCCGCACGCAAGGTGATGCGACCGTCCTGGGGCTGACGCTTTTCAGCGATGTCCAGGCGGGCCATGACCTTGATCCGTGACACCAGCATGGCCGACAACGCACGCGGTGGACGCAGCACCTCGCGCAGGTGGCCATCGACCCGCAAGCGCACCACCAGGCTCTGCTCGAAGGTCTCGATATGGATGTCCGAGGCGCGCAGCCGCAGCGCCTGGCCGAACAGGCCGTTGATCAGGCGGATTACCGGGGCTTCGTCGTCGCTTTCGAGCAGGTCTTCGATGCGCGGCATCTCGCTCATCAGGCTATCCAGGTCGACCTGGTCGCCGATACCTTCGATCAGCGCTTCGGTGGCGGCATCGCCGGCCTGATACAGCTGGCCAAGGCGTTCGTTGAACAGCGCAGGCTCCAGGTATTCGAGCAGGCTTGGCTGGCCATGCACACGCAGCAGTTCCTGCAACTGGGCATTGTCGGCGTCGGGCCGCAGCCATAGCTGCCAGCCCTGCTCTGCCGGGGCCATGGCCACTCCGCTCTGCCGTGCCTGACGATAGGGCAGCATCACCAGTCACCGCCTTCCAGGCGTGCGCGGCTGGAGGGGAATACCTGCAACAGCGGCGTACCCTCTGCAAGGTCCGGCAATTGCAGCGGTGTGGTCTGCTGCAGGGTGCGGTACTTGTCTTCACTGAGGCCCGCCAGGCTCGGCCCGTCGCGCAGGATGCGGGGGCGGATGAACACCATCAGGTTCTGCTTGGTGTTCCTGGTGGCATCGGAGCGGAACAACCGGCCAAGATAAGGAATGTCGCCGAGCAGTGGCACACGCTGGTCGCTGGTACTCAACTCGTCGCTGATCAGGCCGCCGAGTATCACCAGGCCGTTGTCCTCGACCATGACCTTGGTCTTGATCTCGCGCTTGTTGGTGATCACGTCGCTGGCCGAGCTGGTATCGGCAATCGACGACACCTCCTGAACGATGTCCAGGCGCACGCTGTTGTCGACATTGATCTGCGGCTTGATGCGCAGCTTCACCCCGACTTCCTTGCGCTCGATGGTCTGGTACGGGTTGGCGTTGTTCTGCGTCACGGAGCCGGTGACGAAGGGCACCTCCTGGCCGACCAGGATCGACGCTTCGGCGTTGTCTAGGGTCAGCAAGGTGGGCGTGGACAGCAGGTTGAAGCCGCTCTTGCCCTTCAGCGCGTTGACCAGCATGGCGAAGTTGAAGCCACCGCCGAAATGGCCGATGCCTGCCGTGGCACCGGTGGTGGTGGACAACAGATCGCCCAGGGCCTCGTTGTCGCCACTGGCGGCGGCCCCGGCAATGCTGGCGATATTCACCCCGTTACTGCCGAAGTTGACAATACCGGCACCGAACTTCTCGTCGGCGAACAGCCACTGCACGCCCAGCTCCTGGGCGCTGCTGTCGGACACCTCGGCGATGATCGCTTCGACCACCACCTGGGCACGGCGAATGTCCAGTTGCTCGACAATGGCCCGGTACGCCGCCAGCTCGCTGTCGGGGCCCACCATGACCACGGCATTGGTACCTTCTTCGTATTCCAGGCGGATGCCCGAGCCACCGGCGGCTGCCATCACGGGCCTGTCCTTGCCCTCTGCCTCACCCGCGCCTTCAGCCGGCACCGCACCGTCCTGGCTGAGCCCTCGCAGCACCTTAACCACTTCACCGGCATTGGCATGGCGCAGGTAGATCACCTGGGTGCTGCCGCTGCCCGGTGCCTCTTGAGGGCGGTCGAGCTGGCGCAGCAGGCTGGCGATGCGTTCGAGGTTGCTGCGCCAGTCAGTCACCACCAACTGGTGCGCCGCCGGGTAAGGTGTAATAACCCCAACCCGAGGGTCGATCAGCGGTTTGAGGATGCCCAGTACCTGTTCGCTGGCGGCGTTGCGCACGCTGAATACGCGGGTGGCCACGCTGTCGCTGCCCTCGCCCTGCTGCCCGCCCGCCTCCACTGGCACCGGCTCCAGGCGCGCGGCCTGGTCTGGCACGATTTTCACGCTGCCGTTGGGCAGGTCGACGGTGGCATAGCCCTGGGCGCGCAGTTGGGCCAGGAAGATGTCGTAGATGGCGTCGGCGTCGTGCAGGTCCACGGTGCGCACCGTGACCTTGCCCTTGACCCGGGGGTCGACGATGAAGGTGGTGCCGGTGATGCGCGACACGCTGTCGATGAACTCGCCGAGTTCGGTATCGACGAAATTCACTTCGTACACCGGCGTACCGTTGTCATCGAACACCGGCTCTTGGGCATAGGCGATGGACAAGGCCAGGCTCAGCGCAGCCGCCATGCAGTATCTAACAGGCATCGTTCATCCTTGCCGCTTGAAGCCGGTCACGGCGGGGCGTGGCGGCCAGGGCAGGCGCTCACGCCGCCCCTGGTTGTTGAAAATCAGGCCATCGCTGTCGATGTCCTGCAGCACGATCCCAGGCGCCAGGCGCTGACCGCGGGCCAAGGTGCGCACGTGCTCGCCGTAGCGCAGCACCACCACACTGGAGGCCAATGGCTGGGCCTTGAGGCCGCCGAGGTATTGCAGCGGCAGACGGGTGATGGCGATGGCGCCGTCGTCGGGCTGCGCTTGCCAGTGACCGACCATCAGCCCGGGCAGCGGGCTGTCGGCCGCCGCAGGCGCCGTGGCCGTTTGTGGCTGCCGGCTCAACTGCAGCACACACTGCGCAGACAGCCAGCCGGCCAGGGTCAGGCCAGCGCCGGTGAGCAGGCGCGAGGTGAGCATCACGAGGCCAACTGCCGTGGGTGCCAGCCTGGGTGCCCCTGCACGTAACGCACTTCGGGCAGTTGCAGCGGCGCCAGTTGCCAGTTGTCAGGCTGGCGGGCCAGCCAGGCTTCGACCCGCTGCCACAGTGGCTCGCCGGCCTGGCTTTCGAATTGCAGGCCAAAGGTGCGGCACAGGCCCTGCACCGGCTCCAGCCCAGTGATGCGCTTACCTTGCGGGCTGTAGCTGACGCTCCAGGCCTGGCCCTGCCAGCGCGGCAGGTCCTGGCTGTTGTCCAGCAGCAGCGGGTCACCGAACAATTGCTCAGCGGCGTTTTCCAGCACTTGCTCGACCTGCCTGGCCGGTGCTTCGACCACTGGCGCCGGGTAGCCACCGGTGAGGCTGATCAGGTGTTCGCGGGTAATAGACGCCCCCGCTGACAGCGGGTAGTCATAACGCAGGCCCGGCAGCAACACGGGCATGCTGCTATCGTCGGCCAGGGCTTGATGCAGCAGACGGTCCCAGCTGCCGCCACGGGTATCGCGGCGCCACAAGGCCTGGGGCGCCCGGGCCAGCGGTTGGTCGAGCCAGGCCGCGTGGCCGGCACGTTGCTGGCGCAGTTGCGCCTGCAGTTGCGCGACACGCAGCTGCGCAGCAGGCACCAGTTGCTGTTCAAAGGCCGGGAAAAAACGCCCGTCGAACTGCCACTGGCCGGCCACACGCTGGCAGCGCAGGCGGAAGGCACCGCTGCCCCGGCAGCCGGCAAACAGCACCGGTACACGGCGACCGCTGGCCTGGGTGACCTCGACCGGCGCGGGCCACAGGTCCTGACCACGGGCGCACAACAGCACGTCGACTTGCGGCACCCGTTCAGCCAGCCACAGGCCGGGGCCCGTGCCTGCATCGGCCATGGCCACCACCAGGTCAGCCTCGCGCCGGGCTTGCTCGAAGACCGGCTGCAGTGACTGGTACCAGTGTTTGAGAGAGGCTTTCTGGTCCTGGGCGTAGGGGTCGGTCACGCCAACCACTGCGATACGGGCACCGCCGCGCTCAAAAACATGCAAGGCTTCCAGGCCAAGTGCCTGGCGTTGCGCGTCAGCCAGCCCGGCGCCGAGGGTAATGGCGCTGGCCTGGCGATACAGGCCCGTGCTGCGTTGTGGCCACAGCACACGCTCGTCGCTGCTGACCCGCGCTTCGATGCCCAGCAGTTGGCTGCCTTGCACACCACTTTCGCCCTGGGTCAGGTAGGCCAGGCCACTGCCATTCCAGCCCTGGCCGTTTTCCAGGGTCAGGCTGTTGTCCGCACCGGCCTCGCCACGCAGTTGTTCCAGCAACGCCGCGAGCACCGCATAACCGCCCAGCTGGGCTGTCGTTGCCTGGCCGGCATCGAGCAGCGGCGCCAGTTGCGGGTAGGCGATACTGGCGCTGCTGCCGGTCATCCATGGCGCGCGGCCCAAGTGGCTGACCGGCCCCAACCGGGTAGCCGGTACCACCGCCTGGCCAGACTGGCGGGCATCGAGGGTATCGGCGACGTACAGCAAGTCGAGCTGGGCGTTGCCGCCCTGCTGCCCTGGGAAGGCTGTGCAGGCGCCGAGCAGCGGTGCCAAGGCACCGATACCCATCCAGCCGATCACTTCGCGCCTGTGCACACTGCTCGCCATCGCATCCGCCATCCTATCCACGTCCATTCAGGGACCCGGATGTTGCGGCGTTGGCATTACAGTTTGATGGCAGAAATCCGACAGCAATTCCAAATTGATCTGTAGATCACCAATCTAAGATCAGACAGTTTTAAAAGCTCGTTAATATTTCTGCCAAGGAATCATCACACTTGCGCCTTAAAGTCGCGGTTTCCTCCAACTCAGCGAACACAAGGACACCCTGATGAGTCGAGATACCGGCGACAACCTGGACCGGAACCAAAGCGGCAACCTGCCGATGGCCAACGTCATGGACGCCTACCTGAGCCGCCGCAGCGTGATGCGCGGCAGCCTGGGCGCCGCCATCGCCATGATCGCCGGTACCGGCCTGACAGGCTGCTTCGACGGTGGTGGTTCCGATCACGATGATCCGGTCACCGAGCCCCCGGTGACCGAACCGCCAGTCACCGAGCCGGAAGTGCCCAAACTGGCACTGGGCTTCCAGTCCATCCCAGGCTCGCGCACCGACGCCTGTGTGGTCGCCGCCGGCTATAGCGCCTACGTGCTGGCGCCCTGGGGTACGCCACTGAACAGCAACGGCAACCCGTGGAAGTCCGACGGCAGCAACACCTCGACCGACCAGGCCAACGCCATGGGCATGCACCACGACGGCATGCACTTCTTCCCCATCAACGGCAGCTCGGAAGACGGCCTGCTGGCGATCAATTTCGAGTACATCGACACCGCCGCCCTGCACCCGGCCGGCCCGACCACCGATGTCAACGGCAAGCGCCCGGTCGAAGAAGTGCGCAAGGAAATCAACGCACATGGCGCTGGCGTAGTGCGCCTGCAGAAAATCAACGGCCGCTGGCAGGTTGTCGACAACGACCCGCTGAACCGCCGTTTCACTACCGCTTCGCGCATGGAAATCACCGGCCCGCTGCGTGGCAGCGACCACGTCAAGACCAAGTACTCCACCGCCGGCACCCACTGCCGCGGCACCAACAACAACTGCGGCAACGGCTACACCCCGTGGGGCACCTACCTGACCTGCGAAGAGAACTGGCCGGGCATCTTCGTCAACAAGGGCACCCGCCCCGAGGACCAGCGCCGCATTGGCGTGGGCACCTCCAGCGGCCAGTACAAGTGGGAAACCGCTGCCGGTGACAGCAGCGAAGTGGACGACGAATTCGCCCGTTTCGACGTAACGGTCAAAGGCGCCAGCGCCACCGACGACTACCGCAACGAAGCCAGCACCTACGGCTACATTGTCGAGATCGACCCGTACAACAGCAGCACCCTGGCCACCAAACGCACCGCACTGGGCCGTTTCCGCCACGAGGGCTGCGCCCCCGGCCTACCCGTCGCCGGCAAGCCGCTGGTGTGGTACATGGGTGACGACTCGAACAACGAGTACCTGTACAAGTGGGTGTCTACCGCCGTGTGGGATCCCGCCGACGCCACCCCGGCCGACCGCCTGGCCACCGGCGCCAAGTACCTCGACCAGGGCAAGCTCTACGTAGCCCGCTTCAATGCCGACGGCACCGGCGTATGGCTGCTGCTGGACGTGGCCACCGCCACCACGGGCGGCAGCACCCTGGGTGCGCTGTATGGTGACCTGCCGGGCATCATCCTCAACACCCGTGGTGCTGGCGATGCCGTGGGCGCAACGCCGATGGACCGTCCGGAATGGACGACAGTCAACCCGCTGAACGGCGACGTGTACCTGACCCTGACCAACAACAGTGCACGTACCCCGGAAAAGGTCGATGCAGCGAACCCACGCGGCCCGAACCGACATGGTCACATCATTCGCTGGCACGAAAGCGACGACCAGCTGAGCTTTACCTGGGACATCTTCGTGTTCGGCGCCAACGCTGCCGGTACCGCCGACATCAACCGCTCCGGCCTGACCGAACTGAACCAGTTCGCAAGCCCCGACGGCATGAGCTTCGATAGCCGTGGCGTGCTGTGGTTCGAGACCGATAACGGCGAAAGCACCTTGACCGACTACACCAACGACCAGCTGCTGGCGGTGATCCCTACCGACCTGGTGGATGCCAGCGGCAAGCAGGTGCCGGTGAACGCACAGAACCAGGTGGACCTGCGGCGCTTCTTCGTCGGGCCAAATGGTTGCGAGGTGACCGGTATTACCTTTACCCCGGACAACAAGACGCTGTTCGTCAACATTCAACACCCTGACAACTGGCCGTATACCGACAAGGCGACCGATGCAACGCCGGCTGGGGCTACCGTGCGGCCGCGGGCTTCGACGGTGGTGATCCAGCGGATCGATGGCGGTGAGATCGGCACCGTTTGATCCAGTACCGGTCAGCCAGCCTTTTGCTGGCTGTACCGGCCTCTTCGCGGGCAAGCCCGCTCCTACAGGGATCTCACGGGTTTGAAAACCGGCGTAGGGGCGGGCTTGCCCGTGAACGTTACCAGGCTATTGGCTCCCGGCTACGCACCCGCACTTGCTGCGCGGGCACCCGGGCATGCCATTGCACCACCCCCAGCGCCTCCACCTGGAACTCGCTGCGCATCACCCGCCCCTCTTCCTCGAACGACAGCTGCAACAGAAAATGCCCGCTGTTGAGCAGCAGCCCTTCGCTCAACCGTTCGAACGTTTCGTCATCCACCGCCCCCAGCGCCTGGCGCAATGCGGTCGCATCCACATAGCCCGACGCAGGCCGGCCGCTGACGATGCGGCTGAGCAAGGAACGTGGATATCGCCCTTCGTACAGCGCTTCCAGCAGCGGCAGATGCTCCAACCCCAAGGCATTGGCATTCAGCCGCCAGCCGGTGGTCTGCGGCAACGCACAGAGCATCGGGTACCGCGCCTGGCGGCTGGCGTCCGGCTCCAGCAGCAGGTTCAGCTCGCTGGTGTCGAGCATCGGCTGATTGGCCGCCAGCCGGGGTGGTTGCTGGCGCAGATACTGGGCGCTTTCGGCGCCCTGCAGGCGCGCATCGCTGTCGGCGTCGAGCCAGTCAGCCAAGGCGTCGACCAGGCGTTCTGCGGCCATGTCGTCGCCCATCAGGTAACGCAACTGGCGCTCGGCGCGCTCGCCATCGGCACCCAGCAACGCATTGACGTTGAAGCAGGTGTGCTGGTCGCGTACCCGCAACTGCGCCTGGCCAGCGCCAAAGTCGTAGTTCAGCGGCTGCCCGCGCAAGGCTTGCCAGAACAGCGGACTAAGCCGCCAGGCGGGGTCACGCAGGGCCTGCGCGGCGTAGGCCAGGCCGGCCTGCTCCATGGCCCGCACCTGCACTCGCTGGTGCAGCAGGCGTACTTCATCCACCTGGCGCCGGCCATCTTCCACCAGCCAGGCCATGCCCGCCGCCAGCATTGCCAGCACCACCATCACCATCAACAGGGCCGCACCCTGCTGTTGCCTTCCACCCATCCGTGCGTGCCTCGCTCGCGGAATAAAAACGCCAGTCAACACGCGGGGTGTTTCAGCTAGATGGCAATGCCCGTTCGTCATGTGCACGTCATCTGGGCAAGGCAGGATTGCCCTTCCTTTTCATGACCTTACAGGAGTGGTCGCTATGGGTGGCATTGGAATCTGGCAACTGGTGATCGTACTGCTGATCGTATTCTTGCTGTTTGGTACCAAACGCCTGAAGGGCCTGGGTAGCGATGTGGGCGAGGCGATCCAGGGCTTTCGTAAGTCCATGGGCGGCGACAATGACGCCAGCGCCGCTGGCCAGGCGCAAGTGCAGCAACAGTGCCCGCTGAACGGCCAAGCTGCGCAACAAACTCAAGCGGACCGCCAGGCCTGATGTTCGAGGTAGGCTTCTGCGAGTTGCTGCTGATCGGCGTCGTCGCTCTGTTGGTGCTGGGCCCTGAGCGCCTGCCGGTGGCAGCCCGTACCCTCGGGCGCGGCCTGGGCCAGGCGCGCCGGGCCATGCACGCCTTGCGCACGCAGGTGGAGCGCGAAATCGAGATGCCCAACCTCGACAACGCACCTTTGCAGCGCCTGGAACAGGAGATCCGCCAGGGCATCAGCCTGAACGCGGAACCGGCCAATGATGCGGCCACGGCCGCGCTGCCCAAGGAAAATGCTTCATGAGTATTGCCATGGACCCTGCGGCGAGCATGCCGCTGACCGAACACCTGCGCGACCTGCGCAAACGCCTGGTGCGTTGCCTGGCGCTGGTGGCTTTGGTGTTCGCCGGCCTGTTCCCCTTCGCCCAGACGCTGTACACGCTCATCTCCGAGCCGCTGCGGCGCTTCTTGCCGGAAGGCGCGAGCATGATCGCCACCAGCGTCACCTCGCCCTTTCTGACACCGTTCAAGCTGACCGCGATGTGCGCCCTGTTCCTGGCCATGCCGCTGCTGCTGCATCAGGCCTGGGGCTTTCTGGCGCCGGGGCTGTACCGCCGTGAACGGCGCATTGCCCTGCCGCTGCTGGTATCGAGCATCGTGCTGTTCTATACCGGCATGGCGTTCGCGTTCTTCCTCGTGTTCCCGATGATGTTCGGTTTCTTTGCCAGCGTGACCCCGGACGGCGTCGCGATGATGACCGATATCAGCCAGTACCTGGACTTTATCCTGGCGCTGTTCCTGGCGTTCGGGTTGGCCTTCGAGATCCCGGTGGCGACGTTCATCGTGGTCTGGGTGGGGTTGGCCGATGTGGCCACATTGCGGCGCAGCAGGCCCTACGTGGTCGTCGGGTGCTTTGTGGTGGGGATGATCCTGACACCGCCGGATGTGTTTTCGCAGACGATGCTGGCAGTGCCGATGTGGGTGCTGTTCGAGGTGGGGTTGCTGGCTTGTGGAATGTTGAAGCGGCCGGAGCCAGGCAAGGAGATTGTGGCTGGATTGTAGGGCCCTTTCGCGGGCACGCCCGCTCCCACAGGGATATCACATGTTCTGAAGATTGTGATATCCCTGTGAGAGCGGGCGTGCCCGCGAATAGCCGTGATGCGTTCTAGAACTCGGCGAGCCGCCAGACTTCATAGGCTGGCGTCTCGTACGGGTGGCTCTGCTTGAGCGCAGCGACGACCTGCACAATCAGCTCGTCAGCCACCACCAGCTCCACCTTCCACTCTTCCACCGCCTCGACCTGGCCCGCTTGCCCGAGGAACGGCTGGCTGCCGTCCAACGGGCGGAACTGGCCCTGGCCAAGGGTTTGCCAGGCGCAGTGGTCATAGTCACCGATGCGCCCGCCGCCAGCAGCGAACACAGCGGCCTTGACCACTTCGACATGGCTGACGGGGACGAAGAAGGCGAGCTTGTACACGCCTTAGTTCACCCACACCCGCGCGTTGCGGAACATACGCATCAGCGCGGCATCTTCCTGCCACTCGTCCGGGCGCCAGGAGTTCTGCACAGCGCGGAACACACGCTCCGGGTGCGGCATCATGATGGTCACGCGGCCGTCGCGGCTGGTCAGGCCGGTGATACCACGCGGCGAGCCGTTCGGGTTGGCCGGGTAGGCTTCGGTGACCTTGCCATGGTTGTCGACGTAGCGCAGGGCCACGCAACCGGACACATCGGCTTCCAGCAATGCTTCTTCGCTGGCGAACTCGGCATGGCCTTCGCCGTGGGCGATGGCGATCGGCATGCGCGAACCGGCCATGCCCTGCAGGAAGATCGAGTTGGACTTCTGCACTTCGACCATGGCCACGCGGGCCTCGAACTGCTCGGAACGGTTGCGCACGAAGTGCGGCCAGTACTCGGTGCCCGGGATCAGCTCGTGCAGGTTGGACATCATCTGGCAACCGTTGCACACGCCCAGGGCGAAGCTGTCGGTACGCTCGAAGAAGGCCTGGAAGGCGTCACGGGCACGGGCGTTGAACAGCGCCGACTTGGCCCAGCCTTCGCCAGCGCCCAGCACGTCACCGTACGAAAAGCCGCCACAGGCGACCAGGCCCTTGAAGGCTTCGAAGTCGACACGGCCAGCGAGGATGTCGCTCATGTGCACGTCGATGGCGGCGAAGCCGGCGCGATCGAAGGCAGCAGCCATCTCGACCTGGCCGTTGACGCCCTGCTCGCGCAGGATAGCCACTTGCGGGCGCACGCCCTTCTTGATGTACGGTGCGGCGATGTCGTCGTTGACGTCGAAGCCCAGCTTCACCGACAGGCCCGGGTTGTCTTCCTCGAGCAGCAGGTCGAACTCCTGGTCAGCGCAGTCGGCGTTGTCGCGCAGGCGCTGGATCTGGTAGCTGGTCTCGGCCCACTGGCGCTGCAGCATGCGACGGTCATCGTCGAACAGCACTTCGCCGTTCAGGCTGATGGTCACTTCAGCGTTGTTGACTGGCTTGCCGATCACCGCGACGCACTCTTCACCCAGGCCAGCAGCGCTGAACTGTGCCAGTACGTCCGGGGTGGCATCCTGGCGAACCTGGATCACTGCACCCAGCTCTTCGTTGAAGAGGATGGCCGGCACTTCACCCTTGCTGTCGGTCAGCGGGTCGAGTTGCAGGTCGAGGCCGCAGTGGCCGGCGAAAGCCATTTCCAGCACGGTGGTGACCAGGCCGCCGTCGGAACGATCGTGGTAGGCCAGCAGGTGGCCGTCGGCGTTCAGCCCCTGGATCACGGCGAAGAAGGCCTTGAGGTCTTCGGCGTCGTCAACGTCCGGTGCCTGGGCAGCGATCTTGCCGTAGGTCTGGGCCAGGATCGAGGCACCCATGCGGTTCTTGCCACGGCCCAGGTCGATCAGGATCAGGTCGGTCTCGCCCTTGTCCATGCGCAGTTGCGGGGTCAGGGTCTTGCGGATGTCGGTGACCGGGGCAAAGCCGGTAATGATCAGCGACATCGGCGAGGTGACGCTCTTCTCGACGCCCTCGTCGCTCCACTTGGTCTTCATCGACATCGAGTCTTTGCCGACCGGAATGGTGATGCCCAGCTCCGGGCACAGCTCCATGCCGACAGCCTTCACGGTGTCGTACAGGCGTGCGTCTTCACCTGGGTGACCAGCAGCGGACATCCAGTTGGCCGACAGTTTGATGTCGGACAGCTTTTCGATGCGCGAAGCCGCCAGGTTGGTCAGGGTTTCGCCGATGGCCATGCGGCCGGACGCCGGGGCATCCAGCAGCGCCAGCGGCGTACGCTCGCCCATGGCCATGGCTTCACCGGTGTAGACGTCGAAGCTGGTGGCGGTAACGGCGCAGTCAGCCACCGGAACCTGCCACGGGCCGACCATCTGGTCGCGGGCAACCAGGCCGGTGATGGTGCGGTCGCCAATGGTGATCAGGAAGCTCTTGCTGGCCACGGCCGGGTGGTTCAGCACGCGCTGGACGGCGCTGTCCAGGTCCAGTTCGCTCGGGTCGAAGTCATCGCCCAGCTCGGCTTCGCGGGTAACCGAACGGTGCATGCGCGGCGGCTTGCCCAGCAGCACGTCCAGTGGCATGTCCACCGGCGTGTTGCCGAAGTGGCTGTCGCTGACGGTCAGGTGCGGTTCTTCAGTGGCTTCACCGACCACGGCAAACGGGCAACGCTCGCGCTCGCAGATGGCCTTGAAGCGCTCGAAGTCGACCGCGCTGACGGCCAGCACGTAACGCTCTTGCGATTCGTTGCTCCAGATTTCGTGCGGGGCCATGCCCGGCTCGTCGTTGGGCACGTTGCGCAGCTCGAAGCGACCACCGCGGCCACCGTCGTTGACCAGCTCAGGGAAGGCGTTGGAAATACCGCCAGCGCCCACGTCGTGGATGAAGGCGATCGGGTTTTCGTCGCCCAGCTGCCAGCAACGGTCGATGACCTCCTGGCAACGGCGCTCCATTTCAGGGTTTTCGCGCTGTACCGAAGCGAAGTCCAGGTCAGCCGAGCTGGCACCGGTAGCCACCGACGAAGCAGCGCCACCGCCCAGGCCGATCAGCATGGCCGGGCCACCGAGCACGATCAGCTTGGCGCCGACAGTGATTTCGCCCTTCTGCACGTGGTCTTCACGGATGTTGCCCATACCGCCGGCGAGCATGATCGGCTTGTGGTAGCCGCGCACTTCTTCACCGTGCGGGGTGTTGATGGCTTGCTCGAAGGTACGGAAGTAACCGGTCAGTGCCGGGCGGCCGAATTCGTTGTTGAACGCAGCGCCGCCAAGAGGGCCTTCGATCATGATGTCGAGGGCGTCGACGATACGCTCGGGCTTGCCATAGGCCTGCTCCCAAGGCTGTTCGAAGCCCGGGATGCGCAGGTTGGACACGGTGAAGCCGGTCAGGCCGGCCTTGGGCTTGGCGCCACGGCCGGTAGCACCTTCGTCGCGGATTTCGCCACCGGAGCCGGTGGAGGCGCCAGAGAACGGGGCGATGGCGGTCGGGTGGTTGTGCGTTTCCACCTTCATCAGGATGTGCACCGGCTCCTGCACCGCGCCGTACTGGCGGGTTTCAGGGTTCGGGAAGAAGCGGCCGGCAACGTTGCCGACGATCACCGAGGCGTTGTCCTTGTACGCCGACAGCACACCTTCGTTGTGCATCTGGTAGGTGTTCTTGATCATGCCGAACAGGCTTTTTTCCTGGGCCTGGCCGTCGATATCCCAACTGGCGTTGAAGATCTTGTGGCGGCAGTGCTCGGAGTTGGCCTGGGCGAACATCATCAGTTCGATGTCGTTCGGGTTGCGTTTGAGGCCCTGGAAGGCATTGACCAGGTAGTCGATCTCGTCTTCGGCCAGGGCCAGGCCCAGGTCGATGTTGGCCTTGGCCAGGGCGTCACGGCCGCCGGCCAGGATGTCGACCGAGGTCATTGGCTTGGGCTTGGCGTGGCTGAACAGGTCAGCGGCCTGCTCCAGCTGGCTGAGCACACGCTGGGTCATGCGGTCGTGCAGTTCGGCGGCGATCAGGGCGGCGTCAGCGTCGCTCAGGGTGCCGGCCACGTAGTAGGCGATGCCGCGCTCCAGGCGCTGGATCGACTGCAGGCCGCAGTTGTGGGCGATGTCGCTGGCCTTGCTGGCCCAGGGCGAAATGGTGCCCAGGCGCGGGACGACCAGGAACAGGCGGCCGGTCGGCTCCTGTACCGGCACGCTCGGGCCGTACTTGAGCAGACGGCCCAGCACCTGCTGCTGGTCGGCGGTCAGCTCGCCGTCGACATCGGCGAAGTGGGCAAATTCGGCATACAAACCAGTAACAGCGGGGACTTTCTGGCTCAGTTGCTCGAGTAATTTACCGTGGCGAAAGGCAGAAAGGGCAGGAGCGCCGCGCAGGATCAACATCGTCGGGACAGCCTCAGGAAGGGGTGTGCTTAGAGGCCGTGCATTCTAGCCTAATTCGATGGCTTTCGGCACCTGCTCTAAGCCACGCCTGCCGGGCGGCGGAACCGGACTTCGGGGTCAGTTTTCAGAGGTGTCCGGCTTGAGACGAGATCGAGCGGCGCCGGGTGTCCGGCTCGAGACGAGATCGAGCGCCGCCAGGTGTCCGGCTCGACACATTCAGCGCCTGTGAGATCGAGCGCCGCCGGGTGTCCGCATTGAGACATTCAGCGCCTGTGAGATCGAGCGCCGCAGGTGTCCGCCTTAAGACATTCTGCGCCTGTGAAATCGAGCGCCGCCAAGTGTCCGGCTCGACACATTCTGCGCCTATAAGATCGAGCGCCGCCCGCGCGGCGCTTCG